>JAHDPQ010000111.1 GCA_018434245.1 Oscillospiraceae bacterium
ACCACTCTGGCGGCTCTGGGGCGGCAGGTTCTGTAACGCTGGGTGAGGGCCCTTTTGCCCAAAACTTCCATAAAAACGCATAACAAACAAAACAGCTCCCCATACTTTGATGGAATACCGTTCCAGAAAGTGAGGGGGCTTTTGTTTGCTTTCCACCGCATTTCGCGTCATGTTATCCATCTTCACCGCGCTATACACCTTTGTGGTGCTGGGCTCCTGTAGCCTTGCCCTGCCTCCCCAACCGGTGGAGGCGGTCCGGCAGGATATTCCTAAGGAGCCTGCGGTTGTCGCCCTCAATATCCTCAATTCCCGGCGGGAGATTTCCCAAGCTCTGCAGGAGGCCGCCGACCTCTTTCTGGAAGGGCGGGAAGAAAAGGCCAGCATCCGGATTCAGACGGTGGAGGGGGAGTCCAGCTATCGGGCCACCCTGCGGGCCAAGCTCACCGCCGGGGAGCAGGTGGATCTCTTTCACATCTTCGGGTACAAAGACAGGATGGAGCTGGAAGCCTACCTGGAGGATCTTTCCTCTCTGCCTTGGGCAGGGGACGCTATCCCCTTCACCCTGGAGGCTATGACTCGGGAGGAGAAGCTGCTGGGCATCCCCTACAGTGTGGACGCCGTGGGCCTCATCGTCAACCGGGATATCTTCGAAGCCGCAGGCATTCCCCTTGGGGAAATGGCAGATTTTGAAGGATTGGAGGAGAGTTTTCAGATCTTGCGGGGGCAGATCACTCTAGGGGAGCTAAAAGAAGCCTACCCAAATCTGGAAGCGGTGACCCAACTTCCCGGGCAGGACTACACCTTTGTGGGGGGGCAGATGGCCGACATCGCTCTGGGGGGAGAGTTTGCTACGGCGGCTCAGGCGGCGGGAGCCACTTCTGTTTTGATGGAAAAGAATAAAGCCGCAGGCCGCTATCTGGACCTGATGGCCCGGTATGCCACCAATGGCAGAGGCTGGCAGAAGCTGCCTCAGGTCACCCACACCATGCAGGTGGAGGAGGGACTGGCTGCCGGACGGGTGGCGGCCATTCAGCAGAAGGTTTCTGTTTATGCTCGGGTGGCGGCGGTGGACCAAGAGGTAGCCCGCCAGCTGCGGTTGCTGCCCATTCCCCTGCCGGAGGAAGAGGGTAAAATCTACGCTGAGGTTCCGGCATACTGGGCGGTGGGGGCAGGTGCTTCCCCGGAAAGCAAGGCTCTGGCCTTGGAATTCCTCACTTGGCTTTATCAGAGTGAGACGGGGGCCACCATCTTATCCAGCCGGTTCGGCATTGTCTCCCCCTATCGGGAGACGGCGGTGGATACAGGGGTTACGCTGTACAAACAGATGCTGGGGTATATAGAGCAGGGGGCCTTTCTGCCCCGGCAACATCAGGAATTCCCCACCGATTGGGTGAACCGGGGATTTGGTGAAGCACTCAGAAGCTACTTCACCGTCCGGGAACTGACTTGGGGGGAAGCCATGGAGCAGGCCAAGAAGGACTGGACCACACTGCGAACTCAGGAGTAAGCTCAAGGAAGGAGAGGGAAATTCTATTACTTTGGAGAAGCTAAAAACTCCAAACCTTCACCTTGCATGGCAGAAAGGTCTGTGGTACACTGTTGATATAGATCAATTCTGCAAATGACCTGTAATAGGTTGGAACAATCACCAAGGGCCGAAAGGCAAGGGGGAACGGAAGATGAGTAAAAAAATTACCGCTCCGATCAGCGCGGAAGTGGCTCGGGAGCTGCGCAGCGGAGACAGCGTACTGCTATCCGGCACGATCTACACCGCTCGGGATGCTGCCCATAAGCGTCTGGTGGAGTTGGTGGAGCAGGGCAAGGAGCTGCCCTTCCCCATTGAAGATGCCGTTATCTACTATGTGGGGCCTACCCCCGAAAAGCCGGGGCAGGCCATTGGGTCGGCGGGGCCCACCACCAGCTACCGGATGGACGCCTATGCTCCCGCCCTGATTGCCATAGGCCTGACCGGCATGATCGGCAAGGGAAAGCGGGGTCCCGAGGTGGTGGACGCCATGAAGGAACATACCGCCGTCTATTTTGGAGCCATCGGCGGAGCCGGGGCACTGCTGGCCCGCAGCGTGGTCAGCAGCGAGATTGTAGCCTACGAGGACTTGGGGGCAGAGGCCATTCGCCGTCTGGAAGTGCGGGATATGCCTCTCACCGTCATCATCGACAGTTTGGGAAACAACCTGTATCAAGAGGGCAGGCAGCAGTATCTGTCCGGGAGGCGGGAACGTGCCTGACAGGATACTCTCCGCCCATGTGGCGGGACCATTGGGAAAAGATGCGCTGTCCGGCCCGGAACCTCTCTACCGGCAGCTGGCCGACCGGATTCAGGCGAGAATTGAAAGCGGAATGCTCCCTCCCGACAGCCGCCTGCCCACTGTGCGGGAACTGGCCGACTATTCGGGGCTGTCCCAAGGTACGGTGAAGCATGCCTATGACGAACTGGAGCGCCGGGAAGTCATCGAAAAGATGCAGGGGCGGGGCACCTTTGTCCGGGGGCAGGAACCGGAGGAGCAGATCGGCAAAAAAGACCAGGCCATGCAGGCTATTGACGATATGCTGGGCCGGTTGGAAGAGCTGGGCTTTTCCCTGCAGGAGGCACGTATCTTCCTCAGTCTTAAGCTGCGGGAGCGGCAGGAGTTGGCGGGCTTTGTCCGGGTGGCGGTGACCGACTGCAACCCCGAAGCTTTGCAGATCATCTCGGATCAGGTGGCTCAAATTCCGGGTGTCGAGGTGCAGCGCTTGCTGCTAGACGATTTGCTGGCTGCTCCCTACAAACTGGACGAAGCCACCGATTTGCTGGTGACCACCAGCAACCACTACGATCAGGTGACCCAGCTGGCACCAGAAGAAAAGGTGCTGCGGGTGGCCCTTTCTCCCTCCCGCCGCTCGGTGGCGGAGCTGGCCCGGCTCAGCGGCGTAAAAACCGGAATCCTTACCCTAAGCGAAAAGTTCTCCGGCATCATTCGCCGCCAACTGGCGGGGATTTCCGGCTTTTCCGAGCTTCCACGCTTTCCTTTGGGAAGCGGCGGTGATTTAAATGAGTTCCTTGCCCAGTTGGATGCGGTGATTTTGCCCGACCAGTACGTGGGATTTTGCACGGCGGAGGAGTTGGAGGCCCTGCGGATCTTCCGGCAGAAGGGCGGGGTGATCTCCCAGTTCCGCTACCGCATCGACGCAGGCTCCTTGATGTTTTTGGAGCAGCGGGTAGAGCGGCTGCTGGCCACCAAACGTTGAACATTCTTATCACAAGAAAATCCCCCTGTCTGAGCGGCAGGGGGATTTTCTTGTAAGCTATTATGCGGGAGGGAACAAAAGGGGCAAAGTCGGACTGCCGGAGCCTGCAAAGGTTATTGGCTTTACACCAGCTGGGGCAACACGCCCCGCAAGCCGTTGAGAAAGGCGCTGCCTTCCATGGCTTTTTTACCTTGTGGCTGCACGGTAAGCAGTTCCACGGCACCGTCTCCGCAGCCAATAATGAGGCGCTTTTTATCCAGCAGAGCGCCGGGCTCCCCTTTGCGGTCCCACACAGGGATGGCCCGGTGAACCTTGAGAGGCTTGCCATCATCGCAAAGAGCAAAGGCGCCCGGTGCAGGGTTGCAGCCCCGCACCAGATTACAAAAAACAGCGGGGGAGGCGGTAAAGTCCAGCCGGGCGTCCTCTTTTTTGAGGGGAGGGGCCAAGGTGGCAAGGCCGTCGTCCTGCACGGCGCGGGGGGCTGTGCCTTGTTCCACGGCTTCCAGGGTTTGGATCAGAAGCTCCGCTCCCATGGGAGCCAGCCTTTCAAACAGCTCTCCGGCGGTTTCTTCCGGACCGATGGGGGTTTCTTTCTTGAGGATCATATCTCCGGTATCCAAACCCTCGGCCATGTACATGGTGGTGACGCCGGTTACCTCATCCCCCCGGATGATGCTCCATTGAATGGGAGCCGCTCCCCGCAGCCGGGGCAGTAGGGAGGCGTGGACGTTGATGCAGCCCAAGGGGGGAAGCTCCAAAATCTCGGGAGGTAGGATACGTCCGTAGGCCACCACCACAATGATATCGGGCTCGAGGTCCCGCAGCAGGGCCAGAGCGGAACCGTCCCGCAGGGTGGAGGGTTGAAACACCGGCAGGCCGTGCTCCAGCGCCAGCTCCTTGACAGGTGGGGGCTGCAGATGCATTCCCCGGCCCTTGGGCCGGTCGGGCTGGGAAAAGATACCCGTCACCCGGTGACCCGCCTGAATCAGCCGGCTCAGGCAGGGGACAGCAAAATCCGGCGTTCCCATAAACACAATGTTGAAAGGCAAAGCAAGATACCTCCCTATGATTTACAGTTCGATTCGATAAATCCGGCTGGCGTTTTCGCTTTCCACGGCGACAATAGAGTTGCCGTCGGGGGAAAAGCGGGCCGCCACCGATTGGGGAGTTTCCAGCAGGTCCACAGACTCCCCGGTGGAAAGATTCAGCAAGACGGTAAGCCAACTTTTTCCCGCAGGCTTGCACAAGATCACCTGATCGCCAAAGACATCCCGCACGCTGCTGACCGAGTTGTACAGAGGGCCGCGAACCCGGTGGAGCATCTCCCCGCTCGCGACACTGTAGCTGCGCAGGGAGGAGGAGTCGGCCACCAGAATGCTGCGGCTGTCGGCGGACCAAAAAGGGGTAAACTCGTACCGGGAGAACATATCATCCTCATCGTCGGAGCGGACGGTTCCGGCAATATCGATTTCCAGCAGGAACTCCCCTTCCCGGCTGCCGATCAGCACCCCGTTTCCGCTTTGGTCGGTGAGGTTCTGCCGGGCGATGAGGAACCGCTGGCCGTCGGGAGCCCACAGCATCTGATTGCCGTAGATGCCGCTGTCGTCGTTGCGGGCCACCCGGATATTGTCTACATCCTCCGCCGTGTTTTCCAGTACCACTCCGCTGTCGTCCCGGCGCAGCAGCAAATTCCCCAAGGGGGCGGAACCGCTGGCGTTGGGCGCGGTATCCCGTAGGGAAAAGTCCCCGGAATTGACGGCGTAGATGGTGGTGGCATCGTAAAAGTACAGAGTATTTACCACCTCCTCCACACGGTGAACGGTGGCATCGGGCAGGGTGATGACAAAGGATTCCTCCTGTTCCTTCCAATCAAACAAGAGGGCTTTGGACATGATGACGTTTCCGGCAATGCTTTGCCTGCCGTCGGCCACCACCAGGGCCAGCCTGTCCTGATCCAGCCAGTTCATGGTCTGAAGCCGCCACGTAATCTCCTGGGGTAAACCGGAAATGTCAAAGAAGGAGACCTTTTCCTCCTTCTGTTGCAGGGTGATGGGAAAGACCGCGACCTCCTCCAGAGCTTGTCCCTCCACAGCGGCGGGAGAAAACTCCTCGGGAATGGAGCTTTCTAGGGAATCTTTTTCCCAAAAGCGCAGGCCGGTATGGCCGCAGCCTCCCAGAGGAAGAAGCAGGGCCACGGCCAGCAAACAGGCGGATAAAGAAGATATAGATAATTTCATAAGCTACTCCAAATATCGGGGTCTGCTCCTGCCGCCAAAGGCAGGGGAGGGAGTCATTTGCCTGCCCTTGAGAGGTTGGGCGTGGAACAAGTGGCTCCCTGTAAGCATACCCTAAAAATCAAGATGGTAGATGCGTCGGGCATTTTCAGCAAAGACAGCCTCGTGGTGCTGCGGGGGAATCAGATGGGCGGTAAACTCAATATACTGCTCCATATTGGCTAGGGGAAAGTCGGTGCCGTACATCACCCGGTCCCAGCACTGCATGTAGTAAAGCCAGGTGGAAAGATGGGCAATGTAGCCTGACTGTTCCTGGAAATACCGGTCCATGTCGGTGAAGCCCTCCAGCAGGCCGGAAAGGTCGGTGGAAATATTGGGGTGCTTGCAGAGGACGGCGGCAGCGTCCACCACCCAGGGATTGCCCCAGTGGCACATGACAAACTCCACGTTGGGATGTTCCCCCGCCACTTGGTCCAAGGTGAGGGGGTGGCAGTATTTCAGCAGATTGTGACGCCCTGCTGTTTCCCCGGTGTGAATGGCCACCGGCTTGCGATAGGTGGCGGCCAGCTCCAAAAAGGGGCGGCAGACCTCATCGTAGACATAAAAGGCGTTGTATCCGGGATAGAGCTTGATTCCTACACATTCTTTGCGGCGCAGATGCTGCTCCACCAAATCCACGCAGTCCCGGATGTCCTTTTGCTCAAAGCATTGGCGGTCCAGCCCTACACAATACCGCATAAAGGAAGGATAGCTGTGGTGGCATAGCTCCAGTTCCCGGTTGCCCATCACCACCGCCCCTTCAATCCCCAGACGGGCAAATTCCCGTTTCAGATGCTCGGCGCAGTTTTGATGCCCGGCCTGTTCCGCCAGCTTGTTAAAGTGGGGAATATCGCAAAAATGAATATGAGCATCAATGATTTTCATGAGGGGATTCCTCCCGGAATGTGTTGGTTGCTGCCCGGCAACAACAGCTACAGTTTACACCATTTTTCCGGATTTGTAAAACCGTGTCCGGCAATTTTCTTGAAAGCTTTGCCATCTTTTTGCTATAATAAAATATCCAAGAAATTTTTACCGAAAGGAGCAGGAAGGATGAGTGATTTTCGCGAGATCCGGCCGGAAGAGTGGGAGGGCAACGTGTTCACCCAAATTGGAAAGGAATGGATGCTCATTGGGGCGGGGGAAGGGGAGAAGGCCAACCTGATGACCGCCAGCTGGGGAGCCATGGGGGTGTTGTGGAGGTTTCCGGTGGCTCACTGCTATGTGCGGCCCCAACGCCACACCCGGGATCTCATCGACGGGGTGGACCGGTACAGCCTGCTGTTCTTTGAGGAAGAGTACAGAGAGCAGCTCAACCTCTGCGGCACCAAATCGGGCCGGGAGATCGACAAGTTTGAAGCCTGCGGTTTTACCCCCCTTTTTGACGAGCACGGCACCGTCTATGTTCCTCAAGCCCGGGCAGTTGTCTTTTGCCGCAAGCTCTACCATCAGGATATGGAATCTTCCCTGTTTTTGGACCCCAAGATTCTGGAACTTCACTACAGTGCCGGGGACTTTCACCGGGCTTACATCGGTGAGATTACAAAAATACTGGTAAAATAACAGCTTCACCTCAAAAGGGAAAAATTCCCCGCGGTTTGGGGAGGGACGGTTCCGGAGCATGCAGTGGGCCGGCAACAAAAAGGATGGCGGATGCCATCCTTTTTTGCGTTTGTCAATGGGCCTGCCGGTTGCAGTCGCCGGGGGCTTTCGCCTGATCCGGGGTAGTTTCCTCACTCTTACGATACTGCAGAGGTGTTTGCCCATAGATTTTCTTAAACACCACAAAGAAATACTTGGGATTGCCGAACCCCACCTTGGAGGCGATGCTCTCCACCGAAAGGGTGGTGGCGGTGAGCAGACGAGCTGCGTGTTGCACCCGCACCTGATTCATATAATCGCTAATGGACATGTTCAGGCTTTGGCGGAACAGCCGCCCCAGATAAGCGCTGCTCATTCCCATTTCGTCGGCGATGCCGGCAGGGGAAAGGGAGGAGTCCTCGTAGTCCGAGTCAATGCGCCGGGAAACCTGGGTGGCAATGTCGCTCAGGCGTTGGCGGCGCTTATCGGCTCCGATTCTTGCAATATCCTGAAAGACTGCGTCAAATCGCAGGGTCAGTTCCTCTATATCCTCCAGCTGATCCAGATACTCGTCGGTGACCAAGGGCTCCTCGGGCAGTTCCAGCTCTGTCATGGCCTTGGTTAGCAGCTGGGCGGTGCGGCTGATGGCAAAGGCTTGATCCCGGTAGGTATCGTTGCGGATGCTACCCAAAAATTCCAGCCAGAGCTGTCGGCCCTCCTCCAATTCACCGGACCGGAGCACCGAAATCATCAGAGCTGCCTGCCTATCCGAAAAGTTGCTGATGGCATTGCGGGGTTCAAAATCCAGCTCGGTCCAAATGCGCTGCCGGGGATACCAGTACCGCTGCCGCTGCATTTCCAGCAGTGTTTCGTAGCATTCTGGAATTTCCAAAAGCTGGTACTTCAATGCGCTGTAATAGCAACGGCAATGAAACTGGGCGATGAGAGCATCGCAAAGGGAGCGGATGTCCTGACATTTTTTTTGGGGAAGCAGGGCGATCTCGCAGCCGCTCTGGTGATGGATGTGGGCGTTGGGGCAGTGCTCCAATATGGTTTGCCGGGCTTTGGCGGAGTTATCCACCTCGGCCAGCAGAAGCACAAAAGGAGGCTCAGGGGCCTTTTCTGGCGCGATGTCGCGCCCCTCCAACAGGTTGAGCAGAATCCGGGCTTGATGATATTCCAACGAGCTGTGGACCAGCTCGGTGACCTGCCGTTCGGTGGGGGCAAAGGCGGTTCCCGCCTGACGCAGAACCAGCCGGATACGATGAAAGGGAAAGTAGATGTGTAAAATTACCACTGTCGCAACAATGGCCAGCAGAATCACCCCAAGGGCAAGCCACGCCGCCAGATTGTCCCGCAGCTCCAGCAGGCCGGGCAGACACTCTTCCAGCGTTTGAATCCGCAGGTAATACCAGTTGTTGGATTCCATGCGGGAGTAGTAGCAGACCACCTGCTTTTTGCCGATCATCTTCATCAGATAGCTGCTCTCGTGCTCCTCCAGACCGGCGGATACCACGGCACGGCGAAAGTGCATGGCCCATCGGGCCACCGTGTCGTTGCGGGCGGCAATCAGGCCCCCCGTCTCGTTAAGCAACACGCAGCTGCTTTCATCATCAAAGGCGAGGAGCTGGCCCACGTACCAGTCGTAGGGGATGTTGAACATCAGGGCGCTGCCCTGAGAGGGGGATTTGCCGGGGGTGCTTTCAAAAAACAAGAAGGAGTAGTATTCCTTTTCCCGCCATGGAATGCCGGGAAAGGCGGTGCGTCGGATGGGCTTCATTCGGGCTTGCGGGTCCAGGGAGCGAAAGAGCTCGGCGGCGCTTTGGTCGGCAAAGGTATCGATGGGGGCGCTGAGCAGGTTGGGATCGGTGGAGTAGATGGAGCCGGTTGCGTGGTTGTAGACGTTGACGGAATCCACAAAATCACTGCTGCTGACATAAGTATTTAGTTCCCGCAGGTTGTAGATTCTGTCCCAGTCGGAAAGCTTCCCGTCCTCCCGCAGCTGGAAGACGGCAGGGGTATAGAATACCTGCAAACCGTAATTGCGCACCATGGTGTCCATCAGACCGGAAAGAGCATCGGTCTGAGCCACAAATTCACTTTCCATCCGGGTCAGAGAGTGAAGGGCAATCCCCTGAAAGGCCTGAGAGACAATCCAAAGCACCAAACCCAGAACGGTCAGTGCTCCGGCCGCAGAACAAAGGCCCACAATGACCGGCTGTTTTTTTTTGGCGTGGAGCTCCGTCAAACGTTTGGATAATGCCATGGTATGTATCTCCTTTTATTCTGCGGGGAAGTGGCTTGGGGTAAAAAGGGGCAGCACAAACAGCTTTACTTTTCTCGGTTAATATTATATCATAAAAACATGGACAGGATGGGAACTTTGCGCCAAAGGAGAAGATGGATTGAAGCGAGTATGGAAGGTTTTCCCCTATGCTTTGGCGGCGCTGATGTTGTTGACCCGCTGCAGTAACGGGTCCGCAAACGCTGTAGGCCCTCAAGAGTTTTCCGGTTACAGCGGGGAGGTAGTGCTCTACTGTTCCATGCAGGAAAAACAAATTCAAAAGCTAAAGGCCGGGTTCGAAAAGCGGTACCCCGACATCACCATGCAGTACGATTTTGCATCCACGGGTAAGATTCTCACCAAGCTGGCCACGGAAAAACAAACCGGCCATGTGGCCGCCGATCTTGTGTGGGTGGGGTCCTCCGCCGATTACATCCGCATGAAGGAGGAGGGAATTCTCGCCCCCTATTTATCCCCCCAGGCTATCAACATCCACTCTGCTTTTTTGGATGAGGAACACTTCTACACCGGAGCCCGGATTCTCTCCTTTGTCATCGCCTACAACACCGACCTTGTGTCGGAGTCGGAGGCTCCGCGCAGCTGGCAGGACCTGCTGGACCCCAAGTGGAAGGGGAAGATCATCATGACAGACCCGGGGGACGCCGGAAGCGCCAAGCATTTTGTGGGGATCATGCTGTTCAATGAAGCCTACGGGGAGGAGTACTTTACCCGGCTGCGGGACAATGGGTGTATGCTGGAAACTTCCACTAACGGCACTCATGTTCAGGTGGCACAGGGGAACTATCCCATCGGTATCGGTTTGGATTACGTGGTGGAAACCATGGCGGAAAGCGGAGAGCCCATTGCCGGGATAGAGCCAGAGCAGGACAGAGTTTCCCTTTACAGTCCCATTGGCATCGCAGAGGGGGGCCCCAACCCCCGCAATGCCCGCCTGCTGTATGACTATATTTTGTCGGAAGAGGGGCAAACAATTCTGGAAAGCAGCCACCTGCAGGGTATTCGGGATAATGAGGAACGGGAAGGCCCGGATATTAAAACCATCCTGCGCAACAACATGCCGGTGGACGATTGGATCATTAACGAAAAAGCAAGCGAAATAATAACGGCGTTTGATCAGATCTTCTTTGAAGGGCGGACTACGCCACGGTAAAACAGCACAGCGGAGCCTCCCAAAAAGGGGCTCCGCTGTTGTGTTGCCTGTCTAAATATCTTCTACAAACAATACGCCGTCTACGTTGCGCACCAGATCAAGCACCCTTTGGGCATCCCAATTACGGCTCTTATTCTGAATTTCCAGCAGTACGCTGGTATTGCCGGAACTCATGTGGCTGAGGGGCTCAATGTAAGTCATGTGCCAACCCCCGTTGCGCAGGGTACCGAGAATGGCGCTGAATGGAGTGGCAGGCGAATACTCCAGATACAGGCGGAGCAGGGAGGCGGATTTTAAATACCGCTCGTCAATCTGGTTGAGAGCCACAATCACCACAAACAGAAAGGCGCACATAATCACCGCGCCGCGGTAAAAGCCTATGCCGATGCACAGTCCCATACAGGCCGAGGCCCAAAGCCCTGCGGCGGTGGTGAGTCCCTTGACCTGCTGGTTGCGCTGGTTTCCTGTGATGACGATGGTTCCGGCCCCCAGAAAGCCGATGCCGCTGACCACCTGGGCCCCCATTCGAGCCGGATCGGAGGCGGGGTTGATAAAGTTCACGCTATACTGATTGACCAGCATGACGGCAGTAGCGCCGATGCAGACGATAATGTGGGTGCGAAGCCCGGCGGCATGGCGCTTTTTGCCCCGCTCAAAGCCGATAAGGCTTCCGCAAAGGGTGGCCAAGGCAAAGCGAAATAAAATAGAAACCGTATTCAGCTCTTTTAAGTACGCAACAAACTCCGGGGAAAACAAGCTGTTCACTTTGCCTTGGCACCTTCTTCCTTTGCAAAAATAATACGGTTACACTTCAACACAAGGGAGAGATTAGTCCTCCATGGGGGCGACGATATCTCCGCCGCCTGCCTGCTCCAAGGATTTCTGCTCCACACGGTTCATGAAGATGGGGGACAGAATGCCAAAGACGCAGAGTCCGATCAGCACCCAGCAAACCGGGGTGGAGAACAGGATGGCAGGGCTTCCGCCCGACAGAACCAGAGAGCGGCGCAGGCCTTTTTCGCCGATGGGCCCCAGAATCAGAGCCAGCACAATGGCTGCAGGGTTAAGGCCAAACTTGCGCACCATGTAGCCAATGATGCCAAAAATCATCATGATGACCACGTCGGTAAAGTTCTTGTGGATGGCAAAGGAGCCCACCACACAGAGCACAGCCACACTGGGGATCAGAATGGCGTCGGACAGGCGGGAGATTTGAGCAAATCCCCGGCAGCCCAGCAGGCCGATGCCCAGCATAAAAAACTGAACCAGCACAAATCCGGCAAAAAAGGTATAGGTCATGGGGGCGTAGCGGGTAAACAGCTCGGGTCCGGGCTGCAGCCCCTGAATAATCAGACCGCCCATCAGCACGGCAGTAACCGATTCGCCGGGGATGCCAAGGGTCAGCATGGGAATCAGGGAGCCGCCGGTCACGGCGTTGTTGGCAGCCTCGGGGCCGGCCACGCCTTCAATAGAGCCATGGCCAAACTCCTCTTTGTGCTTAGAGAACTGACGGGCTGCGTTGTATCCCATAAAGCAGGCAATGGAAGCGCCAGCGCCGGGCAGAATGCCGATGAGGTTTCCGATCACCCAGGAGCGCAGAATGGTGGGAGTCAAACGCTTGATTTCGCTGCCGGTCAGGGCGATTTTATCGGTGAACTTGGCAGCCTTAGCCCGCTCCTTGATCTTGGTTTCCGCCAGAATCAACACCTGAGACATGGAGAACAGTCCGATCAGAGCACAGGTGGTGTTGATGCCCTCATACAGCGAGGCCTGACCGAACATAAAGCGCTTGGCGCCTTCGATGGGGTCCATGCCGATGGTGGAAAGCAGCAGACCAAAGGCCCCGGACATCAGCCCCTTGACCATGGACTTGGAGGACACGCCTGCAATGATGGTCAGACCGAAGACGGAAAGCCAGAAGTATTCGGGGGAGCCGAACTTCATGGCCAGCTGAGCCAGCAGGGGGGCAAAGAAGTACAGGGAAATACAGGACAGCAATCCGCCGCAGAAGGAAGAGAAGCACGCGACGGCCAAAGCCTTACCGGCCTTACCCCGCAGAGTAAGCTGATAGCCCTCGATGGCGGTGGCGGCAGAGGCAGGAGTTCCCGGTGTGTGGATCAAAATAGCGGAAATGGAACCGCCAAAGATGGCACCGCAATAGATAGCACCCAGCACGATGAGCCCCGTTTCGGGAGCCATGGTGAAGGTCATGGGCAGTAGCAGGGCAACGCCCATGGCGGCGGACAGTCCGGGCAGGCAGCCGATGACAATACCAATGGCGGTGCCGGCGGCTGCAAACAGCAGGTTCATGGGGCTGAGAGCGTTAATAAAGCCCTGACCCATCAAAAATAATGTTTCAAGCATTCGCACCGTTCCTCCTTATTTAAACAGCAAACCAACCGGCAACTTTACCCCTAAAAATAGGGTAAATGCGCCATAAATCAGGCCAATAATTGCCAGAGTAGAAACAATGATCTGCCATTTTGGTACCCGAAGGAACAAAAGGCAACCCACCATAAGCAGAACAGTGGAAATGTAAAATCCAACCAGATACATCAGAATCAGATAAACAATGATCATCGCCAAAATGCAGAAGAACTGCTTGGGCAAAAAGCCCGCAAAGATTTCCTCCATGCCGCTGGTGACACCATAGCGCCGCGCCGCAAAAATCATCTGAATGACATACAGGGTAGTCAAAGCAACCAGCACAGCCATAATAAAGCGGGGGTAGGTTTGGGCTTCCGGCTTCAGATCCAGGGACAGTACAAAAAACAGGATGCAAACGCCGTACATAAAGCCCACAACGCCAATATCTGTTTTTTTCATGCGCTTATAAAGCCTCCTTTAAACACAAATCACACCATAAATATGGTTGAGAAAAGCGGAGGCCGTGGGGTCTCCGCTTTCTCGCAAAAACAGATTAGGCGCCCCAAGCGCTTTCCAGATCTTCTGCAAACTCCTGCTGTTGCCATACCATAGCAGCGGTATCCAGCGGACCTTGATAATCGGTGGTGATACCGGCGGCTTCGGCGGCCTTGAGGTAATCGGGATCCTGCATGATCTGCTCAAATGCCTTGGCATAGAAGGCGACAACGTCCTCGGAAACGCCGGCGGGAGCAGCAATGCAGCGGGAAGAGCCCAGCCACTTGTCGTAGTAGCCCTGCTCGCCCACAGTGGGAACATCAGGAAGTTCGGGCAGACGGTCGGCGGCAAATACGCCCAGAATTTTTACTTCGGAGGTAAAGGAAGCAAAGTCGGCAACCTTGGCAACGGAAAAATCTACTTCACCCTGGCGTAGGGCCAGCAGCTGGTCGGCGGTTCCGCCATAGGGAACGTCCACGTACTGGAACTCGGCGGTGTTGGCCAGCATCTGCGCGCCGATGTGGTTAGAGGCGCGCTTGCCGTTGGTGGAAGCCTTCAGTTCACCGGGATGCTCTTTTGCATACTGCACCAGATCTTCCAGAGTGTTAAACTGGGAGTCGGCCTTGACCAGAACGACAGAGGTCTCGGTCACGTGGTTGCAGATGGCGGTGAAATCGTCGACGGTGTAGTCGGCCAGCCCCTCTGTGATAGAGGAGTTGAAGTTGGGCAGGTTCAAAAATCCAAGGGTGTGGCCGTCAGGCTCGGCCTGCTGCAGTGCAGTCCAGCCAATGGAGCCGGAGCCACCTTCTAGGTTTTCAATGATGACGGGTTTGCCGATGTACTTTTCCGCATAGGCAGTGAGTACACGGGCGGTGTTGTCGGTGCCGGAACCTGCCTTATAGGCCACAATGATGGTGACGTTTTCGGTGGGGGCCCATTCGCTGGCGGCGCTATCTGCGGGAGTGCCCTCTGCAGGAGCGGCGCCCTCTGCTTTGGATTCCGAAGCAGGGGCAGGAGCAGCGGATTGCTTAGCACCGCCACCACCGCAAGCGGCCAATGACATAAGAAGAACAAGTGCCAACAGTAGTGCTGAAATGCGTTTCATAAAAAACATCCTTTCCAATTTCCTATTTGGTGTTTGGTCGTTTTGGCATTTTTAACAAAATCTTTATACACCAATATCACCTTACCTCTTTGTGAACAAAAAGTGAAGTTTGAATACGTTTAAACTTTCTAAATCTACACTTTTTGAACTTATTTAGGGCAATATACTGAAAATTATCTATAAAAACTAACATAGAAATATATTTTTATTAAAAATGACAGTGATCTCCAACGCATATTCCAGCAGTGAAAGGTAGCTATATTTACATAAAAGTTACAAATATACTGCATTTTAATATAAAGATCTTTATACCGACGCAGCCTATTGGCAGTAAAAAAATTAAGAGATTTGCCAAAGCTTCTGAGGAAAAATTGTGCAGACAATACCCCGCCGCATCGACTTTGAAACGTCGGTGCAGCGGGGTGCTTAGCTAGGAAACTGACGGAGGGCCGGTGCAGTCTTGTGCTATCCATTCAGTACCCTTTCAAAAGTAGGAAAATCCCCGGACGGCAGGTTCTGCACATCCGGGGATAGCGTTGCGGTTTATTCCCACTCGATGGTTCCGGGGGGTTTGGAGGTGATGTCGTAGACGATGCGGTTGATGCTGCGCACCTCGTTGACAATGCGATTGGCCGCTTTTTCTAGTACCTCGTAGGGAATTTTTGCCCAATCTGCCGTCATAAAGTCGCTGGTGGTAACGCCCCGCAGAGCAAGGGTGTAATCGTAGGTGCGCTGATCCCCCATGACCCCCACCGAGCGCATGTTGGTGAGGACGGCAAAATACTGATGAATGCTCCGGTCCAGTCCTGCTTTGGCGATTTCTTCCCGGTAGATAAAGTCGGCCTCCCGCAGGATGGTCAGCTTATCTTCGGTAACCTCTCCCAGGCAGCGGATGGCAAGACCCGGTCCCGGGAAGGGCTGGCGCCAGACCAGATAGTCGGGCAGGCCCAGAGTGGTACCCAGTGCCCGTACCTCATCTTTAAAGAGAAGGCGAAGGGGCTCGACAATTTCCTTAAAATCCACGTGGTCGGGCAGGCCTCCCACGTTGTGGTGGCTCTTGATGACAGCGCTGTCCCCAGCTCCTGACTCGATGACGTCGGGGTAAATGGTGCCCTGCGCCAGAAAATCCACGTTGCCGATCTTCCTGGCTTCTTCTTCAAATACCCGGATAAACTCTTCGCCGATGATTTTGCGCTTGCTTTCGGGGTCGGTGACTCCCTCCAGCCGGGACAGAAAACGCTCTGCCGCATTGACCCGCACAAAGTTCAGCTCTCGGCCCGAGAAGGCGGCTTCTACCTCATCCCCTTCATCCTTGCGCATTAAACCGTGGTCCACAAAGATGCAGGTGAGCTGGTTGCCGATGGCCTGAGAGAGAAGGGCCGCCACCACCGAGCTGTCCACGCCGCCGGAAAGTGCCAGCAGCACCTTGCCGCTACCCACCTGCTCCCGCACCTGAGCGATGAGGGCCTGAGAGTAGGTGGCCATGGTCCAGTCGCCTTTGGCACCGCAAACATCAAAGAGGAAGCGGTGCATCATAGCAAGGCCGTTTTGAGTATGCTCCACCTCGGGATGGAACTGCAGGCCGTAAAACTTCCGGGAGGTATCCTCCATGGCGGCATAAGGGGTATGCTGAGTGCGGGCTGTTCCCACAAACCCTTGGGGAAGCTTGTCCACGTAGTCGGTGTGGCTCATCCAGACGGTCTGCAACCGCTCCAGCCCCTCAAAAAGAACGGAGGAAGGCTCCAGCGTCATGGCGGTGGAGCCGTACTCCCGCTGGGAAGGGGTGGCGACGCTGCCTCCCAGCTGATGAGCCATTAGCTGAGCGCCGTAGCAGATGCCCAAAATGGGAACCCCCAGCTTGTAAATCTCCGGGTCCGCCTTGGGGGAATCCGGGTGGTAGGCGGTGTTATGGCCTCCGGTAAAGATGATGCCGATGGGATTGAGGGCGGCAACCTCCCGGGCGGTGAGGGTATAGGGGCGAACCTCGCAGTACACGCCCATATCCCGTACCCGTCGGGCGATCAGTTGGTTGTACTGCCCGCCAAAGTCCAGCACCAGTACAAATTGATGCTCCATAAGTGTTTCCTCCATTCTATCGCTTCCCCATCACCTTGGCGAGGGCAAACAGCCCCCGGATGAGAAACCAGATTAAAACCCCGTCCACCAGAGCAAAGTCCACCGGTGGAGAAAATGGGGATAAGGACGATTCCAGCCAGAATTTGATGGGGATGCTCAGCAGAGCTGCGGCGATCAAATCCCGGGTGGGAAAGGCCAGAGCCGGTGTTATCCGGAAGTTTGTCGGGTTTTTAAATTCACGCCACCACTTGTTCAACAGGTGCCTCTTCCTCCTTTTGCCGCCGGGGGAAGGGGAGATCCAGCTCCAACAGGCAGACAGCTCCCATAATAATAAGTCCTCCCACCACCATCTGCACACTGAGCCGCTCATACCCCAGCATCACCGAAAAGACTGCACACCAAAGAGATTCGCAAGAGAGGATCACAGCAGCTTTACCCGAGCTGGTTTTGCCCTGAGCCCAAGTCTGCACAAAAAAGCACAGGCAGGTGGCAAACAGCCCCAGAAAGACAACGGCGGGCAGGCCGCTCTGCCAGTTGACCAAAGAAAGCGCAGGCAGCTCCCACAGCAGAAAGGCGATGAGAGAGAAGCCCCCTGCAAAGGTGATCTGTAAAAAGGTAAGCCGCACCGCGTCCACCAGGGGAGAAAACACCCCGAGAATGGCGATGTGGAAGGCAAAGAAAAAAGCACAGAGCAGAGTGAGCAGGTCCCCTAGATTGACGGAAAAGCCTACCTGTGGATTCCAGGCCAGAATAAAGAACCCTGTCAAAGCCATCAGGCAGCAGAAAAACAACTTGACCGGGGGGCGCTTTTTCTGCAGCATCCAGGCGATAAAGGGCACCATAATGACGTTGGTGGAGGTGAAAAATCCATTGTTGGAGGGGGTGGTAAACCGCAGCCCTGCCGTCTGCACATAAAAGCCCAGAAACAGTAGGAACCCGGCGATGAGTCCATAAAGCAAATCCCGGCGGCTGACCGGGAAAATCCGCTTGCCCCCCACCATCAGCAGTACCAAGGCAGCAACCACAAACCGGCAGAGGAGAATCAGCCCCTCCGAAAATCCACTGTCCAAGGCGATTTGTACCGCCATAAAACCTGCCCCCCAAACAATGGCCGTCAGCATCAGGGCCAGGGTGGGCAGGTGTTTGCTCTTCTTTATTGTGTGCAACGGTCTTCCTCTTCTCCCATTTAATGAAGTTTAGTATAGCATATCTATGGACATTTTGCCACAAAACAGCAAAAAAACACAGGGCCTTCCCGAATTTGCCAGCAGGGGGAAAGCCCTGTGTTGCCATTGAGTTGATGGGGCTACCGGATGGGCTTATGGTTTCAGCTCTATTCCGCCCCATTCCACCAGAGTAAATCCCTTGCGGACAGGGGGAGAGGGGAGGAGCTGCTCCGGCAGAATAAGGGGAGCCTCCAAAGGCTTCCAGATCATGGCAATGCGGATCACCGTATCGGGAGCGGGGGAGACGGTGAGGGGAGCAATCTTCTCATACTCCTCCTCGGGGAGGAAGGTGATGAGGTTCCACAGATTTTGGGAAAGCTGGGGCACCCAATAGGTGAGGAAGTCGTTGTACTCCACAGGGTCCAGTCCCAATAGGGGCAGCTTTTCCAGCAGGAAGGCGTGGGAGTCCTGCCCCCGCACCACAAACCCATTGGAAAGATCCCAGCCGGTGTTGTCGGGCCAGCCATCCCAGAACAGGTAGCGGTGGGTAGAGCCATCCCCTCGGTTGACCAGGGAGCCGTCGGGGGAAGCGGTCACCGCCCAGCCGCCGTTTTCATAGACAGGCCAGGTGTAGCCCAGTTTTCCCTGAAAATCCAGACGAACGGTGACGTTCCGCGTCTGCTCCGGGTAAAGATAGATCACCGGTTTGCCCATAAGCGGGGCATCTTTATCTACCGAAGGCAGGGGCCCCTCAATCCACTGGGGCATATCCTCAGCAAAGTTGGGTATGCCGAAGGTGGAGGTGGCGTATTTGCAAGCATAATCCATGCCGGTGGCTTCCAGATACATGGTGTTATCGTCGATGGCTACGGTGTAGGTTCCCTCGTTGTCAAAGGTGAACACCGCCCGGAACATCCCGGAAAAATCTACGGTGCCGGGGACATAGCGGGAGCCTTGCTCCGCTGAAAGGGTGCGCAGCTCCTCGGCGGCATGGCAGACGTTTTCAGGAATCATCTGCCGCATCTGCCCGGTTTCATCGGTGCACTCCACCGTTACCACCCGGTTGGGGTTCATGTAGATGAGCCAGTAGGGCCACTGCACCCGCTGCCCCTTGCCCCATTGACAGATGCCCAACAGAGTGTCGTACTGCTCCTGTGTCAAGGCATAGGCGGCACCATTTACCTCCAGCACCGTGGGCTTTAGGCGGTACTCAGTTTTGGCATAGCTGCCGTCTTGACTCACCAGCAGAAAGCCTCCTTCCACCTTGTTCCCGGAGGGGGTGGCGGGGACGGGCTCCACGCTGTTGACCACCTCCACCAGAATGCGAACCATCTGGGCGTAATCGGCGGTGTCCTCCGGTTTGGGATCGGTGGAAAACAGGTTGTAGCACAGCAGTCTCTTGGGGTCAAGGGTGTAGGCCCGCACCTGTGGATTTGGGATGATGGTCAGGGAAGATTCCGGCTGGGAGGGAGGAGCAGACCCCTCCCGGGGAGCCTCGGGGGCTTCTTCCTCCAAGGGCTCCGGTGGGGAAGATCCTGCCTCTTTGGGGACGATGTTCTTCACAGGGGGAGGGTTTTCCATCGGTGAGGAGCTTTCTTCTGCTGCCTGCGTCAAAACGGCAGGCTGGGACACCTGCTGAGGAGAAGGGGGAGCAGCGCAAGCTCCCAGCGCCAACGATAGGGCAAGGGACAGGCTTGCCAACCGTATCGCTTTCATACTTACCAAAATCCTTTCTCCGATCTATGATACCTCATGAGGTTAGTCGGCGTAGCCCATCATCCCCCGCACCGAGGCCTCCCCGGCGTTGATGCTGCGGATTTTACCGCCAATGTTGCAGAGCAGGCTGCCGTCGGGGGCGATGTCCAATGCCGTCCCCTCCTGCTCCCGGCCGTCCAGCGAGATTCGCACCCTCTTGCCCAGAGTGACGCAGTGGCTGCGGTATTGGTCGAGGATGGCGTCAAAGCCCTGTTCCTCCAGCGCCCGGAAGGCTGTTTCCAGCTGATTGCAGAGGGCGGCAGCCACCTCCTCCGTGGAAAACAGCTTGTTTGTCACCAAAAACAGGGAGGATGCATATAATAGGTCATGGTTATCCAGCTCTTTGCGGGTTTGGGCGATATTTACGCCGATTCCCCCCACGGCGATGGAGGACCCGGGGGCAGAGCGGCTTTCGCAGAGGATGCCGCAGACTTTTTGGCCCTCCCAAAGGATATCGTTACTCCACTTGATGCCAAACTCCAGGCCGCACAGCCGGAAAAGCCCCTGCTGTACCCCCACTGCAAACAGTAAAGGCAGCTGAGTCAGCTGCTCCAAGGGAACATCCTTGAGCAAAAGGCTCATGGCGAGGCTCTTGCCGTCATCAAAGCTCCAGCTGCGGCCCATCCGGCCCCGGCCCCCGGTCTGCCGGCCCGTCATCACCAGCGTGTGGTGGCGCAGCTCGCTAGCCTTCTCTTTTGCGTAGCGGTTGGTGGAATCCACTTCCTCCAGCCAGAGGATGTCCCGGCCGATGGATTGGGTGGAAAGACCGGAAAGCTTCAACACAGGTCACCTCAATGTTACATGATGAATGGCGATGCCGGCATCGGTGATGTCAATGACGCCGTAGGAGGGATGCCCCGCCCGGGGCTGGGAGATGCTGCCGGGATTGAGAAGATAGACGCTCTCCCGATAGGTAGAAAAAGGAGTGTGGGTGTGGCCAAAGCAGCAGATGTCCGCTTCAAGCTGCCGGGCTCGCTCCCAAATCCTATGGGTATCCTTTTTGACGCCGTAGAGATGGCCGTGGGTGAAAAAGATGCGCTTGCCCTGGCAAATTACCAAATCCTCGCTTTTGCTCAAGGAGGCCCAGTCGCAGTTGCCCCGGACAAAGAGCATCTTCTTTTCCGGGTAGAGGCAGGCAAGGTCGTCAAACTCCCCCTCGCCGTCTCCCAAATGCAAAAACAGGTGGGTGTCCCCACGCTGCTCCACCACCTGATTGAGTTTATGAAAGTTGTTGTGACTGTCGGAAAAAACCACGATCCGCACTCCGGCTCCCCCTCGAATCCAAAGGCCGGCAAACTAAGGGCAAACAGGGAGCGCATCCTTTTGCGGTCTCGGTTTCCACCGGCTGATCATTATCATACTAAGGTATATCCTATCATAAAAATAAGAATATAACAAACAAAATAGGCGGTGTGAATGTTGCAAAACTTTAACCTAAGCGAAGCCAATAAAAATGCCCTGCTCAAACTGGCTCAGCAGAAGCTGGGAGCCGACCCCGAGCAACTGAGAAAACAGCTGGATTCCGGCAGTGCCGAGGAGCTGGTCAAGAATTTGGACCCCAAAACTCAGGCCAAGGTAAACGGCTTGATGCAAAACCCGCAGGCGCTAAACGCCCTGCTCAAAAATCCTCAGGTGCAAAACCTGCTCAAAAACCTTTCCGGAAAGTAAGAGTGTAGATGGCATCCCCGGAACGGCTCTTGCCACCGGTAAGTGGAAGGAGTAAACGCTATGGACGATCTGTCCGCCATCCTCAACCGGGTTCTGAGCGACCCCGAAAGCATGCGGCAACTGGAGGAAGCCGCCGCTTCTCTCGGCCTGACAGGGGACGGGCAGAATGCGGCTCCCGCTCAGTATCAGGCTTCCCCACCCCGGCCGGCCAACCGGGGGATGGGGATGCCGGGACGGCGCAATACATATCAAAATAAGCTCCCCACTCCCACCCGGCAAAGGGAGGAGGAACTGGCCGAAATCCGCAGGCTGCTAGAACAGCTCAGTGGCGGAAGGACCCCTGCTCCTTCCCCGGGGACTGCCTATCAGCCGGACTATGAGCCGGTGGAAGACAACGTCCCCGACATTGACGTAGGGGCTATTTCCGACATCATCGCCGGCCTGACGGGGAAACCCCGGCAGGCCCCTGCCTCTTCCCCGCAGGATAGCGGTAATCTGGACCTTTCCGCCCTGTTGAGCAGTTTGGGAGGGCAGTCTCAATCCCACCAACAGCAGCAGAGCCCCGACCTTTCCGCTCTCCTGTCGGGACTGGCGGGTCAGGGGCAATCATCTCAACAGCAGGGGGGCAATCTGGACCTTTCCACCCTGTTGAATAGTTTGGGAGAGCAGTCTCAATCCCGCCAACAGCAGACCCCCGATCTTTCCGCCCTGTTGTCGGGACTGGCGGGTCAGGGGCAATCATCCCAGCAGCAGGGGGGCAATCTGGACCTTTCCGCCCTGTTGAGCAGTCTGGGGGGGCAATCCCAGTCCCGCCAACAGCAGACCCCCGACCTTTCCGCCCTCCTGTCGGGATTAGCGAGTCAGGGGCAATCATCCCAGAAGCAGGGAGGCAATCTGGACCTTTCCGCCTTGTTGGGAAGTTTGGGCGGCGGCAGCGGCAGTGGCGGCGGCGTGGACCTTTCGGGCCTGCAGGGGATTCTCTCCGGCCTTACGGGAGGAGGAGGTGCTCCGGCGGCACCTTCCACCGCTTCCACTCTGGCGGCAATGCTGGGAGGCGGAGGAAGCGATGCCGGGCCCATTCCCGGCGGTATGGATATGGGGATGCTGCTGAAATTCCAGCAGGCCATGAGCAGCATTGGAGCCAACGCCGGAAATGTTCGGCTGCTGATGGCGGTAAAGAGCCACCTCAAGGACGAGGAGCGTCGGGAAAAGGTGGACGACGCCATCAAAGTGATGCAGGTGGTGCAGTTCCTGCCACTCCTCAAGGAAAGCGGCCTCTTTGGCAAGATGGAAGAGATTCTGGACGGCTTTAACCTGGGAGGGCTTCTGGGAGGAGGCAGACGCTCCGGTTCGGAAGGACAGGGGCAGGGAGGCTTTAGCCTGGGCAACCTGTTTGGAGGACGAAATTCCAGTGGCGGGCTGGGTGGCCTGCTCAGTTCACTGACGGGAGGGAGGTAGTGTTATGCCACAGACAACCCGGCCCGTAAGCGACATCGGCAGGTTACAGCAGGAGGCGATGGCCAGAATGATGGAGATGCAGCAGCAGGCAAGTTCCCGGGGCGGCTGGAGCACCGACCCCAATGTGCCGCGGCAAAACCGGGCTCCCCGCCGGGAGCAGCCGGAACCCTCTCCCCCGCCGCCACCACCGAGGCCTCAAACACCGCCACCGCCAAACAATCGGCAGCAGCAAGCCGGCAACCGCAATCAACCCCACAACCAGCGCAGAACTCCGGGGGGACACTCCCCGCAGCAGCAGCGCAGGCAGCAGCGCCCGGCTCAGCAACCCGAGCCGGAACAGAAACAAAAAACCGATACCACCCTGCTTCAGGATATTTTGGGAGCGGTGGGGCTGGACGACGATCGGGTGCTGATTCTGGGCCTTATCCTCATCCTTATCAACAGCAAGGCCGACACCACCCTGATTCTGGCGCTGTGCTATCTGCTTCTGTAGCGGGATAGCCGGGCCAAGGCATCGGAATCGTTCCGCCGGGAAAGTATACGATTTTTGATGGCGGGATCAGGCGAAAATGTTGATATGGCTTGCTTTGTTTTCGGCAAGATGGTAAAATAATACCAGTATTACTGCGCGAGAGAGTAGAGAGTAGAGTGCAGCAGGACAGCTCTTCGGGGCCGTTTTGCCGCGCTCTTTTCCTTCTAAAAAGAAAGGGGAAGTATGATGGCGGCTTACATACTGGCGCTGGATCAGGGAACCACCAGTTCCCGGGCGATTTTGTTTGACGGGGAACAAAACATCATGGGAATGGCACAGCGGGAATTCACTCAGCATTATCCCAAAGAGGGCTGGGTGGAGCAGGATCCGACCGAAATCTATTCCTCCCAGTACGGGGTGATGATGGAGGTGATTGCTCAAACGGGAATCCGCCCGGAGGAGATTGCCGCCATCGGCATCACCAATCAGCGGGAAACCACCATTGTATGGGATCGGCAGACAGGCCGGCCGGTGGCCAACGCCATCGTCTGGCAGTGCCGCCGCACCGCACCCATTGTGGCGGAGCTTGTAAAGCAGGGACTGGGGGATTATATCCGGCAGGCCACCGGGCTGGTTCCCGACGCCTATTTTTCCGGCACTAAAATCAAGTGGATTCTGGATCAGGTGGACCCGGAGCGGAAACGCGCCAAGCAAGGGGACATCCTCTTTGGCACGGTGGATAGCTGGCTGATCTGGAAGCTGACGGGGGGGAAGGTTCACGTCACCGACTACACCAACGCCTCCCGCACCATGATTTACAACATCGGGACTCTGGACTGGGACGACACCCTGCTAAAGGCGCTGGACATTCCCCGGGCCATGCTGCCCAAGGTCTGTGATTCCAGCCAGATTTACGGCTACACGTCCATTCAGGGGGCACAGGTTCCCATTGCGGGCATCGCCGGAGATCAGCAGGCTGCTCTCTTTGGCCAGTGCTGCTTCGAAAAGGGAGACGCCAAAAACACTTACGGCACCGGGTGCTTCTTGCTGATGAACACAGGGGACCAGCGGTATGTCAGCCAAAACGGACTGCTTACCACCATTGCCGTGGGTTTGGGGGGCAAGGTGAGCTATGCGCT
The DNA here is from genome assembly GCA_018434245.1 of Oscillospiraceae bacterium. Lineage (GTDB taxonomy): Bacteria > Bacillota > Clostridia > Oscillospirales > Ruminococcaceae > WRAV01. The sequence continues at coordinate 24,257 of JAHDPQ010000111.1, forward strand.
GGAAGGCAGCGTCTTTGTAGGAGGAGCCGTTATCCAGTGGCTGCGGGATGAGATGCGGTTCTTTTCCGAAAGCAGCGATGCCGAGTATATGGCCCAAAAGGTAAAGGATACGGCGGGGGTCTATCTGGTTCCTGCCTTTACGGGACTGGGAGCCCCCTACTGGGATATGTATGCCAGAGGCTGCCTGGTAGGCTTGACCCGGGGAACCCGGCGGGAGCATATTATCCGGGCGGCGCAGGAGAGCATCGCCTATCAGAGCGCTGACCTGGTTCGGGCCATGGAAAAGGATACCGGCATGGTCACCACAGAGCTGAAGGTGGATGGAGGAGCCTCCCGGGATGGGTTCCTCATGCAGTTTCAGGCGGATATTTTGGATAAGACCATTCGCCGCCCTGCCATCCGGGAGACCACGGCGCTGGGAGCTGCTTATCTGGCAGGTCTTGCCACCGGTGTGTGGAAGAGTCAGGAGGAAATCAAGCAGCTTTGGAGCTGCGATGTCACCTTTTCTCCCGATATGGAGGGGGAGCACCGTCAAAAGCTGCTGGCAGGCTGGCATAAGGCGGTGGGCCGCAGTCTGGACTGGGCCGAGCACTGATTTACATCCCATTGGACAAAACGCGCAACAAGGGCCGGAAAGCATTTGCTTTCCGGCCCTTTGAGAGTTGCTTCTATCTTAGCGAATAGTGGTTCCGGTTTTTCCGGCGATGCCGTCCTTGGCCTTTTCCAGCAGAGTAATCAGAGCATAGCGCCCGGGTCCGCTCTCGGCAAACTCCACTGCAGCCTCAACTTTAGGCAGCATGGAGCCGGGGGCAAACTGGCCGTCGGCCATATGCTTGCGGGCTTCTTCGGGAGTCAGGGTGCTGAGCCACTCCTGATTGGGCTTGCCAAAGTGGATGGCTACTTTTTCCACCGCAGTCAGGATGATGAGGCAGTCTGCGCCCACCAGCTCTGCCATTTTGCAGCTGGCAAAGTCCTTGTCGATGACGGCTGCCGCACCCTTGAGGCCGGAGCCCTCCCGAACCACGGGAATTCCGCCACCGCCGCAGGCCACCACGACCTGCCCGGCTTCCACCAAAGTGCGGATGGAGTCAATTTCCACAATGTCGACAGGCTTGGGGGAAGCCACCACCCGACGCCAGCCACGGCCGGCATCTTCCATGAGGTTTTCACCCTGAGCGATGAGGACGTCGGCATCCTCCTTGCTGAGGAATTCGCCGATAGGCTTGGTAGGTTTTTGGAAGGCGGGATCGTTTTCATCCACCACTACCTGGGTGAGGATGGTAGAAACCGGCTTTTCTATTCTTCTGCTCAGCAGTTCTTCCCGCAGTGCACTTTGCAAATCGTAGCCGATATAGCCCTGACTCATGGCGACGCAGACGGAAAGAGGAATGGGAGTTTGAGTGGCATCGTTTTTCACATATTGGGACATAGCCTTGTGGATCATTCCCACCTGAGGGCCGTTGCCGTGGGATACAATCACCTGATGTCCCTCTTCGATAAGGTCAACAATCGCTTTGGAGGTATGCTTGACGGCGATCATCTGCTCGGAAAGGTTGTTTCCCAAAGCATTACCGCCCAGCGCGATGACAATGCGCTTGCCCATAAAGTCATCTCCTAATAATAATTTGATAGCTGTGCCGTGTCCCATGAGTTTATCTTGCGTGAGGCTCGGCCTTACTTTCTTACAAATTTTAACGACTCCCAAGGCTCCTGTCAATAGGAAATCGAAGTAGAACGAAGATTGTCGCTACCGCGGTGGGTGGTGCGCTGGCCAACGTGGCAGATGTTGGTTCCACGTGGGTGCCCCGTTTTTCAGCGGCGGCTGGAGCGAAGGTTGTCGCTGCCGCGACGGGCGTTACTTTTCCCCACGGAAAAGTAACCAAAACGTGTTTTAAGACCTGTGCAGGGAGGCCTGGCCGGCCCCCCTCGCAACCCCCCGCGACAAAGAAACTGCCACGAAAAGATTGCCTTCTCCCGAGTGTCCTCACCTTAGGTGATCGGGCCGTAAACGTCGCTTTGCGACAACGGCCACCGGAAGAAAGGGAACTTCTTAGGTTTGCATATCCTTACCGCTCTCGCCCTCGTCCCTCGGACTCCTCGCGGCGGTCAAGGTAAAATCACACATTGCCCTTTCCCTTTGTTCGCACTCATGTCCCCAAGCATTGATGCTGCCAAGGTATACAACCCTCCAACAAACATCGAGCAGGAGTAGTGTCTACAGCTTTGCAGCTACGGAACGCGGGGATGCAAAGGGGTGTCAAACCCCTTTGAGAGGGGACCGGGGACCCATCCCCGGCGTGTTTTGCCTCCTTTTGCACGCACAAAAGGAGGGGCCCTGCCGCGGCCTGAGCGGCAAGTATGGCCGCGATGCCCCTCGCGGAAAGAGAACTTGCTTTGACAATAGAAGAAGCCGCCGCTTCGGTATAAGCGCCCTGCCGCGGCCTGAGCGGCAAATGCGGTCTACGATGCCCCTCACGGGGAGAGACGCCCCCCGGTTCCCGGAAGAACTGCATCAGTTTACGAAAAAATACAAGCGCAGCGCTGCCGATCGCAGGAAAGGAATCCTATCCTGATCTGGGAGATCAGCCAGCGCTGCGCTGTCAATGGCAGTTTAGAAGCACTGTCCCGGGCTTCGGGACGGATTCACAGCTGCTTTTATATTATTTCTGGAACCAGCGGGGATGCTGGGCAGCTTCCAGAGCCTTGAGGGTGGCGATGGGGTCCTTCACCTTGGACAGGAAGATCATAGCCGCGATGATATAGGGCTTATAGGAGGCTTCCTTATAGAGGGGGGCGCGGTAGCGGTCAAAGACAGAGGCAACCACTTCGCCGTCCACGCAGGAAACATCGTTGATATCGGCGGGCAGGCAGTGCATGTACAGAGCCTTGCCGTCTCTGGTCAGCTTCATCATTTCTTCGGTGCAGCACCAATCCTTATGGTTGGCATTCTGAGCCAGCAGCTCTTTTTCCAGAGCCTGAATGCCTGCGTCGTCGCCGTTGCCGTACAAAACGGTTCTCTTTTCCATGGCGGCAAAGGGAGCCCAGCTCTTGGGATACACGATGTCGGCATCTTGGAAGGCTTCGGCCATGCTGCTCACCTTGGAGAAGGTGCCGCCGGAAGCCGCTGCGTTCTTTCTGGCCACTTCCTCAACCTCAGGCATAACTTCGTAGCCTTCGGGATGAGCCAGAGTGACGTCCATGCCAAAGCGGGTCATCAGGCCGATGATGCCCTGAGGCACCGAAAGGGGCTTGCCGTAGCTGGGGGAGTAGGCCCAGGTCATGGCAATTTTCTTGCCCTTGAGGTTCTCCACACCGCCGAACTCGTGGATGATATGGAGCATGTCGGCCATGGACTGAGTGGGATGGTCGATGTCGCACTGGAGGTTGACCAGAGTGGGAACCTGCTCCAGAACACCGTCCTTATGGCCTTCCCGGACAGCGTGAGAAACCTCGCGCATGTAGGTGTTGCCCTTGCCGATGTACATGTCGTCCCGGATACCGATGATGTCGGCCATGAAGGAGATCATGTTGGCGGTTTCCCGAACAGTTTCACCGTGAGCGATCTGGCTCTTGCCTTCATCCAGATCCTGAACTTCTAGGCCCAGCATGTTGCAGGCGGAGGCAAAGGAAAAACGGGTGCGGGTGGAGTTGTCGCGGAACAGGGAGATACCCAGGCCTGAATCAAAGATCTTGGTGGAGATGTTCAGTTCCCGCATGCGGCGCAGAGAGTCGGCTACGGTGTAAACGGCGTCCAGCTCGTCCCGGGTTTTTTCCCACGTGAGGAGAAAGTCGCTGCCGTACATCTCGGAAAAGTTGAGAGAGCCCAGGGTGTCAATCAGCTTCTGAAGGTTGGCATCCATTTTTTTGTCTCCTTATCGTATTGTTTTATTGTTTTTTGGCCATTATTTACAGTAGGAGCCGGGCAGTGCCGCATAGACGGCTGCGCAGGTCACCAGATCCTGCTTCCAGGTCTTCTCGTTGGGAGCGTGAGCCTGAGCTTCGGCGCCAGGGCCAAATCCGATGCAGGGGATGTCATTGCGGCCCATGATGGAAACCCCGTTGGTGGAGAAGGTCCACTTGTCGGTCAGAGGACGGGCTTTGCGCATGGCCAAAGTCTCCTCGGCTCCGATGCGCTCGGTGCCGTACAGTCCCTTGTAAGCTTCTTCCAAAGCCTTGGTGATCTCGTGATCCTCGGGGATGACCCAAGTGGGGAAGTAGCACTCGATGGGATAGACGCATCCGGTGTAGGAGGGGCGGTCATACTCATACATGGAAACAGTGACGTCTTTACCGTACTTCTGCACGGCAGGCAGAGCGCGGATCTCGTCCAGACAGCTTTCCCAGGTTTCCCCAGCGGTCATGCGGCGGTCCAGAGAGACAGAGCAGGAGTCGGCCACGGCGCAGCGGCTGGGGGAGGTGTAGAACACTTCGCTGACGGTGACGGTTCCACGGCCCAAAAAGCGGGCTTCTTTCCACTGGGGATTGTACTTTTCGTCCAACATGCGGACAAGGCCCTTAATTTCGGTACTTTCGCCGGCGCCGTTGTTGTTGAGGGCGCGGACATCCTGCAGAATGTCCGCCATTTTGTAGATGGCGTTGTCGCCCCGCTCGGGAGCGGAACCGTGGCAGGAAACACCCTGTACGTCCACGCGGATTTCCATGCGGCCCCGCTGTCCGCGGTAGATGCCGCCGTCGGTGGGCTCGGTAATGACTACAAAGTCGGGGCGGACTTTACCTTCGTTGATGATGTACTGCCAGCACAGACCGTCACAGTCTTCTTCCTGAACGGTTCCGGTGACTAATACACGGTACTTGTCGTTGAGCAGGCCCAGATCCTTCATGATCTTGGCGCCGTAAACGGAGGAGACAATGCCACCCAGCTGGTCGGAAGTGCCCCGGCCACCGATTTCGATGTCGTCTTCGTAGCCTTCGTAGGGGTCAAAGGTCCAGTTGGCACGGTTGCCGATTCCCACTGTATCGATGTGGGCGTCGTAAGCAATCAGAGCTTTGCCGGTGCCCATGTAGCCCAGCACGTTGCCCATGGGATCGATGACCACTTCGTCAAAGTCCAGAGCCCTCATCTCCTGAGCAATCCGCTCAACGACGCCTTTTTCGCCGGCACTCTCGCCGGGAATGGCAACCAGATCCCGCAGGAATTTAGTCATGTCCTTTTGGTAACCTTCCGCCGCTGCTTTGATTTTACCGTAATCCATTGCCGTGGCCTCCTTGTATTTTTAATGAATGATTTTAAACTGAATGTAATGTAACCAGTTTGTTTGAGTTTACACGCTGGGGCACTTGCCGTTCCAAACGATATCCCGGTAATTTTCGGGGTCGGTGTCTCCCTCGGTGGAGAACATCAGCACTCGGCTGTCCTTGGTAAGCCCCACCGCCTCCCGCAGGGAGCGGTAGTCGTCGCTTTCCATCAGCACCGAGATAAGGCCCATGCCGACGGCACCGCTCTCGCCGGAGATGACCTGAGGATCTCCGCCCCGGGGAGCTGCCAGCATTCTCATTCCCTTGGCCGCTACCCAGTCGGGGCAGGAAACAAAGAAGCCGGCATGGTTGCGCAGAATATCCCAGGAGATGGTGTTGGGTTCGCCGCAGGCAAGCCCCGCCATAATGGTCTGCAGGTCGCCGTCCACAATGCGGGGAGAGCCGTCGGCGGCCAGAGCACCCTTATAGAGGCAGTCGGCGATCTGAGCTTCCATCACCACAAACACAGGAGGGTTATCCTGATAAAGGTTGGCGTAGTATCCCACCACCGCTCCGGCCAGAGAACCTACCCCTGCCTGGACAAAAATATGGGTGGGACGGTCGGCCTTAGCTTCTTTCAGCTGCTCCACAGCCTCGGCGGCCATGGTGCTGTAGCCCTGCATGATCCAGGCGGGAATTTCTTCGTAGCCATCCCACGCGGTGTCCTGAACCACAACGCCACGGGGAGTTTTTTCGGCTCCGGCAGCGGCCATGCGGACGCACTCGTCGTAGTTGCCTTCCTCGATAGTGACCAGAGCGCCTTCGGCTGCGATGTTGTCAAACCGGGGTTTGCTGCTGCCCTTGGGCATGTGAACTACAGATTTTTGCCCCAGCTTGTTGGCGGCCCAAGCAACGCCCCGACCATGGTTGCCGTCGGTAGCGGTAAAGAAGGTGGCCTGTCCAAACTCTTCCTTCAGCTGGTCGGAGGTAAGGTAATCGTAGGTCATCTCGGAAATATCCCTGCCAACCTCACCGGCGATGTACCGGGCCATGGCAAAGGAGCCGCCCAGTACCTTAAAGGCGTTGAGCCCAAAGCGGTAACTTTCGTCCTTGACGTAAAGCCCGCCCAACCCCAGGGTTTTTGCCATGTTGGAAAGGATGGCCAAAGGTGTTTTATCATACTGGGGAAAGCTTTCGTGAAAATGGCGGACGGCCGCCACGTTTTCCACAGACATTACCGCCAGGTGCTCGTCTTTGCTGGCGGGCATCCGGTTTGCGGTCCACTTAATATCTTGCATGGTCACAGCCCTCCAAATATAGTTTGGGTACTTTTTAATGCCATCATAACACATAGAAAATGGATGTCAATGGAAAACCTAAAAATTTTTTAGTTTGCATAAATAATTGTTGATTCTTTGTGCAACATTTTGGTTCCACTCCGATTGCATCCTAGGCTAATTCATGATATTCTATATAATATTAAGGTATTATCAGGATGGAGGGAAAGGAATATGGTTGAATTCACGGTGAACGGAAAATTAGTTTCCGCAAAAAAAAGTCAGAAGCTCATTATTTTTTTGCGGGACGAGTTGAAACTGACCTCGGTGAAGGATGGTTGTTCTCAGGGAGCCTGCGGAACCTGTATGGTGCTGATTGACGGCAAGGCGCAGAAGGCCTGCATCCCCGTTACCGACAAAATGGAAGGCAAACAGGTAGTGACGGTAGAGGGCCTTACGCCGCGGGAAAAGCAGGTGTACAGCTATGCCTTTGCTCAGGCGGGAGCGGTACAGTGTGGTTTTTGCATTCCGGGAATGGTGATTTCGGCCAAGGGATTGCTGGACCAGGAAGCCGACCCCACCCGCCTGCAGGTAAAAGAAGCCATCAAAAACAACATTTGCCGCTGCACCGGCTACCTCAAAATTGAGGAGGCCATCTTGTTGGCGGCAAAACTGCTGCGTGAAGACACCCCCATTCCCGATCACGACTTTACCGGCCAGCTGGGGGAGCGTCTGCTGCGGGTGGACGCCGCGGCAAAAACTCTGGGCACTGCCGAATACGCCGACGACATCTATCTGGATGGGATGCTGTACGGCGGGGCGCTGCGCAGTGCCTATCCCCGGGCAAAGGTGCTGTCTTTGGATGCCTCCGCCGCTAGAGCCTTGCCGGGAGTCAGCTGTGTGGTCACTGCCGCCGAGCTGCCGGGCAAGCCCCATGTGGGCCACCTGAAAAAAGATCAAA
>JAHDPQ010000048.1 GCA_018434245.1 Oscillospiraceae bacterium
ATGCCAAGGACCTGGATGATGACGAGATGATGCAGTTGTACCTGACCAACATCTCTCAAAAGCTTATATAGCGCTTATAATGAGCAGTTCGATATCTATGGAAGTTTGTTCTATGGAATATAATTCTATAGATGGAAGTTCTAGCCAATGCCTATACAAAAGGACGAAGTCCCACCTTCCTTTTCAGAAACTGTCTTAGTCACTTCTTCTGGTTTATCGGTAAAGTCTTTTTTCCTTATTTCTTGCTTTTGCTGTGTCTGTTGTGGTAGTATCGAGCTGAAGTATGTTTAGTATGTTAAGTATGTATAGTATGTACTTTTGGCTATGGGGGAAAAGATGAAAGAGGACGGTTTATTTCGGGCACAGCAAGTCGCCGATATTTTGGGCATCAATAAGAGAACACTTTTCAGATGGGAAGCGGCTGGTAAGCTTCCTTTTGCTCCAGTCCGGGATATTCGGAATTGGAGAGTCTATGACAAACGCCAGGTGGAGTGGCTCCAACGAAACCTGAAGAGATTACTGCAAGAGAGAGGTTGATTATTTATGGGCACTTCCATTATGTTCGGAAATTCTAAGGGCGGTGTGGGGAAGACCACTTGCTGTGTAAATGTTGCAGACATCTTAGCTAGCAGAGGTAAAAAAGTTCTTTTGGTGGATATGGATCCGCAAGGGCATTGCTCTATGTCATTGGGAAAGAATCCTCTAGACTTCTTTAATACGGTAGCGGAAGTTTTGACACGGAAAGCGCGTGTTGAAGAAGCGATAGTAAACCTTGGGCCTAACTTCGATCTGATACCTTCCAACATCGGTATGTTCGATATAGAAGACGAACTTCGAAGGGCTATTACTCCATATTTTTTGCTTGATTTGGCCCTCAGACCAATCAAAGCCAGATATGACTTCATAATTATTGACACTCCGCCAAACGTGGGGACTTTCGTTCTAAACGGCATCATTGCCAGTGAGATAATCATAGTCCCGATAGACTCTTCATTCCTGGGCGTGGAGGGCTTTGTAAGACTGAAAAACATCATTACCAACGATATTGAACCCGCAACTAAGAGGTCTTTCCTGGTACGGATACTAATAACAATGTTTGATTCAAGGACAAGGATGTCAAAAGACGTCAGAGAAGATGTCGCGTCTACCTTCGGGGAAGACATTGTTCTTTCGTCTTTCATAAACCGAAACACAGATGTACAAAGGGCCATAGCGCAGGGCTTCCCACTCAGAGTATATGCCGACGAAGAGAGAAAGCACCCTCAAGGTTTGGTGGATTATGAAGCTCTAGTTGACGAGTTGCTAGGCCTGATTGAATTTAGGTGAAACTAATGAAGAAGAAGACCACTACAAGTGGGATAGGGCGACTCCTGAATCTTCATCAGGACCTCTCAAGGCAGGCAGCTTTGGTTGATATGGAAGATAAAAACGAGGAAGACCTGAGAGAAGAGGCCACCCCACCAGAAGAATTAGACACAAGAACACCTGAAAAGCAACAAAAAAAGGACCCATCATATGAAGAAAGATCATATGAAAAAACTTCCACACCTGAAGAAACTTCATATGATAAAACTTCATATGATAGGGGGTCATCTGAAGAAACTTCATATGATAAAAAGGCATCACCTGAAAAAACTTCATATGAAGATATTACATATGAAGACCCCTCAAACTTTGTGAAATTGGACCAAATCCGAGCTTACACTTTCACACAAATTCTGCCATTTATCTTTAGACAGACTGAACTCAGTGCACAAGCACGTATAGTCCTTTGCAAAATGGTTTCCGAAAGTATTAAGACTAAGAAGACAACTATCCACGTCAAAAACAACGAATTGAGTAAAACGTGTGGAACCACTTACAGAACTGCGTTCCAGGTTCTTCACGATCTTAATGAAAAGAATTGGATTTCTTATATCCCTTCAAAGAATAACCGAAGCGGCAGTGAAGTCTCTATTAAAGAGACTTATACGCGTTTTATTGAGGAAAATGGAATCGCCTCCACTTGTGAAGAAATCTTTGAAAATCTATCATATGAAGAAATTACATATGGTCCCTATGGTTTAGTATGTTTTGTTAGTAAAGATCTTAAACCTACAAACATACTAAACAATAAGGAAAATAAAGAAAGCGAAAATCACCAAGAAGATAGATTACTTTTCTTTTCACAGTACCACGCGCTTTCAAATGTTCTGAGCTATGCTCTTCTGAAAGGGTTTGAAGTTTCCAGGACCAATAAGGCTATCATAGATCAGATAGTGACCGAAGCAGGGAAGCTTGATGATGACCAGACGGTATCGAATTCCGCGGAACAATTCCAGACTAAGCTTCAACGAGCAATTTTCTATGTTTCCACAAAGAAAGCCAAGAACAAGTGGAGCTACCTGATTAGATCCCTGGAGAACAAATGGTACGAAACGCTAAGTCTCCAGGAATTAAACGAATTGGAAAGCGAGATGGCTCTTTTCCTGAAAGTTCTTACGGACAAGTTTTATATAGACGCTATGGGACTCCCGGAGTTGAAAGAACTGGACAGCCGCTTACCGGAAGTCCTGAAAGGAGACAAAATCATAAGTCGTTCTATAAACACAGCACGAGAAACACTTAAGGGATATTTTGGAGGTATATCGGCCTCCGTTGAAGAAATGCTTAAGAAATGGGGGATAGTCAGTAAGAAGGCCAGCGAGGAGTTGTAACTAGCTGGAGGGGATGGGAAATGAAAAAGGCAACAGCAATTGCTTTGCTATTGCTTCTGGTGATTGTATCTTTTGCACTCACACCGCTTGAACTTGATTTGGATGGTACTAAAGTTCTGTATTTTGCTGAGTATTTTGACCTCTACAACGAAGTAACAGCCTTCGACGAGGCCGAGATTGCCTGGGTTACTGACGGCGATACAGTAAACCTGATCCGGAGCAAAACTCTCAAGCTTATTGAACCGGTCAGGTTAATAGGTCTGGATACTCCGGAAACTGTTCATCCCAGCAAACCAGTAGAGGAATTTGGAAGAGAAGCCTCTGATTTTGCCAAGAATCTACTAAACGAGAAGAATGTACGCCTTTCCTACGACTGGGACCCTAGAGACAGGTACAACCGAATTCTTGGTTACCTATGGCTCCCTGTAGAGTACTCGGGAGAGACCAGATATGTTCTCTTCAACCTTCTGGCCATTATCAACGGCTATGGCCACGCATACACAAGCTTCTCTTTCAACGAAAACTATATGCAAACCTTCTTAGAAGCAGAGACTTACGCCAGAGACAACTCGTTGGGTTTGTGGGGTCTGCAAGAGGCCATTATCGAGACTCCAGTGGAAGAAACCAAGCCTGGATACGATCCCACGGTCTTCATTACCAATACGGGCACGAAGTATCATAGAGAAGGGTGCAGATATCTCAAAGACAGTAAAATCGCTTTACGACTTTCGGAAGCAAAGAGAAGAGGGTATACTCCCTGCAGTGTTTGTAACCCGCCTAAATAGGCCGTGATGTTAGATGATGTTATTCCTGATGTTCATAGTGATAATCCTTATGTTTATTTTTCTTCCGGATAGCAGCAAAGACGAAGTGGACAGAAGGCACAAAGAACAGGATTTGCGAAGAGAAGATGAAGACTATATCAGAAAACTAAAAGAGCGAAGTGTTGGGAATCCTTATCTTAATTTGCCGAAGAACCTGCTGACAAACGATTATAGAAAGATAAGCCCAAAGCAGGTCGAACTAACTATGAAGCAAGTAGATAGCCTTTCGGGAAGGGATTTTGAAATTCTTCTCGAGAATCTCTTCCGCAAGAAAGGATACGACGTTGAAAGAACTCCTGATTCCGGTGATTTTGGAGCAGATGTAATAGCGCAGAAGCGAGATAAGAAAATTGCCATTCAGGCAAAAAGGTATGAAGGAAAAGTTAGTCTAGGAGCAATCCAAGAAGTAAGGGCTGCTATGGATTACTATTCTTGTAACAAAGCCATAGTGATAACAAACAGCCAATTCACAGAAGCAGCCAAGAAACTAGCTGAAAGGACAGGAGTAGTTCTCTGGGACAGGAAGATTCTAGCGTTTAATATGGGAATAGTTGACACGGAGTCAGAGACAAAGGTTTACGATATCCAGGAAGGAAACGGTGAAATCTATGATCTGGAAGACTACTTTTGATCTTGCTAAATCGTACCCTTTCGGACAAGCCTTTCCGAGGGGCATTGTTGAATGATTATCAAGAGATTCTATTTAGATTTGCAGGACCTAATCAATAACGAAACTTGACTTATATTAACATATATGCTAACATTATAGATGCCTTGTGGAGGAGTTATGGAACTTGTTAGATGGGAGAATTACTCAGTCTATTTTTTCGATGAAGATGATGGAAGCAATTATGTGGGTGATTTCATTTACAACCTCTATAAAAGTGATAGAGAAACTGCTGAAAGGATATTGAAGTTGTTTTTCAAGAGATTGGGTGAAGGTAGAGGGGTCACACAAGAGTTCATTGTTAAACACATAAAGGACATTAGCTCGATGGATATCTTTGAGTACAAAGATAAATCAACACTCCTTAAGAAGCAAATTCGTATCTATTTCGGTGCTCATCGAAAGACAAAGACAATCGTTTTTGTTTGTGCGGGGTTTAAGAAAGGCAAGGCAGAACAGAGCAGGGATATCGAAACTGCTCAGAGAAGGTACAAGAGATACACTGCAAGGTTTGATTAGGAGGATGTGAGTTATATGGCAACATTTGAGCAACTTATTAAGAGACTCGAGAAGAACGAAGGTTACCAGAAGGCCCAGGAAGAGTTTGGCCCGCTATTCGATTTTGTAAATGCTCTTATCGATCTTCGCGTTGAGAAAGGTCTCACCCAGAAGAATCTAAGTGACCTTACTGGAATTGCTGTGCCTACTCTGTCACGCATAGAAAGTGGAAAACAGAATCTTTCGTTCAAAACTATGCAGACACTCGTCAACGCGCTTGGAGGAAGGCTTCTCGTAACGCCGAACGCTGATACCGTGACTGAACTTACCCCCAGGGCAAACGAGACACTAGATAGGCTTACTGCCAAGACCGGTATGGGAAAGGCCGAGCTTATAGAAGGTCTGGCGTCCGTTTATGAACAAGTTCTGGACGGTGCGGGAAAGCACAGTATTGAGGTCATACGAAGCTACCAGCTCAAGGCCGAGACTGACTATGTTGGTGCACTTTCGATGACTGTAAAGAGCGGTGCTGAAAGTCTCTCGTCCCTTTTGAGAGACGAGTTCTTCTCATTGGGTCTTGGAGAGGAAGATGAACTGAGTATGGAAGCAATCGAAGACTTCTGTGCCTCGGTTTAAGGAGAGCGTCTATGGCTGAAAAGCAGGAACTAACACTCAGCAAAGATGAATTCGGAGAGTTCAGAAAGCTCATAGACAATATAGAGCTAACAGACGTTGTCACAGTTAAGCAGGCCTTCGAAGCCAACAGAAAGCATCGGGTTCCTAAAGCTGTAGAAGTTACTATCGAGTCCGCACCTGCTAAAATAACTGCAGATGCTGGTCTTAACGTGTTGAAGAGCTATAGAGTCCTTGTTAAGAAAGAGAAGAAAACTATATTTACTTTTTCGGCAACGTATGAATTGCTATTCAGCACAAGGGATTCTACCCAGGTAAGTGCCATATTGGAAAACGAGAAGATCAGACAATTCTTTGAAGGCCTACAGCTATCCAAGATACTGTGGCCGTTTATTCGTGAAGAGTTTAGAACGGCAGCTGCTAAGTCTGGACTAAAGCCGTTCACCCTTCCCTTTTTGAAGTAGTTTTGGGAGTAAAAGTCCGGTTTGCGATGATTTAGGTTAAATCTGGAGGTAAACATCTTGTCATCGTCATTTTTTGCTGAAGAAGCCAGTGCGGGGTTCTATCTAGGGTATCTACGTGAGCTTCGAGAAAGACTCGTAAAATCTTCTAACATATCTATACCCGATCTAAGAACACTTTCCGTTTTCAAGTTCAAGAGATTTGGTGACGGTAACCAAAAGATCAGCAGGGAATTGGGACCACTTGCGGCAGTTTACCGGAACCTCCTTGCGCGCGGGGAACCTACCTTGCCCTCCCTCTTCGTGGAGCGGACTCTCCTTGCTTCTGTTGGACATTTGTTGAAAGTAAAGGAGACGAACAGGGCCGGTTCTGTAAGATTTGGACCTGAAGCGCAATACAAAGAAACAAAGGAAGAAGACTGGTATATGGCACTAGCAAAGGCTCATTACATTGTCGAACCGAGGTTGAAGGATCCGGTAAAAGCCCTTAATGGCACTCTGGATAGCGAGGAAGAAAGATTGTTCATATCTTCAACAGTGCCTGAAGTCTTCGGAAAACACACGTGGCAGATCGTTGAGCCTCAAAGGCCTTTAAGTACACTGACCAAAGACAACGAGATTTTCTCAAGGCAGAGAGTTGATTTCAGTTATGAATCTACTCAATGGAAGCTGGTCTTTGAGGTTGATGGAGACCAACATAAAGACAACGGCCAAAGCATATTGGACAAAAAGAGAGACACGGCCCTTCAAGAGGCGGGATGGAAGGTAGTGAGACTGTCTGCCGCCGAGGTTCGACAGGGGACCG
>JAHDPQ010000101.1 GCA_018434245.1 Oscillospiraceae bacterium
CCGCTCCTTCTTTCCCAGACAGACCGATTTATGTTCAGCCTCGTTCTGAAGCAGCTGGCTGAGAACGGGGAACTCGAGGTCCTCCGGCGGATTAATACTGGTGAACTGGACTGGCAGAACTTCTTCGATAACCTCAACGCACAAACGGATATCGAAACCCTCCAGTTCATGATACGGTTTGTCGGGTCGATCATCGTCGACGAACGTGTACTCACCTACATCCGGGATATCGTAATGGCAACAAGGAAGCATGCCGACATCAGGATGGGTGCCAGTACCCGCGCTTCAGTTGCCTTCGTGAAAGGGATAAAGGCGCTTGCAGCACTCAGAAACCGCCGGTATGCGATCCCGGACGATGTCAAGGAGATCGCACCGGCGGTACTGCGGCACCGCATCGAATTGCAGAGCGAAGCCAGAATCCGGGGGAAAACAGAGGAACAGATTATCCAGGAGATCCTGCAGACAGTAACAGTACCCTGATTTATGCACCCGACATCACACACTTGCTGGATCGCAGTTCTGATCGTTCTCCTCGCCGTAGCGGCGTTCATCCTCGACGACGCAGGCATTTTCCTGGCTGCAGGCCTTCTCGCCCTCTTCCTCGGGGTGCGGTACGCCGTCTTCATCTCTGCGTTTCGTTCATGCGTCGAGAGCCTGTCCATCGATCGGTCGGTCAGTCATGTCTTTGCCCGACAGGGTTCGACAATTACGGTGCAGACGCAGATTGCAATATCTTCCGCAGAGACGCTCTCCATCACCTGCCGGGATCTGATTCCAGCAGGATCGGTGCTCGAATCGGGAACAGACACCCTCTGCATCGATCCCGGAGCGGCCTCCGAGGCACGGACGACCTACGGCCTGAAGATGCTCGCTATCGGTGATCATGCATTCGGCGGGCTTTCCATCCACGGGGAGGACTTTTTTTATTCGGCAACCGCTCGCTACACGCTCAGTCGTGCGCAAATGCCGACAATTCACATCTTCCCCGGTTCTCTGCCCGTTTTGCCCCGGGATCTTCCCGGGCTCGGTGAGGGGGAGTCCACCCACCGCCCACTGCTGCACGGCCAGAGCACGCTCTGGCTCAGGCCGTACGTCGAAACCGACGATATGAGGCGGATCGACTGGAAAGCTTCGGCACATCACAACAAACTCATCGTCCGCGAACTGTCCACGACTACAGATGATTCCGTTTTCATCGTTGTCGATCTTCCTGATCGGAACCACGGGGACGAGGAGACCGTGAGGGCCTTCTTCAACGCCGTCGGAGGCAGGATCGAGAACGAACTGGAGAGAAAGCACAATCTGTCTCTCCTGGTGTTCTCAGGCGGGGATATCATCCGATTTCTTCCGCACGTGATGAATCGGGAGGAGATCCAGGAGGCCACGTTAGACTTCAGGCAGGTTGAGCGGACACATCATCTCTACCGGGTTCTGGACGACCGGGTGGCTCTTCAGCACTACCAGGCAGCCGAACGGCTGCATTCGACTTTGCGCCGTGAACAGGATCTCACGGTGTTCTCCGGATCGCTGTCACGGATCTATCGGGCGTTTCTGGACGGGCCCGAACCTGTCGTCCTGAACAACCATTTGTTTCGGATCTTCGAAGAAGCGGCATGTCAGGCCGTTGACCTCTACAGCACCTGTGACGGCGATATCAGCCATATCCGCGCAGTCTGTCGCCAGGCTGAGCAGAGGGAGATGAAGATACGCCTTCACGTACCCGGGGGATCCGGAGTGACCGAGACGCTACTGCCCC
>JAHDPQ010000122.1 GCA_018434245.1 Oscillospiraceae bacterium
CGATCCAGCATGTGTGTGACGTCGGGTGCATAAATCAGGGTACTGTTACTGTCTGCAGGATCTCCTGGATAATCTGTTCCTCAGTTTTCCCCCGGACTCTGGCTTCGCTCTGCAGTTCGATACGGTGCCGCAGTACTGCCGGTGCGATCTCCTTGACATCGTCCGGGATCGCATACCGACGATTTCCGATTGCTGCAAGCGCCTTTATCCCCTTCACGAAGGCAACTGAAGCGCGGGTACTGGCACCCATCCTGATATCGGCATGCCTCCTTGTTGCCATTACGATATCCCGGATGTAGGTGAGTACACGTTCGTCAACGATGATCGACCCGACAAACCGTATCATGATCTGGAGGGTTTCGATATCCGTCTGTGCATTGAGGTTATCGAAGAAGTTCTGCCATTCCAGTTCACCGGTATTAATCCGCCGGAGGATCTCGAGTTCCCCCTTCTCATCCAGCTGCTTCAGAACGAGGCTGAACATAAATCGGTCTTTCTGGGAAAGAATGAGAGGGAACGTGCTTCCGCTCTCGTGGAAACTCTGTGTGGCGATGACGATGAAGGGATCGTTGATGGGGTAGGTGAGACCGTCGATGGTCGCCTGCTTTTCACTCATCGCTTCGAGAAATGCGCCCTGTGTTTTGGGTGTGAGCCGGTTGATCTCGTCGACAAGCAGAAAGTTGGTGTACAGCGGCCCCCTTTTCAGGACAAAGTCTCCCCGGGAGGGTTCAAAGATGCGGACCCCGATGATATCTGCGGGTTGTACGTCGACGGCGCCCTGAACACGCTGAAAGCGGCACCCGGAAAATTTTGATATCGCTTTTGCTATCGAAGTCTTTGCAGTGCCGGGCGCTCCCTCGAGTAGAACGTGTCCTCCGCTGAGCAGACCGATATAGATCATCTTGACGACGTCCCAGTTGCCGACGAAATATTCAGCAAGTTGTCTCTGCGTCCGCTCCCAGTGTTCGGCGATCCACTCCAACTTCTCTTCAATTTCTCTCGTGCCCATGGAGACCTCCATGTGAAACCCGTTGAGCAATCACCAACAACCCGATGATAACTGTCAAGAGTAGGAGTTTAAAAACATTCGCTTTCTGAATTCTTTCTCGAATGTCGATAACGAGGCCCGAGGTACCGGTTGAGGTGTGCGCCTGCTCGATGAAGAGGTGAGGATGGAGTATGAGAAGGTTATCGATGAAGCGTTCATTGTCCCGGGATTTTTCAAGTCCCATCATGCCGTTGATGAAGATGCTGGGGTCCGAGAGAACGAGCATTTCACCTCCACCAACTGTTTCCCTGGCGAGGACCACACTTCTGCCCATTCTCTCGCCTTCATTGATCTGCTGATTGCCGTCTTCGTCGATCCACGAGAGGAGCGTGGAGGCCACCAGGGTTTCGCCTCCCGTCAGTGCGGCCGGATGGTTGAGAAGGAGGGTATCGACGCCTTCAAGGAGCGGGTGTTCGGCACGGCTCTTTGCAAGGATAAGGGCCGGGTTTTGGTACTCTCTATCGATGCTGGAGAGATTCTGCCCGCTAATACGGATCGAGGAGTCCAGCTCCGTCAGCAGCAGGTTGCCTGCAAAAGATTCGTCTGCGAGAAAGATTGTGTTCCCCCCGGCCAGGTACCCCTTTAGGGCCTCTATCTCCACAGGAGTGAACGGTCGGGTCGGAGCGATGATGAAGAGGACACTGTCCCGCTCGTCCTGGATCGCTATGCACTCCTTCACCTCGGTGCCATGATACGCTTCGAGCCGGGAGAAAAACTCGGACGTTCCATTCCATTCGATGTTGTACCGGCTGTATTCGGCATCGGTAGTCGTTTGCTGGAAGAGGAGCAGAGTCGCCGCGATGATGATGCTGAGGAGCAGAACAAAGGTGAGTCGGTTAATAGAGATCGCCCCCGAGGCGGGCCATCACGGAGTGGAACACTTTCTCTATCGATACGTACTCGTCATCCGATACCGGGATGTTCCCGTATACATGCCGCTCATGCGATACAATGAATGCTTTCAAGTCGTCCTGTCCTCCGAAGCCGCGTTCATTCAGCAGCCGGAGCACTTCCCGCGCCGTGAGGGTGCCGGGCATGTCCATGCCGAGGGCCCGCCCGGCTTCTTCCCTGACCGCAAGGAACCGCCGGTGGATGGCCTCCTTTCTCTCATCAGGCGGAGGAGGAGAGGCGGTCATACGAAGATCGGATTCTCCCTCCTCTTCCGGCATGATGTCCACAGTTCCGTGATCGAGATCCCGGTGCTCTTCAGGGGCCTCGCCCGCTTCATCGTCCTGCCTTCCAGGATCGCGTTCGCCGTCACGCAGTCTTTCTGATTGTCGCCGGGAACGGCGAAGGTAGATCATGCCGCCGAGGGAGAGGGCAAAGACAAGGCATGCGGTCCAGAGCAGCGTGGTGATGCCCGGGGTGAGCAGGTTCTCGATCACGATCTCCTGAGTATCACTCACGGAGGGGTTGAGGGGGAGAGAACCCGGATCGAACTTCGCCTGATACGAGTAGGTTGTCGGGTACCAGAGATAAAACTCACGTTCGTACCACCCCGACTCGTTCATGGTGATCGTTCCGGCAGGCATCGATAAGACGTACATATCGACGGTAACGTTCCGCACGGGAGTTCCCGTAACGGTCCTGAGCGACACGAGGAACGTCACCACCCGTGTATCGCCATGCCGGATGAGCGTGAGGTTCAGGGCGGTATCCTCTGCTGTGACCAGAAAAGACTCGATATTCGAATGATGCAGGTAATCGGTCGCATAGACCGTATGAGTGCCCGCCGGTATCCGCTCGATCAGGAACGGAACGTTGAAACGCCCCTCTGTATCGGTTTCAGTGGTGATCTCTTCCACGCCGTCGATGAAGATCCCGATCGGCCGGTTCCGCGTACCTGGCCCTGTATGTGTTCCGGATATCCGGACTACGTCGCGGTAGACAGCGGTATCCGGAGAGACCGAGAGTGAGATCGGGGTTCCCTCCAGAGAGATAGCACTGCCGCCGCTCTCAGAGACCAGGCGGGAGATCGCCTCCCTCTGCTCCTCCTGATACAGATCGACCCTCTCTGCGATGCCGCGAACCTCCTCTACGCTCTGAAGGTACCGGGTGGTATTCAGCTCGAACTGTTCGCTGATATTCAGGATCTGTGGTTTCTGAGCTGCGTACCGGTCGGAGAGATCGTGGATCTTCTGGCGGAGTGCCTCCCCTTCATACACCCTCGATGTGATCTCGTAGGGGTTTTCCGGGTCGTTCCACCGGATCTCCAGCTGTTCAAGCTCGCCAAACCGCTCCATTGCATCCGTCAGTCCGGAGAGGTATTCCAGGTTCTTCTGGTTGCACACAAGGAACGTCTCGATCTCGGACTCGCTCATCTCCAGGTTGAGCACAAACCCCCGGAGATCGAGAATACCCTCCAGGAGACCCTCAAGTTCCATCTCGGATGCGGGAATGTTCTCCTCTGAGAGGTACAGTGTCACGGTTCCGGCCGTGTCAAGGAGATCGCCCATGGTCCAGAGGATCTCCTCCTCACGTTCCTGCGCAATACGCTTCAGCACAGCGGGGTTGAAGTGGTCGTTCGTGGACGATTCGTTATCAGGACCGTAGAGATCCGGCGAAGGGGCAACCGTAGCAAGGCCGAAGAGAAAAAGTGCTGTAAAGAGTGCAAAAGCGGCGGGGAAGAGGATCGATCTCATACCAGAATGATCTCCACAATCTTCATCGCGACGATATACCCGAAGATTGCCACGCCCACCGCAATGATATACCGGATCCGTTGCAGATACCGAGGCCGGGAGAAGACCGGATCGACCAGTGTGACGACGACCAGGATCCCGATCAGCCACAGGACAAAGAGGATCTCAAGGTTAAGGCTCCGGGCAAGGAGCATGAAGGATACGACGGTAAACAGCCAGATGGTTAAGACACCGAGTGCGATCACCTTTTTTCTGACAACCATAGCCGAAACCCTCCCTGCCGAATTCGTATAGAGGCAGGAAAGATATCTATTGCCGGCTCTTATGACCCTTTTGTTATGATCATCGCCGTCTGGTCCGGTAATAGTAAAACCCTGCACCGGAGAGGATGAGGATCACCGCAACTGCCGCGTTCGTCTGAGTATGGTCGTCATCCCGGGTGTCCAACACCGGTGCGGGCGGCGAAGATGCAAGGAGATCCCGGATCTTCTGATGGAGCGCCTCGCCCTCATAGATCTTCGTATTTGTTTCGTACGGATTTGATTCGTCGAGCCAGTGGATCTCAAGACGCTGCAGCCGTTCGATGCGATCGTCGTCGCCGGAAAACACTGCAAGAGAACTCCGATTTTGCCCGACAGCGCCGAGAAATCGTTGCATCTCAGGTTCGGTCATATGGAGGTTCAGCACGATGACGCTGATACGGGCAGGGCTGTTTGCGATGCGCTCGATCTCGGCAACATACCGGTGGTAATCCCCGGATAAATCTTCGGGGTAGAGGGAGGCGGTGAGGGTCTCCCCATCCGGATCGTACGTGACCCGGGACACCGCAAATTCTTCTCCTGTTCCGGAACTCACACCCGAAACTGCCGGGATGCCGGACAGGAGAGAGAGAACGGCAAAAGCGACGAGAGTGCAGACGAAAAGCCGCCGGATCGAGGACTGTCTGCCACCGAGAGGATACGGGATACCGGGACGTACGAGAGACCGGAGGCTACAGGCCATCGTTTGGGAGAGAGCCGTTGCTGTTCCGGCAAGAACAAGCCGGACAATACGCGGTATTCGAAGTTGATCCGATTCAGGCTCCATATCACTCACCGTGTATTGCCGATCGAATCTCGCATCGGCTGAAAACCAGGTTCACCGCCGAGAAGACCGTTTTGGGACTGGATGAGGCTTTTCTCCCCGTTGCTTTCAGGTTGCGGAGAGCACAGAGATTGCAGGCAATCTGCAGAACATTGTTCAGCAGAACTCTGCCGTGAACCTCCTCCTGTCTTCTGCGATACGCCCGATACCTGGTGGCGTGGCGCATCGAGGTTCCATAGATCAATGGTGTTCGCTATGACAAAAAACTATACCGCATGGAGTGAGAGTGAAACTGATCAGGGGGTGCAATCCGTCCCCACGACGAAAGTCGGAGTTTTCTCGCACCCCTTGAACCCCTGAGTTCTCATAGGGTCGGTAGTGTTAAACCATCCGGGGTGTCAAATATTATGTAAATACGGCCTGTCTTCTGAAAGGATACCGTTTTGTCAGTCCTACAGAGCTTAACGGGTCTCCGGGAGGCGGATGGTAACGAGTCTGGCTGCGATTCACGCCGAGTTGAAGTATGCGTTTTCGGTTGGTAGAGATGCTCTTTCCCGCAGATACTCCGCCACAGGCCCCCGTCAGTACCGAGATCTCTTATTTTTCATCAGATTTCTCAGGCCTGTAGCAGGAATCGGAGCACTCTCGCTGGCTCTCCTCCTGATCACAACTGCATTGCGGGCAATCGTTCCCCTGAGCGGAAAGATTCTCGTCGATAGCATTCTGCTTGGAACGGGATCGGAGAGCCTCACAAGTTCATTGCAGGCGCTACACCTCGAATCTCTCATCCCTATCGCCGAACTCGCCGCCGATTCGGTGGCAGGGCTTATCGTGACACTCTGCGGTGTGATGATCGCTATCGGCATCATCGGATTTGTGCAGCGATACGTTGCCATCAGGTTTCAGCAGGAACTTTCATTCCAGCTCCATACCTCGCTCTTCGAACATGTCCTCCAGTTCCCGCTCTCGTATTTTAAAAAACATCATACCGGGTACGTCATGGCCAGGATCTCTGACGACGTGGACGCAGTGCAGTCCCTCTTCTCACAGGTGGTATTCCAGGTAGCTACCAATACGGCTTTCCTCATCATCTCCTTCGCCGTCCTCTTCACGCTGAGCCCCATGCTGACGATCATCATTGCAGGGTTATGCCCGGTATACGCCTTTGCAAACCTGGTCTTCCGTAAAAGGGTCTATTCGAAAGCCTATACGGAGAGAGAGGCAACTGCCGACGTAAAACGGGGGCTGCAGGAGGTTATCGCCGGTATCGAGCTCGTGAAATCCTTTTCATCGGAAGATCGCGAGAGCAAACGGTTCTCCGGCCGTTTACGAAATGTCTTTGACCTGCGTCTGCAGCAGTCGATCCTTCACACGGTATCGAGCTCATCCGTGTCCGGGCTGTATTTTCTTGGAACACTCATTGTCCTCTGGTTCGGCACACAGCAGGTATTGCAGGGATCGATGACCCTGGGGGACTTTTTTGTCTTTTTTGCCTATACCACCATGATCTCCGGGGTCGTGATCTCGCTGTTCACGCTTCCTGCCGCCATACAGCCTTTGCTTGCATCGGCAAACAGGGTTCACGAGCTCTTCTTCATGGCTCCTGAAGGCTGCGGCCGGAACACCGGTCGCCAGTTGCTCGAAGTCGACGGCCGACTCAGGTTCTCCAACGTCTCTTTCTCCTACGATTCCAGAGAAACGGTACTCAGGGACGTCTCCTTCACGGTTAATCCCGGCGAAACAGTCGCCATCAGAGGCTTGAGCGGCGGCGGCAAGACTACCCTGATCAACCTCATCCAGGGATATTATGCCCCGCAGTCGGGGAAGGTATGCCTGGACGGCGAGGATCTGGCGTCCCTCGACATCTGCCGGCTCAGGAGCAGCATCGCCGTCGTCGCGCAAGAGACCTTCCTCTTCAACGACACCGTCGGGAATAATATCAGGTACGGAAACCCCGACGCGTCTCACGACGAGGTCATCCGGGCAAGCCAGCTTGCGCATATTCACGATTGCATATCACGCCTCCCTGCGGGCTACGATACGGTCGTCGGTGAGCGAGGGGGCGCGTTCTCTGAAGGACAGTGTCAGAGAATTGCAATCGCCCGTGCATTTTTGAAGGATGCCCCCGTGCTGATCCTCGACGAACCCACCTCCGCCCTGGATGAAGAGACC
>JAHDPQ010000020.1 GCA_018434245.1 Oscillospiraceae bacterium
AATACTATGTGATACTTGCAATTCCATTTTGTGTGGGCTAAACTATTTGTGTCAGTCATTTCGATTGACCTCCTTTTGATATGGTTGTGCAGTTGGCAGACCGCACTTTTATCCTATCAAAAGGAGTTCTATTTTTATATGCAACGCTAAAGCTTTTTTAGAACCTCCGGCACAGCCGGAGGTTTTCGTATACAAAAAGGCCCCTGCCCGGATCAGCTTCCGGACAGGGGCCTTGTGCCCTATCAACCTGCCGCCTTTACAGATGATATACCTCGTGGGGATCCAGCAGGCGAATGCCGCTGCCGCCCAATACCTCAATGGCTTTGTCGGAGTCGTCGGCCCGCAGGATGATCACCGCTTCGCCGCCTTTCCGGCTGACAAAGGCGTAAAGGTACTCAATGCCCACTCCTGCATCAGACAGAACCCCTACCGTCCGTGAAAAGCCGCCGGGCTCATCGGCCATGGAAACGGCCAGCACCTCGGTGGTCCGAACCATTACCCCTGCCTCCAGCAGGGCAGCACAGGCGGTGTCGGGGTTGTTGACGATCAGGCGCAAAATGCCAAAGTCGCTGGTATCCGCCAGAGAAAGAGCCCGGATATCCACCTGCCGGGATGTCAGGATTTCTGTGATTTCCGCCAGACGTCCCGTCCGGTTCTCCACAAAGATCGATAACTGCTTGATTTTCATATCCAATCCCTCCCCTTATCCTTTTCGGTTATCCAAAATCCGCTTGGCCTTGCCTTCGCTGCGGGCGATGGTCTTGGGCTCCACCAGCTTGACGGTGGCGGCAAGTCCCAAGGTGGAAAGCAGCGCCGAGCGGATCCGCTTCTCGATTTTTTCCAGCCCCTTGACCGCATCGGTGAACATTTCGGGGGTCATTTCCACCCTCACTTCCAGCGTATCCAGAGAGCCTTCCCGATCCACCACCAGCAGATAGTTGGGGGAAAGCCCCAGCTCCAGCAGCACCGTCTCGATCTGGGAGGGGAAGACGTTGACTCCCCGGATGATCAGCATATCGTCGGTGCGGCCCATGGGCTTGCTCATCTTGATGAGGGTGCGCCCGCAGGAACATTCCTCCCGGGAAAGAACGGCAATGTCCCTGGTGCGGTACCGCAGCAGGGGAAGGGCCTCCTTGGTGATGCAGGTGAACACCAACTCCCCTTGCTCGCCGTCGGGCAGAACCTTTCCGGTGTCGGGATCGATGATCTCGGGGATGTACTTATCCTCGTTGATGTGCATGCCCGACTGGGCCTCGCACTCAAAGGCCACCCCCGGTCCCATGATCTCGGAAAGGCCGTAGATGTCGTAGGCTTTGATGCCCAGCAGCCCCTCGATTTCCTTTCGCATCTCGTCGGACCAAGGCTCTGCGCCCAGAATCCCAGCCCGCAGGTTGAGGGAGTCGGGGGAGATGCCCAGCTCCGCCATGGTCTCGCCGATGTACATGGCGTAGGAGGGGGTGCAGCACAGGATGTTGGAGCCGAAATCCCGAAGCACGTCGATCTGGCGGCGAGTGTTGCCGCTGGAAACGGGAATAGAGGTGGCCCCTAGCCGCTCCGCCCCGTAATGAAGCCCCAGTCCCCCGGTAAAGAGGCCGTAGCCGTAGCTGACATGGATGTAGTCCTCCCGGGAACCTCCCGCTGCCACAATGGCCCGGGCGGTATCCTCGGCCCAGTCGTCCAGATCCCGCTGGGTGTAGCCTACCACCGTCATTTTTCCGGTGGTTCCGCTGGAAGCGTGGATGCGCACCACTTTGTTTTTGGGAACGGCAAAGAGGCCGTAGGGGTAGTGGTCCCGCAGGTCTTGTTTATAGGTAAAGGGCAGCTTGACCAGATCGTCCACCGTCTTGATGTCGCCGGGTTCCAGCCCTAGTTTGCGCAGCTTTTCCCGGTAGAAGGGAACGTTGTCGTAACAGTGGCGCACCGTTGCCCGCAGTCTTTGACCCTGTAAGGTCAGCATCCGCCCCCGGTCGGCGGTTTCGATCTCCGGGGAGAAGTATCGACTCATTGCCTTGTACCTCCACCTGTAAGTTTTTATCAAAAAACGCAAAAAAGCCATGACAACACAACAGCACCCAAAATCCCCCCCGAAAAATCGGAAGTAGATTTTGCGTGCAACTGTTCCGGCGACCCCAAAGGACTCACCGGCTCCCACAGGGGAGGTTGCCACGGCACATGTCTTTTGGGATCGCCTAGCTAAAGAGGAAGCAAAAACGGCAACGGAACAACGAAGAACCTCTCACTTTGCTTCCCCTCCTTCCCAAAATCATGGCTGTATCGGATATAATGTTTGTGGTTCATTATAGCTTCCGGGACACTCAAATGCAACCGTCTGCTATTTAATTTGGCGAAATAGCTAACAAATATAATTATAAAATTTATAAATAAGGCAGGTTATACATAAGAATCTACAATGTATGGAAATTGATAAGAAAGCTGCGACAGAATGCTCAACTTTTGGTATACTGATTTTAAGGGATGCGGTGGCTCCACCGGGCCGAAAGCTCCCGAAATTGGCTGGCAAGAAAGGAGATTGCCTGTGAAACAAATAGTAAGCGTGATTCTGGCATTGGCTTTGTGTGTGGGATTTTCTCTGCCGGCACTGGCGGCGGACAACTCCGCAGTAGATGCCAAAATCATGGAGATTGAAAAAAAATATGACATCCATATCAAGTATGAAACAGACCCGGATGGCTCTGCCTCCATCGGTACAGGAACCCTACATACTCTGGACCTTGTGCTGGACAAAATAACGCCGGGAATCGTCAAACAGGTTTCGGCCTACGTCAAGGAAAAAACCGGTCACAAGCTGACCTATTCCTTCACCTACGAAGGGAAGCTGGATTTGGACCTGCCCTCCAACGTGGGGGTTCACGGGGTCTTTTACGAAGAAACCGGCCTGATCGAAATCTTTTTGCCATCCTCCAGCTCCGGCACCTATTCCTCGGGGGACAACCCTCTGGCTATGGCTCATGAGTTTGGCCACGCCCTGGAATGGCTTTGCCGCAGCAAGTACGGAGCCCAGAAGCTTTCGTCGGAGTGGCAGGCGCTGGGCGGCGGTGCAGCCTACAATGTTTTTGATGGAAGAGGTAGCTACAGTACCACCACATTTGTTTCCCTGTACGCTTCCAGCAGCTACGAGGAAGACTTTGCCGAAACCTTTGCCCATAGTGTGGTGCGGGATAAGGCCGGGCTGGGCTTTTATCATCTGTTGAGCAAGGACGGCGTCAAAACCGCCCTTGGCAAAAAGGTGGATTACCTGGCGGCTCTGCTGCCTAAATGCCTTCAGAACGCCGACGGCTTGAGTGCTCACCTAAAAAAAGTGTACACCACCCCTGTTTACCGGGAGTTCCAGAACCAGCGGTTGACCGGAAGCCACATGCAGTATATCGGCTACTCCTATCCCCGGTATGTGCTGCGGGGAATTATGAACTCCCCCGAGGTGAGCGACGAGATTGCAACCTCCCGCTGGGTTAGCGAGATTGGCGGATGGTATGTGGTCTCCACCACCAACCGGTATTATCTGGTTTATCCCGGCGGGGTGGTCCGCCAGCAGCCTGCGGCGCTGAACATTGCCGCGTAACCTGTCCTGTTTTTACGGAACCCGGAGCTACCTCCGGGTTCCTTTCAAATTCGCAAAAATATGCTGCTTTTTGCAAGGAGAAGGGCAAAATACATAAGTTTTCATTTTTTGCCTTCCTTTGTTACTTGAATCTTAAAGGTAAACAGTTTATTATAAGATAGAATTGTCATGCCGTTCCAAAGATGTTGCAAGCTCTGCCGATGCGCGGCGGAGAACGGCGGCGGTTTGACAGAAGAAAAGGAAAAAGGCCCGGGATTGGGACAAATCGCCGGTTCGCACTGGCCATGTCGCGACATCTTCTCTCCCTTGGGGGATAGAGCTTCCCGGTAGGATTCTTTTTCCACACTCTGCGAAAGGAAGGAACGCGTTCATGTCCAAGTTGGGACATCTTCTCTGTCTGAAGTGCATGACGCCCATGGATGGCTATGGGGCCTGTCCTGCCTGCCACTGGCAGGACGACCATAGATACGATTTGCAGTGCGCCCGCCCCGGCACCGTGCTGAGTGGGCGGTATCTGCTGGGACTTCCCCTGCGCAAAAACGGCGGGGGAGTTCTCTATGCCGGTTTTGACAACTCCCTCCAGCAAAAGGTCTGGATTTGGGAGTATTTTCCCCAGACCATTGCCCAGCGCTCCTTGGAAACAGGCAAAATTATGCCCCTGGCAGGCTGCGGCGCTCAGTACAAGGCGCTGGCCTCTGATTTTGTGGACATCTGCAACGAAATCCGCCGCCTTGGCGTCACCGAGCCGGTGGTTCCATTGGAAAACGTCCTGTCGGAACACAACACCATTTACGCTGTGTTTCAGGGGCTGGACCTCATCACCTTTGAGGAGTATCTGGAACAGCAGGGGGGCAGGCTGTCTCCCAAGCACGCGCTGACGCTGCTGCTGCCCATCTGCAGCACCTTAGGAACCCTTCACTCCCACGGTCAGATTCACCGGGGCGTGTCTCCCTACACCATCTATGCAGACCGGGACGGGAAGCTCTACCTCTGGGAGTTCTCCCTTTCCGCCACCCGCACCGCCGGCAGCGAGCTGGATGCCCAATTGTTTACGGGCTACAGCGCCCCTGAGCAGTATTCCCCCAGCGGCTGGCAGGGAAGCTGGACCGACGTCTACGCAATGGGAGCCTTGCTTTACCGCACTCTCACTGGCATTGTGCCGCCCAAGTCCATACGCATCGACGGCGATCGCCCTCTGGCCGCCCTGTCGGAGCAGCTACCCTATCTGCCCCAGAACATATCCGATGCGGTATCCGCCGCCATGGAGCCGGATACCCAGGAGAGAATTCAGGCCATGCAGACCTTTGTTTCCCGCATGGTAGAATCCAAGGCGGACAGCACCGCCGTGTACGACACCAGCCGGGTGATTCAGGCAGGGGGACCAAAGGAGCCGCCGCCCCCTGCGATGAAAGAGGAGCGGCCTAGGCAATCCACCGCCAAATATGTGGTGCTGGGTATGCTGGTGATGCTTCTGCTGCTGGGCGGAGCCATCTGGTTCTTTGTCACCTCCATGCTGCCCGGCATCATCCAGCCAGAGCCTGCAGGCCCCGCCGCCGTGGGACAGGAGCATTCCCTGTCTCAACCCGCCGGGGAGGATGCTTCCCAGCCCGGGGACGACAGGATGCCCAGCTTCTTTAACAAATTATTCAGCGATGTGCGCAACAATCCGGAGTACAGCCGCTTCCAGTTTACGGTAAAGGAAGAGTTTGACAGCAACTATCCTCAGGGCACCATCATCGACCAGCGCCCGGTGGAAGGGGAGCCTATCTACGCCACCGGAACCATTTCGGTGGAGATCACCGTCAGCAAGGGTCCGGTCCGCCATGAAATGCCCGATGTCATCGGCCGCACCATGACGGAGGCCACCGAGATTCTGGGCAATCTGGAAGGTGTCAACATCGAAATTATGCAGCGGTACGATGCCACCGCAAGGCCGGGAGACGTGGTGAGCACCACCCCCGAGCCGGGAGTGGAGTTTGATCCCAAACGTCAGACCGTTTACCTCTTTATCATGCCGGAGGTAAGCGTGGAGGAGGGAACCAGCCGCCCCAGCCGCAGGGATGACGAAATTACCCTGGGCGGAGACGACGGCAGCCGTAACCCTTGGATTCGGGACCGCTGACAATACAACATAAACGGGAGGAAATACCGTGGCAGGACATTCTAAATGGAACAACATCAAGCGCAAGAAGGAAAAGACAGACGCTCAACGAGCGAAAATCTTTACTAAAATGGGCCGCGAAATCGCAGTGGCCGTGCGGGAGGGGGGCTCAGATCCTGCCTCCAACGCAAGGCTTCGGGACCTGATTGCCAAAGCTAAGGTCAACAATGTGCCCAATGACAACATCGATCGGGCCATCAAAAAGGCCGGGAGCGACAAGGCCACCTACGAGCAGATTATGTACGAGGGCTACGGTCCTGCGGGGGTGGCGGTGATGGTGGATTGCCTGAGCGATAACCGCAACCGCACCGCTGGAGACCTGCGCCACTACTTCGATAAGCATGGGGGCAATCTGGGCCAGACGGGAAGCGTGGGCTACCTGTTTGAGCGCAAGGGCATCATCGTACTGGAAAACGAGGGCCTTGACGAAGACAAGGTGATGGAAGATTGTCTGGAAGCGGGAGCTCAGGACTTTGATTTTGGAGACGAGGCGGTGGAAATCTACACCGCTTGGAACGAAGTGGGCGAGGTTCGGGAAGCCTTGGAACAAAAGGGCTACACCTTTGCCTCTGCTCAGGCGGAGTACGTCCCCTCCACCTTTGTCAAGCTGGATGAAGAAAACACAATTAAAATGGAAAAGCTGCTGGACATGCTGGAAGAAAATGACGACGTTCAGGAAGTTTGGCACAACTGGGAAGAAGAGTAATCCCTGCCGCCTCCGAAAGATTCTTTTGGGGGCGCTTGCTTTCTCTGCCGCAAAGGAGCCGTGCCTGTGAAGATACATTTTGAGCCTGCCACCCTTTGGGAGGTGGAGGAGATGATCCAAATTCATAATCTGGCCTTTGCCCGGGACTGGGAAGAGCACGGTTACAGTTCCGGCTACGGCCACACGCCGGAAACCATGGCGGGAATGCTTCTCACCTGTCAGGCCTACCAGATTTTGGACGGGGAAGAGGCCGTGGGCTGCCTGCTCTACCGGGAAGGGGAGCCAGAGCACTTTTCTCTGGAAAGCCTCTGCGTCATCCCCTCCTATCAGGGCAAGGGGGTGGGCCATCTGGCTATGGACTACCTCAAGGAGCTTCACCCCAAGGCCCTTCACTGGGCCCTCATCACCCCTGCGGACAGCCGCAGCAACCGGGAATTTTACCGCCGCCACGGCTTTACCGTCACCAAAGCTTATGGGGACGGGGGCCGAGACTTGGTGCGGATGGAACAGACACTAACCCCTGCCCCGTAGGGTTGATTCAGCGACAGGGAGGCTTTTATGAATGGGATGATGATGCGGAAATTCAGTGCCGGACTGCTGGCTCTTGTTCTCCTGTTAACCGGGTGCAGGGCCGCCCAACCTCCATCGGCAGAGCACGGGCTGCCGGAAACCTACGACGAGGCTCTATGGCTTTTGGCAAAAGAGCACGGTGTCGCTCCTTCTCAAGAGGAGGAGAGCATCATTCGGGCGGAGGCTCTTCGGGACGCCGCGGACTTGGGAGAGGACGTGGCCCTGCTGGAGAAAGAATACAGCCGGGATCTGATGGAACAAAAGCTGCGGGACGCTCTATTCCCCGATGTGTATGCGGAAGATGCCCAGGTGCAGGAGTGGTATCAGGCCCGGGTTTCAGCATTGGAGCAGGCCTTTGAGAAGGACCCAGGGCTCTTCAAAAGCCAGCAGGAGGGCTATGACCTTTACGGTGGCATTCCTCCGCTGGTGATTCCGGAGGGTTACGTTCGCTTCAGCCATATTCTCACATCCCGGGAGGAGACGGCCCTGCAGGTATGGGAAGCTCTGGAGGCTGGGCAACCCTTTGATACCATGCTGGAACAATACGGCGAGGACCCCGGCATAAGGGAAGCCCCCTTTGCTCAGGTGGGGTATTTGGCGGGACCCTATCCCAGCGCCCGGGACTTTATGCCGGAGCTGAAGGAACAGGTGCTGGCCCTTGAGCAGCCGGGGGAGTACAGCCCGGTCTTTTCCACCGGGGCGGGGTTCCACATTGTGCTGTTGCTGGAAAAACAGCCGGGGGGAACACTGCCTTTGGAAGAAGTTCGGGAGCCCATCACCCGGTTGTTGACCACTGCCCTGCGGCAGGAAATGCTGGAACAAAAGATTTACGGGGAGTAGAATCTGACTTTCAAGCTATGAAAAATCGGATGCCAAAAGGGGCGGCCTGCGGATGCGGACCGCCCCTTTTGGGCAGAGATACCGGCTCTTCTTTTCAGGTAAAAGGGTTACTCAAAACTTTCTACCCGGACGCCGGACTTTACTTTTTCAAAATCCTCTAGCACCCGGTCCAGATAGGCGGAAGGGGTGAGGAAGAAGGGTTCCTCACCAGTTTGGATAAAATACCGCCGGGTGGGACCGTGATAAAACACCACCGATTGTATCCCACCGGAATCATCGGTGTAGGTGATGGCGAGAGTGGGATTTTGGGATGCCGGGGTTTCATCGGTGTGCTCCGCCAGCCGGGCGGAGATGAGGGTGATGTAAAACCGCAGAAAGTTCTCGGTATCAATGGGGGTGCCGTTCAGAGTAACGGAGCGCTCCCCTTCCCTATTGAAGGAGAGGAGGAAGCGGTGGCTTTCCCCCGACTCTAAATCCAGAGTGATTTCCTGTAGGTGGTCAATGTCGGGCGTGTAGGCAAAGGGGTCCATCAGTTGGGTATATTGCAGGTCCAGCCAGGGAAGTAAATCGGCCCGGACGGTGTAGAGTAAAGGGACACCCTCCCGGTAGAGGTAGACGGTTCCCCCGGCATCGGGAGCGGTGGCGGAGAGATAGAATTCCCCCCAATTACCCGAAGCCTCTGCCGTGGCATAGGGACGGTCCAGCCCCAAAGCCTCCAAGTCCTCCCGGGTGGGATTGATGGCAGCCACACTGTCGGCGTTCAGGCCCAGCAAGGTTTCGAGGAGGGGAAGCCCCATGCCTTCCTCCAAGGGACGCTGCACCGGAGCGGTGAGAAGATACGTCTCACCCTCCCGTCGAATGGCCACCTGTCCCTGCTCCTCCCGAACAGTGCCTCCCAGAACAACGGCGTCGAACCCTTGGGCGGAGGACCCGGGGGTGATGGTCAGGTTGAGGTAGGCAGTCTCAGAAAGCAGATAGTTTTCCAGAGAGTAGGTGGGAACCAAATAGATGGCGGGGCTATCTTGCCGCTTGAGGTAGATACCCTGATTGCCGGGAGCATTGTCGCCAATCAGCAGGGTGACGGTGCGCTTGGTCTGGTCGGTAACCTCTACCACAGCCCGAGGCTGGGTCAGGCCAAAGGGCCGGTAGTCCCCCGGAGATTCCAGCAAAAGCTCCAGAGCATACAGGCTGCGGGAGGCGTTGAGCACCCCGGCCACCCGGCTTTGGTTGACCAGCTGGTCGTCGTAATCCGACAGGGATGCGCTTTGCACTCGGTCGTTTTCCGAGGAAAGACTGGAAAGAGTGTAGGAATCCCGCTGGTCCAAGGTGATTTTCAGGCTGGCTACCGCCCCTTGGGTCTGATAGACAAGGACATTTGCCCCGGACCCCGGGGATGCTCCGGCGGGAGGCGTGGGACGGGAGCGCACCACCAACAAGGCGGCGATCAGTCCCAGAGCTACCGCCAGCAGACTTCCCAGTATCAATGCGTTTTTTTTCAGTTGCAAAACAGGTTCTCCCTCTAGGACGGTGCTGGTTTTCTGGTACCGTCGGATGATGTTACGGGTCTGCTTTATCAAAAGGCTTAACTGGGGATTCAATCGGGCACTACAGATGCCTGCGGTGGAGGAAGATACCGGCTCCCACCGCCATCACCAGCAGGGGAAGCAGGACGGTGAAGATGCTGCCAAACAGGCTCATCTGAAACTCCGATACCGGTAGATACTGTAGACCGATGGTTTTGGGGGCAAGGGTGATTCCCAGATCCTGTCCGGTGAGACGGGAGAGGAGCCCCAGCAAAAATTCACTGTTACCCACGTAAGGGTTTTCCAGAACGGTGGTTTCCACCATCAGGCTGGAGGCAGCTACCGCCACATGGGAGTACCGCTCCTCCCCGGTGCTTCCGGTGGTTCGGGTAGCCACCGCCAACGCCGCAAAAGGCCCTGCTTGGGCTGTTTCTGCCGACCACTGGGTGGCGCTTTCCTCCACCGGGTGGATGCGGGCAGTCTCGGTAAAAATCAAAGGCTGCGTCACCTCGATATTGTCCTGCTGCTCCCACAACAGGGTCAGGGGCCGCGCTTCGGGCATCAGGGTAAATAGCCCGCCCCGCAGTGCATCGGCGGCGTAAAGGGTTTCGGTATACTGGACGATGGACCAGTAGTTGCTGTTGGTCACCAGTTTGGAAGGGTCCGTTTCCCAGAGGACGCCGGGCTGCACTGCAATGCCCCAGTCGGCTAGAAAGGCGTTTAGCTCAGGGGTTTCGGGCTGGAGCACATCGGCAAGGTAGAGGAGGGTTTTGCCCTGTGCTCCTCCGTTGTCTAAAAAGGCATCCAGCTTGCCCAGCGCTTCCGCGCTGTAGTCCCGCATGGGGCTGCTGATGATCACCAGATCGGCAGCGGGGTCAAGCTCTTCCAGCAGCAGGTTCTGCTGGATTACCCGATAGTGGTTGGCACTTAGCAAAGTCTTCAGAGCATCGGTTCCCCCTTCGCCAAACCCTTCTGCAATGACGGCGGTGACAGGGTTTTCCACCGTCAGGCCCATGAGAGCACCGGTCATCACCTGCTCCGCCTTGGAGGAGACGATGTACTGCTCTCCCCACAGCTGGTCCGACTCAATGTTGAACAGATCGGCCAGATTGACGGTGGCGGTTCGCCCCTGACTTTCCAACAGGATGGTTTGGCTGTTGAGCTGGTACTGGCTGTACTTGGCCTGAAATTGCGGGGAGCGGGCCAGATCCACAAACTCCAGATGGATGTGGGGGGAGGCGGCGTAGCGGTGCAACACCTCGTTGGCCTGCAGGTAATAGATGTCCCCCGCCGTTAAATTCTGCTGGGGAGTCAGAACATACAGGTTGACATCCTTGTCCAGCTGCGACAAAAACTCCTGAGTGGCCTCGCTCAGTTCAAAGGCTTTGTTTTGCGTCAGATCGGCCCGCAGTTGGAACTGGTTGTCCAGAGCATCCAGCAGGAGCACCAGCAAAACAAGGACAACTACCACCACTGCGGTGATGGCGGTGGCCATGCCCCCCTGACGCAGTTTTCTCGCGCTGAGTTTCATCAGCTCCACCGCCTTTTCTCAAACACCCGGACGGTGAGGAAGATGAAGATAGCGGAAACGCCTAAGAAGAATCCCACTCCCGAAAGGCTTAGGATGCCCAGCGCAAAGCTTTGGAACCGCTGGTAGAAGGAAAGGGACATCACCAGTGCCACCAAAGTCTCGTTGGTGAGGTAGGAGCCCAAGCCATCGATGAGAATGAGGAAGAGGGCGGCCCCGAACCCGCCCACCGCGGCAATCACCTGATTTTGGGTGAGGGAGGAGATAAACATGCCGATGGCGATCATGGCCATGCCCAGCAGCAGAGCGCCCAAAAAGCTGCCCAGCACCACCGGCCAGTGAGGGGAAGCCATGGTGGAGATCACAAGCGCAAAGACCAGTGTGATGGAAATACCCAGCAAATAGACCAGCAAAGCGGCCAGGTACTTGCCCAGCACCATACCGGTGAGGGAGAGGGGGGAGGTGAGCAGAAGCTGGTCGGTTTTGCTCCGCAGGTCCTCGCTCATCAGCCGCATGGTGAGGATGGGGACGAGAAACAGCAGGATGCTGAACAGTCCCGCAAAGACACCGCTTAAACTGGCATTCATGCTGCGCAGACAGGTGAGGGTAAAGAAGTACCCGGAAAAAAAGTAAAACACCGCCAAAAACACATATCCGATGGGGGAGTGAAAGTAGGCGGAAAGCTCCCGGTGCAGCACCGCTTTCATACAATTTCCTCCTCTGCTTCGCCGGGAGATTCATCCTCCAAGTCCTCGTCCCGCATCTCTATGGCGGCCAGACGGGCCTGCTCCTCCGCCCGGGCGGTGAGGGCCAGAAATACTTCCTCCAAGGACATCTCGTTGTCCTGCAGAAAGAGCAGAGGCCAGCGCTTCCGGGACAGGGCGAAAAAGAGGGGGCGCCGGACATCGGCTTCTTCTTTAGGGAGGATGGCCCACTCAAAAGCACCTTCTCGGGGGCCAAGTTCCTCCACTTCCTCCACGCCGGCAATCTGCTCCAGCAGGGAACGGACCTGCTCTTTGGGTCCATCGATCCGGGCGTACAGGCGGCGGCCCACGGTCATGGAATTGGCCAGACTGTGGGGGGAGCCATCAGCAATAATATGCCCCTGATGAATCATGACCACCCGGGGACAAACTGCCTGCACCTCGGGTAGGATGTGGGAGGATAAGATAATGGTGTGCTGCTTGCCCAAATCCTTGATGAGGTTGCGGATATCGGTAATTTGGCGTGGGTCCAGTCCCACGGTGGGCTCGTCCAGAATCAAAACAGGGGGGCTCCCCAAAAGAGCTTGTGCAAGGCCCACCCGCTGCCGGTATCCCCGGGACAGGTTTCCGATTCTGCGGCTCTGGACTTCTTCAATCCCCACCTTTTGGCAAACTTCCCTGATGTGCTCCCCCTTATTTAGTCGGAGCTTTTTGAGCTGAAAGGAAAAGCTCAGGTATTCCTCCACCGTCATGTCCAGATAGAGGGGGGGCTGCTCCGGTAGATAGCCAATGTGGGCCTTGGCTTTACCGGGATGCTCCAGAATATCATAACCACCTACGGTTACGGTGCCATCGGTAGCGGAAAGATACCCGGTGATGATGTTCATGATGGTGGATTTTCCGGCTCCGTTGGGCCCCAAAAGACCCAGAATCTCGCCTTCTCCCACCGAAAAGCTCACATCCTCCACGGCGTATTTGACCCCGTAGCGTTTGGTGAGCCCTTTTACTTCTATCATAGTTCGCCTCTTTTCCAAACAAGCTGTTCGGAACCACAGGGTTCCGGCACAACAGAGCGCCCCTTGGAGCAGAAAGCACTTTGCTCCTTTTATCATACCAAAAATTACTGAAAAAATTGTGAATTCAAAGTGAATCCACAAAGGCTTTACCAAAAAAAAGTACCCATGGCTAAAAAATACCTTTCCCCGTCTGTTTTATGGTATAATAGCCCGAAAGCGTCTCTTTTTACCTGAGAGCAACGCAGCCTGACTTTGCCGCTAGGCCGTGGTGGGATGTTGTTGCCAAAGCGGTGGTTTTCCGGGAACCCGAAATGGATTCTCCTTTCGCGAGGGGCATCGCGGCTTCACTTGCCGCTCAGGCCCGGCAGGGCCCCTCTTTTGCTCGTACAAAAGCAGGCAAAACACGCCAGAGGGCACCGCCCTCTGTACTCCCGTTGGGGAAGCTTCCCCAAACCCCTTTGTAACCCCGCGTTCTGTAGCTGCAAAGCTGTAGACACTACTCCTGCTCGATGTTTGTTGGAGGGTTGTATACCTTGGCGGCATCAATGCTTGGGTACGTAGATGCGAACAAATGGAAAGAGCAATGTGTGATTTTACCTTGACCGCGAGGAGTCCGAGGAACGAGGACGACGAGCGATAGGAGGAAGTGATGCTTTTACAGTTGCCTTTCTTCCGGTGGCCGTTGTCGCAAAGCGACGTTTACGGCCCGGTAGCCTATAGAGCGAACAGTCGGGAGAAAGTAACTTTGTGCGATGCTTCTTTGACGCGGGGGGTTGCGAGGGGGGCCGGCCAGGCCTCCCTGCACAGGTCTTAATACACGTTTTGGTTACTTTTCCGTGGGGAAAAGTAACGCCCGTCGCGGCAGCGACAACTTGGGCCCAGCCGTCGCTGAAAAACCGGGGTACCTACGTGGCACCACATCCACGCCACAGGTTGGCAAATGCACCTACCTTATGTTCTAATATTCTAAAACACGCTAAAGGGCTGCCATCCCATTCACAACGCCCTTTGCCCGATAAAACCACTCTGAGCTCTATAAAACTACCTGAGGAGGAAATAACAATGGCCACCATCAAAGCGTTTGGAGCGTTGCGGTTTACGCCGCAGGCCGGCTCTCTGGAGGAACTGACCTGCCCCCCCTACGACATCATTAGCGAGGAGGAGCGGGCAGGGTATCTGGCCCGGAACCCTCACAACATCATTCGTCTAGAGCTGCCAAGGGAAGGACAGGACCCCTACCTACAGGCTCAGGAAACCTTCCAACAGTGGATGGATCAAGGAGTTTTGGCCACCGACGAAGCTCCCGGCCTTTACCTATACGAGGAAGTTTTTACCGTAGCCGGGGAACAAAAAAGCTTGCTGGGCCTCTGCTGTATGGTCAAGCTGGAGGAGTTTGAAAAAGGCGTAGTGCTGCCCCACGAGCAGACTCTTTCCAAGGCGAAAACCGATCGGTTTAACTTGATGACCGCTACCGGCTGCAACTTTAGCTCGGTGTACTGCCTCTACTTTGATCAGGAGAATCACATCTTCTCCCGGTTGGAGGCCGCCACAAGGCAGGAGCCTCTGGAATCCTTCAACGGTCCCGACGGCATTGCCCACCGGGTCTGGAAGATAGAGGACCCCGCCGAAATCCAGCAAATTGCCTCTCTGTTCGAGGAGAAGAAGCTCTACATCGCCGACGGCCACCACCGCTACGAAACCGCCCTCAATTACCGGAACAGCCTGGTTTCCCAGGGAAAGG
>JAHDPQ010000132.1 GCA_018434245.1 Oscillospiraceae bacterium
CGATTACTCCGAATTTCGACAACACTTCCCTGAAAACCCTCGTTGCAGCCGGATAGGTATCGAAAAGCGTTCCACCGAAATCCCAGATCACATATTCGAACATTGAAGTCTCTCCTTTTCATTTTCTGCTCCTGCCAATGCTAAATACCGATCATTCATTGGCGAAGAATGACTCTTCGATTAAAAGAGCTTCGCCCCGCTTTCGATATACCGGACTTTAGCCTCCTCTATTATCCTGAGTGTCTCCTCCTTCCAGACCCAGCCTTCTATTCCAGTCTTCTTCTTTTCGAGTTCCTTATAGACCGAGAAAAAGTGCTCGATCTCTTTGAGGAGGTGGGGAGGAACATCTTCCAGAGTCTCTATGTAATTCCACACGGGATCGTGTATCGGAACACAGAGGACCTTTTCGTCGGGACCCTTTTCATCCCACATTTTAAAAGCTCCTATAGGTTTGGCTTCTATAAGGCAGCCCGGGAATGTGGGTTCCCACAGCAAAACCATCGCATCGAGAGGATCTTCGTCTTCGGCGAGCGTATTTAATATGAAGCCGTAGTCCATCGGATAATGAACGGCCGAGAAGAGCGTTCTGTCGAAACGGACCATTTTCATCTTTTTGTCGAACTCGTACTTGTTACGACTACCTTTGGGTATCTCGATCAATATATCCAGAGTTACCTCTTTCACCATATCACCCCTGCCACAATTATGCCAGAAAAAAGCCCACTTGAGGGTAAGATATTGTATAAGGCCTCTGAAAGCGCTGAAGTAAATCGGCCAGCCATATGAGAGAATTCTAAAACGTTTTTTTGCACATTAAGCCAGTTTTTTCCATCAGGTGCTAAAATTGTATAACTTACGAAAAAGGGGGTATGTGGATGAAGCGCATTTCTTTTATGCTTGTTCTTCTCGCTGCGCTGGTGTTGCTTGTAACTTCTTGTTTCAAGCCGCCGTTCGTAGTGGTTACACTCAGCTCCAACGCAGGGTCGAACACGGTTCTTGCAGGCACCACCATAACGTTCAGCTGGAAGTTCGAGACGGCTGACGATTTCAAGGAAGTAGTCTATAAGCTCCATATCAACGACAATATCCTTGAACTCCAGACAACCGAATACGCCACCGAACTGGTGGCCGGCAATTACAAAGTTTGGGTGGAAGCGCTGGGAAAGCTGGCCATCGAGAGCGGTTTCCGCACTTTCAATTCGAACGAGCTGGAATTCATCGTTGGTAGCCCTTCGGTTATCTTCGACAACACCCAGGCCGCCTACGCCTCGAAGGATGTAACGGTATCCTGGAAACCTGTCGACGGATTGACTCACACCTATCTCTACTCGGTTGATGGGGCGGCATTCGTGGAGACCGACGCCTTGAAAGTCGATCTTAAAAACCTGGTCGATGGCACTCACTTCGTCCAAGTAAAGACGAAAGAGTTCAACGGTCTCCCCAACAAGTACGTCTTCAAGGTCGATACTACCGGACCTTCCATCACTATCTTCGGCTCGGACAGATACAATGGAGGCCTTGGTGATGGCGACTTCAGACCATTTGGTAGATATCTATTTGCCAGCTGGCAATTCTCCGAACCGGCAGTGAAAGTTGAGATAAGGCTCAGAGAGACGACCGAAGAGGGATATCCCTGGATCACCGACTGGCTGGACTGGGATCCAACAGTCACCGGCATCCTCCTCAACGACGAGCTGGTTACGCTCTATCTCACGGAAGGAACGTTCATGATGCCCTATATGCTAGAACTCGGGCACACCTACCTTCTGTATGTCAGGGCTTACGACGAGCTGGGCAACAACAAGTATACCTACGTGAGCTTCAAGCTGGAGGACCGCTACACCGGCGAGGACAAACCTGAGATCTTCATAGCCCCGATCACAGCGCGACCGGCGACCGATGAAGAGGATGGCTCGCTGGTCATCGCCATCGTTGCGCCTAATGTAAAGGAATACATCGACAAGATCAAGGAATACTTCGCTCCGGACAACACGCGCAACGGCGAGCTTATGTACCTCCAGAATTCGCTCCTTTATTCGCAGGGTTTAACGGTCACTCAAGTCTTCTTCCCCGATTTCATTCCCGACAAGAAAAACGTCAGCAACTTCGTGGATTTCGGCGATGAA
>JAHDPQ010000143.1 GCA_018434245.1 Oscillospiraceae bacterium
CATCGGCAAGCTGATCCCCGCGGGAACCGGTACGGTGGTCTACTCCAAATACAAAAAAGCCAACCGGGACATTGCCATGCCCAGCGCCTTTACCGAAGTGCTGGATAACGCCGAAAAAATGGCGGAACAGAGTGCTCTGTAATCTCGAAAGATGCCTTTTTCATCCAACAGGACCTTGAAAAATAGGTCCTGTTGGGTATGTTTCTTGAGAAAATAGTAAAAATAGGATTGACAAAGCCCATGGGATGATGATAAAATCAATTGTTGGGCAGATAGTTTTTGTAAACTATCGCATTTTATTACACCGATATTGAAGATGCAGCTGCATCTTACAATATAAAATACTGTCAGAAGGAGGTGCCATATGCCGACCTTTAACCAGCTGGTGCGTAAAGGCAGAGAGGTTTCCGAGTACAAGTCTCACTCTCCCGCGTTGCTCAAAGGACTCAACTCCAAAAAGCGGGTGATGACCGACCACAACTCCCCTCAAAAGCGGGGCGTGTGCACGGCGATCCGTACAGCTACACCCAAGAAGCCCAACTCTGCTCTGCGCAAAATCGCCCGTGTTAAGCTCAGCAACCAGATCGAGGTTACTGCTTACATTCCGGGTGAAGGACACAACCTGCAGGAACACAGCGTAGTGCTGATCCGCGGCGGACGTGTCAAGGACTTGCCGGGTTGCCGCTATCACATTGTTCGCGGTACATTGGACGCTCAGGGCGTTGCCAACCGCAAGCAGGCCAGATCCAAGTACGGAACCAAGCGGCCCAAGGCCGGAAAGTAAAAAAATCCCGACTGTTAACAGGAATAAAAGCCAAGACGGCTGTAACATATAGATGCTGCCCTGTCTTGGCCCACGGGAGTTTTGACGCTTTCGAGTACCGATGAATTCATTATAATTATGAAGGAGGGAAGCGAAGTGCCAAGAAGGGGTAATGTAGCAAAGCGCGATGTTTTGCCGGATCCGCTTTATCACTCAAAGCTGGTGACCCGCCTTGTCAATTCCATCATGCTGGATGGCAAGAAGGGAACAGCCCAGAAAATTGTGTACGGCGCGTTCGACATTGTCCGGGAAAAAACCGGCAAGGACCCGCTGGAAGCATTTGAGCAAGCAATGGAAAACATCATGCCTGTCCTGGAAGTTAAGGCTCGCCGCGTTGGCGGTGCCACCTATCAGGTACCCATAGAGGTTCGGCCCGAAAGGCGCCTGACCCTTGGACTGCGCTGGTTGACAAATTATGCTCGCGCAAGAGGCGAAAAGACCATGAGAGAACGCTTGGCAGGTGAACTGATGGACGCTCTGAACGGAGCCGGCGGCGCCTGCAAAAAGCGGGACGACACACACAAGATGGCGGAAGCCAACCGTGCGTTCGCCCATTATCGTTGGTAGCTGGTTGCTAGTTGTTAGTAGTTAGTAGCTTTCAAGCGTTACTACTGGAACTAAATCGCCTACTAACAACCAATTGCTAACAACTATTAACTAACTAGGAGTGCACCATGTCAAGAGAAGTCCCATTAGAGCTTACCCGTAATATTGGCATTATGGCCCATATTGATGCGGGTAAGACTACAACTTCCGAACGAATTCTTTACTACACCGGCCGTGTGCATAAGCTGGGCGAAACCCACGAAGGCGCAGCCACCATGGACTGGATGCAGCAGGAGCAGGAGCGTGGTATCACCATCACCTCTGCTGCCACTACCGCCTTCTGGAAAGGCCATCGCATCAACATCATCGACACCCCTGGACACGTGGACTTCACCGTAGAGGTGGAGCGTTCCCTGCGTGTGCTGGACGGTTCCGTTACCGTGTTCTGCGCCAAGGGCGGCGTAGAGCCCCAGTCGGAAACTGTGTGGCGTCAAGCGGACAAGTACCATGTGCCCCGTATGGCCTACATCAATAAGATGGACATTATGGGCGCAGACTTTTTCCGCGTTGTGGATATGATGCATGACCGCCTGAAATGCAACGCCGTTCCCATTCAGCTGCCCATCGGAGCAGAGGATACCTTTAAAGGGATCATCGACCTTGTAGAGATGAAGGCCTATGTCTATTACGACGACTTGGGCAAAGACATCCGGGTGGAGGACATCCCCGCCGACCTTGCAGAGCTGGCAGCGGAATACCATGCCAAGCTGATGGAGGCGGTGGCCGAGCAGGACGACGATTTGATGGAGCGGTACCTCTCCGGGGAAGAAGAGCTTCCTATCGAAGACGTAAAGCGTGCCATCCGCGTTGCCACTCTGACCAACAAAATGGTTCCTGTCTGCTGCGGAACGTCCTACAAAAACAAGGGCGTGCAAAAGCTGCTGGATGCCATCGTAGACTATATGCCCGCTCCCACCGATGTGGCGGACATTACGGGCATAAACCCCAAGACCGATGAGGAAGAGATACGTCCTTCCAGCGACGATGCTCCCTTTGCCGCTCTGGCGTTTAAAATCGCCACCGACCCCTTTGTGGGCAAACTGTGCTTTTTCAGAGTGTATTCCGGTTCTGTCAACGCCGGCGCTGCAGTGTACAATGCCAACAAGGACAACAATGAGCGCATGGGCCGCATTGTTCAGATGCACGCCAATCACCGCCAGGATCTGGAGACCTGCTACGCCGGCGACATCGCCGCTGCCGTAGGCCTCAAGAACACCACCACCGGTGACACCCTGTGCGATGCCAAGCATCCTGTCATTCTGGAATCCATGGAGTTCCCCGACCCGGTGATCCGGGTGGCCATCGAACCCAAGACCAAAGCCGGTCAGGAAAAGATGAGCATCGCCCTGCAGAAGCTGGCGGAAGAGGACCCTACCTTCCGGTTCTACACCGATACGGAGACTGGACAGACCATCATCGCCGGCATGGGTGAACTGCATCTGGAAATCATCGTGGACCGTCTGCTGCGGGAGTTTAAGGTGGAGGCCAACGTGGGTAAACCTCAGGTTGCCTACAAAGAGACCATCCGCCGCAAGGCCGAAGTGGACACCAAGTACGCCCGTCAGTCGGGCGGACGGGGCCAGTACGGTCACGTCAAGCTGCGTATTGAGCCCAACGAGAGCGGTAAAGGCTACGAGTTCAAGAGCGCCATTGTGGGTGGTTCGATTCCCAAGGAATATATTGCCCCCATCGATCAGGGTGTTCAGGGAGCCATGCTGGCCGGTATGGTGGCCGGGTATCCCGTGGTAGACGTCATTGTCACTGTCTTTGATGGCTCCTATCACGAGGTTGACTCCAGTGAAATGGCCTTTAAGATCGCAGGCTCCATGGCCTTTAAAGAGGCTATGGCAAAAGCAGACCCCTGCATTCTGGAGCCTATTATGAAGGTGACGGTTACCGTTCCCGAAGAATATATGGGTGACGTAATGGGAGACCTTAACTCCCGCCGCGGCCAGATTCAGGGCATGATTGCCAGAAGCGGCGCACAGCAAATTGATGCGTTTGTGCCTCTGAGCGAAATGTTTGGGTATGCTACCGATATGCGCTCCAAGACCCAGGGGCGGGGACAGTATACCATGGAACCTTCCCACTATGTTGAAGTGCCCAAAAGCATTGCCGAAGGCATTGCCAGCAAATCGGGAAGATAACACCTAAGTTTTCCGCAAATTGCTTGCATTTTTAGGATGTACTTGCTACAATAGCATAGTAATATTCGATGCGGCAGATCAAAGAATAATCCTGAAACAAAGGGAGGAACAATTAATGGCTAAGCAAAAATTTGAGCGCTCCAAACCCCACGTAAATATTGGCACCATTGGTCACGTTGACCATGGTAAAACCACTCTGACCGCAGCCATCACCAAGACCCTGGGATTGCAGGGCAGCGCCGAATTCGTGGATTACGAGATGATCGATAAGGCTCCCGAAGAGCGTGAGCGCGGTATCACCATCAACACTTCCCACGTAGAATATCAGACCGAAAACCGTCATTATGCCCACGTTGACTGCCCGGGACACGCCGACTACGTTAAGAACATGATCACCGGTGCTGCTCAGATGGACGGCGCGATTCTGGTTGTTTCCGCCGCAGACGGCCCCATGCCTCAGACCCGTGAGCACATCCTGCTGTCCCGTCAGGTAGGCGTGCCCTATATCGTGGTGTTCATGAACAAAGCCGACCAGGTTGACGATCCCGAGCTCCTGGAGCTGGTTGAGATGGAAATCCGCGAGCTCCTTTCCGAGTACGATTTCCCCGGTGACGATACTCCTATCATCATCGGTTCCGCTCTCAAGGCTCTGGAAGCCGGCAACGATATCTCTGCTCCCGAGTATGAGCCCATCCTTAAGCTGATGGCTGCTGTTGACGAGTATATCCCCACTCCCGAGCGCAAATCCGACCTGCCTTTCCTGATGCCTGTTGAAGACGTGTTCACCATCACCGGCCGCGGCACCGTGGCTACCGGTAGGGTTGAGCGCGGCCAGATCAAAACCGGCGAGGAAGTAGAGCTGGTTGGTCTGAACGACGAGTCCCGCAAGACCGTTGTAACTGGTGTTGAGATGT
This sequence comes from Oscillospiraceae bacterium, assembly GCA_018434245.1. Taxonomy (GTDB): domain Bacteria; phylum Bacillota; class Clostridia; order Oscillospirales; family Ruminococcaceae; genus WRAV01. The sequence continues at coordinate 4,491 of JAHDPQ010000143.1, forward strand.
TCCGCAAGATCCTCGACTACGCTGAGGCCGGCGACAACATCGGCGCCCTGCTCCGTGGCGTACAGCGCACCGACATTCAGCGCGGCCAGGTTCTGGCTAAGCCCGGTTCCATCAAACCTCACATGAATTTTCGCGGTCAGGTTTACGTCCTGAAGCAGAGCGAAGGTGGACGTCATACTCCTTTCTTCAACAACTATCGTCCCCAGTTCTTCTTCCGCACCACCGACGTAACTGGTGTTGTCACCCTGCCTGAGGGCGTGGAAATGTGCATGCCTGGCGACAACGTTGAGATGGACGTTGAGCTCATCACCCCCATCGCCATCGAGGAAGGTCTGCGCTTTGCGATCCGTGAAGGCGGCCGTACCGTTGGTTCCGGCGTTGTTATTAAGATCAATGCCTAAGGCTTAATCGCCATAAAAAATCCCCCGGATTTTCCGGGGGATTTTTGTGTTTATCCTATTGGCTGTCTGGATGGTCAGGGGGACAGCTGCATCGGGGGTTTCCAATATTTGGTCACTCTGCTTGGTGGTGGGCTCTGTAATCCGCCAGTAGCAGGTCTACCATCCGGCCGTAGCTCTGAACGCCTTCCACCTGACGGTTGGCCTTGAGGTAGCTGTCGTTCATCTTTCCGGCGATCTCGGCCACCGGGCCTTCAAACTGCTGCCAGTAAGCGCTGCTTATGGCAAAATCCCGGCGAATGTCCTCCGAAAGCTGGGCGGAAAGGTCAAAGTACAGTTCCGGGTCCACACTATAAAGAGCGTTGCCGCTGTGGATAAGAGCCAGAAGCGATCCCGAGTAGGCAAAGGCAGGGTCGTTGGCCTCCCGGCATCCCAAATATGCGATGAAGTTGGCCTCATCCTCCCGCATAAAGCCTTTGTAGTGGGCCAGCTCATGAATCATGGAAAAGGGGATGTAGTAGTGGGGGACATCCACGTTGACATTGCCCTCAAAGGTAAAGGGGATGTAGATTCCTGTGATATCAATCACCGACATGCCCCGGGATACCACAACGGGCTTGGCTCGGGGGGTAAAGCCCCCCAGCTGGGGATAATGTTCTCCAAGTTGGCTCATGGCCTGAGCGGCCTGGACTCCCGTGGCGTAAAAACTATCCTGGGAGAGAAGCATCTCTCCCGAATCGCCGTTTAAAACCTGCTGTCGAGCAGCATTGGCGGTATGGACCAGCTCCTCATATAGGGCTGCCAGCTCTTGAGTAGAGGAGGGCCGGATCTCCAAGCCGCTCTGGTCGGCAAAGGTGACCCGGTGATAATTGAGGCCGCAAAACAGAGTGAACGCAAAGTAGCCGATTCCCGTCACACACGCCAAGGTGGCCAGCATCCCCGGCAGGCGTGTGGTAAAATCTCTGAGGCGGATCAACCGGACAATATGTAAGCTTAGCCAGAGTAAGATGGTTAAGATTACAGTGTAAAGGAGAAGTTCGGCTACGGAAAAGGGAAACAGTCCAAAGAATCTGCCGAACACTTCAGTCAAGACCCGGTATACACCCCGGGAGTAGAAACGCTCCACCACTGCGGGATGTAGAGCGGCCCACTGGGTGATCAAAATACTCAGAGGCAGCAGCAGTACCCACACCCCTCGGCGATAGGGGTGCAGCACCTGCAGGATCGCTTTTGCAGCGTGGAGGGGAGGGGAGAGCTGGGATTCTGGGGCAGTATGTAGGCTTTGCTTTGAAACATTGACGGGGGGCATTACTTCACCTCGGATCATGGTTATTACATCTACATTATATCATAGAGAGAGTGCGTTTTGGCAAAATGCTTTCTAAAAATCAATGGAAAAGCCTTTCCCGCTTCCTTCCAGAAGTGCTTTGCCGGAGTGCTTTCCAGTGGGTTTGGATTGACATTGCTAGGATAATATGTTTTAATAATTAAGCTATGAGAATATAATAACAATCTGGAACAACGAGGCGAATTCATGGCATATAGACGTAAAAAAAGAAAAACCCAAGGAAAATTTATCATGCGGCGCTTCTTATTGGCGCTGATTACCATTGGGCTGGTGGGGGGCGCCGGATGGCTGATTGGAACCAGGCAGCTCTCCTCCAAAGATAAGGCGGAAGTTTCGCAGGAAACAGATTTTTCCCAGCCGGAAGCTCCTCCTGAGGAGCCGGAGGCTTCCGAGCCGCAACCCGAACCCGAGCCAGAACCGGTCATTCAGACTCCCGATGATGAGTGGCAGCTGGTTTTGGCCAGTGCCCTCAGTCCCTTGCCGGCGGGGTACGCTCCCCCTGAATTGGAGACTGTTGCCCCCGGGTATCAGGTAGACTCTCGCATGGCTCCTGCTCTCAAAAAAATGATTGCCGAGGCCAAAAGCGAAGGCATTAGCCTGATGATCTGTTCTGCCTACCGTTCGGAAGAGCGGCAGAAGGAGCTGTACGAAAACAAAATAGCCGAGCACAAAGCGACGGGAAAAAGTGACGAGGAGGCGACGGCCGTTGCCGCCTCTATTGTGCTGCCACCAGGCACCAGCGAGCATCAAACTGGGCTGGCGGCGGATATTGTAACGCCGGAAAACCAAAATCTTGACGACAGCTTTGCTCAAACTCCTGCTGCCAAGTGGATGGCGGAAAACTCTTGGAAATACGGGTTTATTCTGCGGTATCCTCAGGACAAGCAGGAGATCACCAACATCATCTATGAGCCGTGGCACTTCCGCTATGTAGGGGAAGAACACGCCAAGGCCATCTATGAAGGCGGATATTGCTTGGAAGAATACCTGTACGGTGTTCTCAATCACAAGCGTTTGGAATCATTTGTCATTAGCCCCACTGCCCAGCCCATGGAGGCAGATGAGGCACAGAGCGAAACAGAAACTGAAAAGAAGGAGCAGTGAGCATGTATCAAATCGTAAACAAGCGCCGCCTCAATGAGTCGGTTACGCTGCTGGAAGTGGATGCTCCCCTGATTGCCAAAAAAGCGCAGCCGGGGCAGTTCATCATCTTCCGGGTAGACGAGCAAGGGGAAAGAATTCCGCTGACCATTGCCGATTTTGACCGGGAAAAGGGAACCGTCACCATTATTTTTCAGCATGTGGGACGCTCTACCATGATGCTTTCCCAGTTGAACATTGGGGACGATATTTACGATTTTGTAGGTCCTTTGGGCACTCCCAGCCATCTGGAAGGCATCAAAAAAGCCTGTGTGGTGGGGGGCGGCGTTGGTTGTGCCATCGCCTATCCCCAAGCCAAGGCCCTGCATAACATGGGGGCTCAGGTGGATATCATTGCCGGGTTCCGCTCCAAGGATATTGTGATTCTGGAAGAAGAAATGAAGGCTGCTTGCAACAACCTTTACCTCACCACCGACGACGGCTCCTACGGGGAGAAAGGCTTTGTCACCGACAAGCTGAAATCCCTGCTGGATGCGGGAAACGACTACGACGTGGTCATTGCCATCGGCCCGGTGGTCATGATGAAGTTTGTCTGCAAAACTACCGAGCCTTACGGCGTCAAAACGGTGGTCAGCCTCAACCCCATTATGATTGACGGCACCGGTATGTGTGGCGGCTGCCGGGTGACGGTGGACGGCAAAGTGAAGTTTGCCTGTGTGGACGGCCCGGAATTCGATGGTCATCAGGTGGATTTTGACGAGCTGATGGCCCGTAACTCCTTTTACCGGGATCAGGAGTCCAACCACGAATGCCGCATGCTGAAGGGAGGAGAGCTCCATGGCTAAACCCAACATGAGCCTTGAAAAAGTAGAGATGCCGGTGCAGGAGCCTCAGATTCGCAACCGCAACTTTGAAGAGGTTGCTCTGGGCTATACCGAGGAAATGGCTATGGAAGAAGCCACTCGCTGCCTGCAGTGCAAGCACAAGCCCTGTGTGGCGGGCTGCCCTGTCAACGTTCAAATTCCCGAGTTCATCGGCCATATCGCCAAGGGAGAGTTTGAGGAGGCCTACCAGTGCATCCGTCAGACCAACGCCCTTCCCGCCGTTTGCGGCAGGGTCTGCCCCCAGGAAACCCAGTGCGAGGAG
>JAHDPQ010000055.1 GCA_018434245.1 Oscillospiraceae bacterium
GATTCGGCGAGGAACTAAAGGCACGAAAATACTGGTACCAGGTCAAAGAGATCAAGATCAAAGTGATCCTCCATAACCTAACGAAGGCAGTACAAACAGTCGTGATTGTCGTTGTCTGGAAGGAATTCAACAGAGCCGAAAAGATCAAACACGCCTATTGTATAACCAATAATATCTTCCATTCGGCCATCCTCAGACATTATATCTCTATTTGGAAATACATTCATATCAACTATGATGATCTGTTCTTTCGTTTTCCTCTGGTAATTGCATATAGTCCCCATATATTCTATTTAATATAGTTCCAATCTCGATAGGCACTATGTAATTTAAGATGCTCTGACTCTAAATCCTATCCAAGGGGCCCTAAATTTATTGAATTGCTTCTTCTGAAAAACGAGTAGATGGTCTTATCGGCCGAGGATCTTATCTGCCCCCTTTAAACCACGCTACTGTATCGCGAAGTCCCTCTTCGAGCGTGTAAGTAGGGGAAAAACAGAATGCCCCCTCTGCCCGGGCAATATCCGCAAGAGAGTCGCGCACATCTCCTGGCCGCGGGGGTTCGTATATCGGCCGCTCGGATATACCGATGATCCCCGAAAGGGTGGTGGCTAGTTCGTTGAGGCTGATCCGGCGGCCTCCGGCGATGTTGTAGACACCGGAAGCATCACTCTCCATCGCCATGACGTTTGCCCGGACGACGTCGGCGACGAAGATGAAGTCGCGAGTCTGCTCCCCGTCGCCGTAGATGATCGGTGGCTTCCCGCCGAGCAGCCGGGTGATGAACTTCGGGATCACCGCGGCGTATTCGGAATTCGGGTCCTGCCGGGGCCCAAAGACGTTGAAGTAGCGGAGGAAGGCTGTCCGGATACCGTAGAGGTCGGCAAAGACCTTCCCGTAGTACTCGCCCGCGAGCTTCGAGACCGCGTAGGGAGAGAGAGGAGTCGGCGCCATTGTCTCCCGCTTAGGGAAGGCTGGGTCGTCCCCGTAGATCGCCGAGGTCGAAGCCGCCACGACCGACGGGACACCGCACTCCTTTGCGGCCCAGAGGACGTTCACGGTTCCTGCCGCGTTCACCGTGTTCGTCTCAATGGGGTCTTTCACGGAGCGGGGGACCGAGGCGATCGCCGCCTGGTGGAAGATGCCGTCCGCGCCCGGGAAGACCTCCATCAGGAGGTCGAGGTCGGTGATGCTCCCCTCGATGAAGTTCACCCGGGGATGATCGAGGAGGTGCTCGATGTTCACCCGCCGCCCGGTGGCGAGGTTGTCGATGATGACGACGTCGTGGTTTTGCGATAAGGTGTCTGCAAGGTTTGAGCCGATGAAGCCGGCCCCGCCGGTGACGATGTAGCGCATGAAGAATCTATGACGGGGGGTGGTTTAGGGCTTTCTGAATGAGGTTATGACTTGGCTGAAAC
>JAHDPQ010000081.1 GCA_018434245.1 Oscillospiraceae bacterium
AATACGATAACCCGTTTACGGGTAGCAAGTAACAATCCCCTCGCAAGTGGCAGACCGTAAAAGGCGTCTTTAGACGCTGCTAGTACCATAGGGCTTTGCCCGCATAAGAAATACCACCGGCTAAGCCGGTGGATTTTTATTGACATTGATGGAAAAGTCGAGAGCCGCCACATTCTAGGGAAGCATCGCCGCCGTGTGGCTAATGGCGCTCTTTAAAAACACCTCGACCAGATCGGGGTCGAACTGTGTACCCGCGTTGATTTCCAACTCCTCGCAAGCAAATTTATGGGTGTGAGCCTTGCGGTAAACCCGGTCGCTGGTCATGGCGTCGTAGGCGTCGCAGATGGTGGCAATGCGTGCCACCATCGGAATCTCCCTGCCTTTCAGGCCGTAGGGATACCCCTTGCCGTTCCACCATTCGTGGTGATAAACGGCGCAATCCGCCGCCAGCTCCATAAGATGCTTTGGAATGCCGGAAAGCACACCTGCTCTGGCCTGTACCAGCAGCATCTCGGAAAATACCGGGTGCTGCTGCACAATGCCACGCTCCTCCTCGGTCAGCTGTCCCGGCTTCATCAAAACCTCCGGGGGAATCCAAATCTTTCCGATGTCGTGATACTGGGCTGCTTGTTCGAACAGCAGAACATCATGGGACTCAAGGTCCCTGCGGTGATGGAGCAGGGCCTGTGTCAACGCGCCGGTCAGCCGGCCCACCCGATGCATATGCTGCTGCTCGTCCACCGGAAGTTCATCCATAATTTGAAAAACAGACTGATAAAATTGAAACGTCAGCGTCATCCTGCTTTAAACGGCCAAATCATACCTTAAACGGTCAGGCTGTAGCCATCTTCCTCCCAATTAGTGGTGAAAGCGCCATCATCCTCTTTCGGTTGGGCATGAGGTTCACCCTTGAGCTGAAAGTGAGATACCAGCGTTTTAAGCATCTCAGCCTGTGCCGACAGCTCCTCGCTGGAAGCGGCGCTTTCTTCCGCAGTGGCTGAATTTGTCTGAATCACATCGGAAATCTGTGCTACCCCAAGGTTGATTTGCCCAATGAATTCGGCTTGAGATTCCGAGGCCTCGGCAATTTTGTCCACCAGCTTACGGACATCCTGTGCTTTTTGGGAGATTTGATCCAGAGCCTTTCCAGTTTCCACCACCATTTTATCCCCGTTATCAATGGCTGCCAGCGTACTTTGAATCAGGTCGGTGGTATCCCTTGCCGCCGCCGCACTCTTGCCGGCCAGATTGCGGACCTCGTCGGCCACTACGGCAAAGCCTTTCCCCGCCGCACCGGCTCGGGCAGCCTCCACCGCCGCATTCAGGGCCAGAATATTGGTCTGGAAGGCGATGTCGTCGATGGTTTTAATGATCTTCTGTATCTCGCCGGACTGGTTTGCAATCTCGTTCATGGCGCTAACCAGCCGGTGCATCTGCTGGTCGCCCCGTTCCAGCTCCATGGCGGTATCGGCCACATTGGTGCTGGCCTCCTTAGCATTGTTAGCATTTTCCCGGACCTTTTCCAGTACTTCGTTGAGAGAAGCCGCCAGTTCCTCCACCGACCCCGCCTGCTCTGCAGCCCCCTGAGAAAGGGCCTGCGCTCCGGCAGACAACTGCTCGGAACCGGTAGCCACCTGCTGGGATGATGCCTGAATCTGGGACAGCATATCGTTGAGGGAATCAATGATTTCCCCCATGGAACTTTTAATGGGCGCAAAGTCGTTGCGATATTCCAGATCCACCATGACGGTCATATCCCCTGCCGACATGTGGCCCAGCACCTGGGAAATATCCGATATATATTCCTGCAGACTTTGGATGAGAGTGCGGATACTTTCCGCAAGGGAGCCCATTTCATCCTTGGAGGTATATTTGACTTGGGCGTCCAGCTTACCCTGAGCCAGTAGCTGCGCGGCAGTCTCGATTTCCCGCACCGGTTTTGTGATGCTTCGGACAATGTAGACGCAGAGGACCAACGCCACTCCCAGAGATGCCACAAAAAACACCATCATAATCATTGTGATTCTGGAGGCAGTGGCCTGTGCTCCGTTGTAAAAGTCGTCTCCTGCCCCTTTGGCGGCGTCGCTGATCTCGATGGAAAGGTCCCGTATTTCCTCCGAGGCCGGGACGTATAGCGCCCGATACATGGCCAACGCCTTGTCGTATTCATTTTTATCCACCAGCCCAAACAAGTTATCCCGAGCAGCTTGGGCCTTGCTCTGCCGCTCAATCACCTGCTCCAAACGGGCCTGATTTTCCTGCAGCGTCAGGTTTTCCCGAAGAAAGCTGATGTTTTCCGCTGTAGAGGCAATGGCCTCCTCCATTTCATCCAGATAAGCCCCTGCCGTCTTGGGATTCTTCTCCACCAATATCCGGGCGATGTCCTTTTCGATGACTTGCAATCCTCTTTGCAAATCTATGGTAGCCTCTACAATCTGGTGGGGACCGTTATAAAAACCGGAAAAAGAGTCAGATATGCCCTGCATTCCCCAAAAAATAGCAGTAAGCAGCGCCAAAACATACAGCGTTAAAACAATACTGAACGTTACCGTGAGCTTTTTCCCGATGGATAGATTTTTCATGTGGTCTCCCCCTTGTTATTCATAAATGTCAATTTGGCGGCAGGATTTGCATCGGCAACGAACTGCAATGCAATCCCGCACTTGCCTTTACCACACTAATTTGGGACATTCGATGGCGAGCTATGGGAATCCAAAGCTCAAAAAAATGCGGGATCAGTCCCGCCGGCTAACACAGGAATACAGAAGCAAACCGCAGCAGTATCCAAAACGCAAGACCACCCGCCTGCCTTTTAGGGGATCTGACATATCAAAAGAGCAGGCCACCGGATGAGAAAATCGCTCTGCCAACTCAGGTTATAAGGTTTTGTATTGATACAATTCCAAAAAAAATACAGGGACATACCGAAATACATCCGCTACATTTCCAGAAATCTTCAGTTAGGGAAAGCTAATTTGTCACAAGCCAACCGCCTTTATGAAAATAATAATCACTTATATGGTTACATTTTACGACAAGAATCACAAATAGTCAACAAGATTTCACAAGCAGGTACAGCAAAAGTGCTTGTACCGCCGGTAAAACCGCGAGAACATCCATAGGAGCACCTCTGGGCAAAGCGGGAGCATCCCATGCTCTCAAGGTTTCAGCCCAAAAGCATGGGGTAAACCTACTGATTTTTCGGCGAGCTTCACAAATGTATTGTAAAGCGCTTACACCCGCGTTATAATAAGGTTATCCATTTGTACAAACAGAGCAAGAAAGGTTGTTCGATGGGAACTTGCAAAACAGGGGGCTTGGCATCCTGGGGTTTTCTGGTATCGTTTGCGGCAGGAGCATGGCCCACTCTGTGAGATGAGGAAAGGAAGATTAGATGAAGAAAAACTTTATGGATGCGGATTTTTTGTTAACCAACGAAACCGCCAAACGGCTTTTTCATAAATACGCGAATCCAATGCCGATTATCGATTATCACTGTCACATCAATCCCGCAGAAATCGCCGAGGATAGGCGCTACGATAACATCGCCCAGCCCTGGCTGCTGGGGGACCATTACAAGTGGCGTCAAATCCGCACCACCGGAGCGCCGGAGCAGGAGATCACCGGCGATGCCGACGACCGGGTAAAGTTTGAGCGCTTTGCCCAGATGTTGGATCAGGCCATTGGCAATCCCCTATACCACTGGACTCATCTGGAGCTGCAGCGCTATTTTGATTATGAAGGTGTCCTGAGCCATAAAACCGCCGCCAAGGTTTGGGAGCACTGCAATCAAAAGCTGGCCGATCCCGCGCTGAGTGTGCGGGGGCTGATCCGCAAGTCCAACGTCCGGCTGATCTGCACTACCGACGACCCCATTGATGACCTGCGTTACCACAAGCAGCTAGCCGAAGATTCCAACTGGGAGGTCAAGGTGCTCCCCGCATGGCGTCCCGACAAGGCGGTCAATATTCAGCAGACCTCCTTCGCCCAGTATATTGCCAAGCTGTCCGAGGTTTCCGGCATCTGCATTTCGGATTTTGCTTCTCTTAGGCAGGCTCTGGAAAACCGCCTGGATTTCTTTGATGAAATGGGCTGCGTTGCCAGCGACCACGGCTTGGACAACGCCTTCTACTGCCCCGCTTCCGAGATGGAAATGGACATCATCCTCAAGGATGCCCTGGCCGGAAAAGCCATAGGAGCTGCCGATGCTCTCAAATACAAAACCCAGGTGCTGCTGTTCCTGGCCCGCGAATACGCAAAACGGGGATGGGTGATGCAGCTGCACTACGGAGCAGTGCGGAGTACCAACCAGCGTATGCTAAAGCAGTTGGGTCCCGATACCGGCTTTGACTGCATAGGCAACACTCTGGATGCCGTTACCCTGACCCAGTTTTTGAATGCTCTGGAGGAAACTGGTCAGCTGCCCAAAACCATCCTTTACTCCCTCCATCCCGGGGACAACGAAATGCTGGGCTCTGTGCTGGGTTGTTTCCAGGGAGAGGGGATTAGGGGCAAGATTCAGCAGGGTTCTGCGTGGTGGTTTAACGACACCAAACAGGGCATGGAACAACAGCTCACCAGTCTTGCCAACCTGTCGCTGCTGGGTGGATTTGTCGGTATGCTGACCGACAGCCGCAGTTTTCTTTCCTATACCCGTCACGAGTACTTCCGCCGCATCCTCTGCAACCTCATCGGCACCTGGGTAGAAAACGGCGAATTCCCCGACGATGACGACCTGCTGCGGCCTCTGGTAGAAAACATCAGCTACTATAATACTAAGAACTTCTTTGGATTTGACGTATAGTCCCTTTGCCGACAGAAGCCTCCAACCGTATTTGCATATGGTTGGAGGCTTCTTTATTATTGTCATAATCGGCGGGGCAGGGGTGTGGAAGGCCTTTTACCGCCATTTTTTGAGAGAAGAGGCCAGATCCCCATACAGAAGATCACGTCCCCTACCACTACATTTAACCTGCCTTGACATACCGGTATAAAACGATGGAATTCCTTATGAACTCTGGTATTTTGGAATAAGGAGTCACCCTTGCCCCTAGTTTATTGGAAATTTTTTCATTTTTATGGGCAGTTTTCGACAATTATGGTATACTATTAAGAAAATATATTGTAAATTTTTAGGAGGAAGCCATGAAAAAAACGGTAAATCATTCCACTGCTGTGATTATTCTGAACTCCTTAAGCGTTCTCTTTATTATTCTCACGTTAATTGCGTTTTTATGGGTTGCGTCGATTACCGCAGCTATTAATCAAGCCAACTACGACCGGTTTGAGCTCACCTGTAATGCCAACCAATTTATGAACGGTTCCGCTTATCTGACCAACGAAGTCCGCGCCTTTGCAGCCACCGGAAACATGGAGCACTACGACAACTACTGGAACGAAGTGAACACCCTGAAAAACCGGGAGATCGGCGTGGCAAACATGAAGGCCATCGGCATCACCGCCGAGGAACAGGGAAAGATCGATGCCATGATGAGCCTTTCCAACGACTTGGTCCCTCTGGAAAGCGACGCCATGGAGTTGGCCAAGCAAGGAAAGCACGATCAGGCCATCGAATCGGTTTACGGGGCCCAGTACAAGCAGCATGCGGCAGACATCAAGACGATTAGGGACGATTTTCTGGCCATGCTGGATACCCGCACTGCCCAGGAGATTCAGACCCTCACCGTCCGGGAAAGCCGGCTGCAGGTGATTTCCATCATCTTGGTGATCGCTGTCGCCGTACTCCAGTTCCTAAACATCGTCAACGTACTGATCAGAATGATCTCCCCCATCAAAAAGATTCAGCAGGAGATGGAAGAAATTGAACGGGGCAACCTTTCCTCCCACTTCAGCTTAACTCCCGACACCTCCGAGATTGGGCGGCTCATCCACTCCATTATTGCAACAAAGGCAGAACTGCAAAAATACATCGGAGATATTTCCCATCAACTGGGGCAGCTGTCCGAAGGCAATTTGGACATCGAGATAAACATCGACTATATTGGCGACTTTGCCCCCATCAAATCCGCTCTGGAAAAGATTGTCCGCTCCCTCAACGGTACCATGTCCCAAATTCAAACCGCCGCCCAGCAGGTTTCCACCGGTTCTTCCCAGGTGGCGGACGGTGCACAGCTTCTGGCCAGAGGCTCCACCGAGCAGGCTTCCGCGGTTCAGCAGCTCAGCGAGCTGATCGAGGATGTGGCAAAGCAAAGCACCCAAAATGCGGAGATGGCCCAGCAGGCCGCCCAGATGTCCCGCACCATCAAGGACAACGCCGAGCAGGGTGCCCGGCACATGGATCATATGATGCAGGCTGTCAAGGAGATCAACGATGCCAGCAACGCCATCAGCCGGGTAATCACGGTTATTGACGATATCGCCTTTCAAACCAACATTCTGGCTCTCAACGCCGCCGTGGAGGCTGCCCGGGCGGGGCAGCACGGCAAGGGCTTTGCCGTAGTGGCCGACGAGGTTCGCAATCTGGCCGCCAAAAGCGCCGATGCCGCCAAGGATACTGGCGAGCTCATCTCCACGTCGGTGGAAAAAGCCCGGCTGGGCTTCGATCTCGCCACGGAAACTGTGGATTCCCTGCAAAAAATTGTTAAAGATATTGAGCAGAGCGTGGAGATGATCACCCGAATCAACGAGGCCTCTACCGGGCAGACCTCCTCCATCCTCCAGATCAATCAGGGGATCGATCAGGTGTCTCAGGTGGTTCACCAAAACAGTGCCGCTGCCGAGCAAAGCGCCGCCTCCGCTCAGGAAATGAGCAGCCAGTCGGTCATGTTGGAGCAGCAGGTGGCCCTCTTTAAGCTGAAAGGTGGGCACTCTGCCTATGCCGTCTCCCCCGGGTTGGAGTACTCTCCCATGGGCCCTACAGGATTTTCCATGGGCAGCGAAAAGTATTAAGCTACCCTGTTATAAAAGAGGCGAGCGCATGGGCGCTCGCCTCTTTTACGCTAAACCTTCCGGTTCCGCCGGAGGATGCCGCTTGAGCCAACAGGTAAAGGTGGTCCCCTCCCCCTCCCGGCTTTGGACCTCCACCCGTCCGCCATGATACTCCACAATATGCTTGACGATGGAAAGCCCCAGCCCCGTGCCTCCAGTTTTTTTGGAGCGGGATTTGTCCACCCGGTAAAAGCGCTCAAAAATCCGGTCCAGCTGTTCCCGGGCGATGCCAATGCCAGTGTCGGTCACGGTGACGGCAACCTCCTCCCCCTGCCGGGAAAGAGTCACTACGGCGCTGCCCCCCGGGCGGTTGTATTTAATGGCGTTGTCTACCAGATTGTACAGAAGCTCGTCCAGCATGCGCAGATTGCCGGTGAGATAGCAAGGACAATCCCCCTGCAGCCCAACGGAAACTCCACGCTCCGCGGCTGCCTCGCTCAAGCCGCTGAACACCGTTTCCGCCACCTCGTACAGATCAAAGGAGGTAAACTCCCTGACCGCCCCGCCCTCGTCAAACTCGGAAAGTTTGATGATGTCCCCGATAATTCCAATCAGCCGCTTGGCCTGCCGATGGATTTTATCGGCAAAGGAGCGGATATCTTTTTCCTTGGCGGTGCCGTCAGCCATCATCTCGGACAGGGCGGCAATGGTGGTGAGGGGCGTCTTGAGTTCGTGGGATACATTGGCGGAAAACTCCTTGCGCTGCTCTTGGGCCGCGTATTTCTGGGTGATGTCGATAAGCAGCACCACCCCACCACTCACGGTGTCGCCGTCGTATACCGGGCTGTAAAATACACTGTAGATGGAGCTCCCTGTAGGCAGGATGCTCTCCGCCTCTTTGCCGGACAGACAGTTCTTCACCTGTTCCAAAAAATCCAGATCCCGGCAGAGTTCAATAACCTTTTTCCCTACGATTTCCCGCGCTCCCAGTATATGGGCAACGCTTTGGTTGGCCAGCAGAACGGTGCCTTCTTCATCCAGCAGCAGCAGACCCTCCCGCATGTTCTTGGTGATGGCGGCAATGGTGGCGGAGCGGTTTTCCAGCTCCCAATGCTGGAAAAGCAGCTCCTTCTTCTGGGTTTCAATTTTCTTGAGGAAGGGCAGCAGTTCCTCGTATTCTACGATTTTTGGATCATCCAGATTCATGCTGTTAATGGGGGCAACGATGCCTCTGGTCAACCGCCGGGCCACCGCAAAAGCAAAGGCTGCTGCCAGAGTCAGGCAGAGCATCACCACGGGGATAAACCGAGAAAGAAGAGCTGCCACACTGTCGGTGGTCAGAGCCAGCCGCAGAATATTGCCGTTGGCAAGGCGCACGGCGTAGTAATAGGTGGTTTCCCGCAGGGTGGCGGAAAAGCGCTCGCTTTCTCCCGAACCGTTTTGGACGGCATCCAGTACCTCGGGACGGTTTAGGTGGTTGTCCAGCAGGGCCGGGTCGGTTCGGTTGTCAAAAAACACCGTACCCACCTCGTCCATCACCGAGACCCGAAGGTTCTTGAGCCCATCTCTGGCCTGTGTTTCAAACTGCCGGGAAAAGATCGCTCCCCAAAGGGCGGCAAAAAACAGTACGGTGAGGAGAACCAGCAGGCACATGGAGCGGAAGATGCGTTTGTTCATGGTTCTACTCCTCCATCTTATAACCGACGTTGCGGACGGTTTTGATGTGCTCCCCCGCTTCCCCCAGCTTTTGCCGCAGGGATTTGATGTGGACATCCACTGTCCGGCTTTCCACCTCGTAGTCATAGCCCCAAACAGCGTCCATCAGTTTGTTGCGGCTCAGGACTATGCCCATATTCACCATGAGGTAGTGCAGTAGCTCAAACTCCATAAAGGTGAGAGCCACGGCCTGACCATCCACGGTGACGCTGCGCCGCCGGCTGTCCAGAACCACGTTTTGGCAGACAAGGTTGTTTTCTGCCGGAGAGTCGGACTTCACCCTGCGCAGAACGGCGTTGATCCGGGCAATCAGCTCGGTCACCCCAAAAGGCTTTGGGATATAGTCGTCTGCACCAAAGTTGAGCCCCTTTACTTTATCCACCTCGCTGCTTTTGGCAGTGAGCATGATGACGGGGATTTCGCTATACTTGCCGTGGCTGCGCAGCTTTTTCAAGATGGTGATGCCGTCGTCCCCCGGCAGCATAATGTCCAGCAAAACCAGATGAGGGGGCTCCTCCTGCTCCAAATCAGCAAAAAAACTTTCCCCCTCCTCAAACCCCCGGCAGGAAAACCCCGCCGCTTCCAGAGCGTAGAGGGTCAGTTCCCGAATATCTTCGTCATCTTCTACCATATAAACCCTTCGCATTTAATCCGTTTCCTCTCCCCATCCGTCGTTGTGGGTTCCTGTGATGGAAAACGCCACCCATTGGGCAATGTTAACGGCGTGGTCGCCGATTCGTTCCAGATATTTTGCCACCATTATCAGATCAATGGCCTGAATACCGTTAGCGCTGTCCGCCCCGATCAGGGCGATGAGATCGTTCTTGACGGCATCAAAGAGGCCGTCCACCACATCATCGTAGTCCACTACCTCTTGGGCCAGCGCCAAATCTCGGTGGACAAAGGCATCGATGCTCTCGGTGACCATCTTCACCGCGGCCTGCGCCATCTGCGGGATGTGCTCCAGCTTTTTGATATAGCGCTCCTTGGACAGGTGGATGGAGATTTCCGCAATATCCGCTGCCTGATCCCCAATCCGCTCCATGTCGGTAATCATTTTAAGAGCCGCGGAAATCAGGCGCAGGTCCCCCGCCACCGGCTGCTGCTGCAACAAAAGCCGCAGGCACAGGGTTTCGATTTCTTTTTCCGCCTGATCCACTTCCCGCTCACAGGCAATGGCCTGCCGGGCCAGCTCCACATTCTGCTCCTTGAGGGCTTGGATGGAAAGGGCAATGGCCCGTTCGATTAGAGCGCCCATCTTAATGAGCATGGTATCCAGCGTTTCCAGCTGCCTGTCAAATCTTGTGCGCATCATCCAAACCTCCCTGTGATATAATCCTCGCACCGCTTATCCCGTGGCAAAGAAAACACCTGCTCGGTTTTGCCGTACTCCACCAGTTCCCCCAGCAGAAAAAACGCCGTCTTGTCGGAAATCCGGGTGGCCTGCTGCATGTTGTGGGTGACGATGACAATGGTGTACCGCTCTTTGAGCTGGGTGACCAACTCCTCGATTTTAGAGGTGGAGATAGGGTCCAGTGCTGAGGTTGGCTCGTCCATCAGCAGAACCTGAGGTTCCACCGCCAGAGCTCGGGCAATGCACAGCCGCTGCTGCTGCCCGCCGGAAAGGGAGAGGGCGCTTTTTTTCAGCCGGTCCTTAGTCTCCTCCCAAACTGCTGCATCCCGCAGAGCCTTTTCCACCAAATCGTCCAGCATAAGACGGGATTTGACGCCGTGAGTGCGGGGGCCAAAGGCGATGTTGTCGTAGATGCTCATGGGAAAGGGGTTGGGCTTTTGGAACACCATTCCCACCCGCTTGCGCAGGCCGTTGATGTTGGGGTCTTTGTAAATATCCTGCCCGTCCAGCTGGATGCTCCCGGTGATCCTGCACCCCTCCACCAAATCGTTCATCCGGTTGAGGCTTTTGAGCAGGGTGGACTTTCCGCAGCCGGAAGGGCCGATAAAGGCAGTCACCTCATTGGCGGCAATGTCCATGGTAATATCCTTGAGCGCTTTAAAGTCATTATACCACAAGCTCACGTCGCTGAGTCTGAATTTTTCCATCTATATTACCCTTCCCCAATCTTCTTTGCCAGCGCCGCCGACAGAGTATTGATGCCTGCCACCAAAACCAGCAGAACAACGGCTGTGGCGTAGGCCTGTCCGGTATACAGCCCCTCGCTGGAAAGGGCGTACATGTGCACCGACAAGGTTCGGCCCGAAGCCATGAGGCTTTCCGGAATCTGAGCCACCGTTCCCGCAGTGTAGATAAGAGCGGCGGTTTCCCCCACAATCCGGCCCACCGCCAGAATCACTCCCGCCAGAATCCCCGGAGCGGCGGCGGGCAACACAATGCGAAACACCGTACGCAGCCGTCCGGCTCCCAGACCAAAGGCTCCTTCCCGGTAGGCGTCGGGGACCGCTTTCAGGCTTTCCTCGGCGGTGCGCAGGATGAGAGGCAGAATCATAATGGCCAGGGTAAAGGTTCCCGCCAGTATGGAAAACCCCCAGCCCAGCCAAGTGACAAAGAACAGCATTCCAAACAGTCCGTACACAATAGAGGGGATGCCGGACAGGGTTTCCGCCGTCATCCGCACCAGTGCCACCAAGCAGTTGCCCCGTTTGGCATACTCCACCAGATAGATGGCGGTAAACAGCCCCAGAGGCACTGCCACCGCCAAAGAGAGCACCACCGTCAGCACCGTGGTGATCAGCGCCGGCAGTAGAGAGACGTTTTGGGTGTTGTAGTGCAGGGCAAACAAAGACGGCCTAATGTGGGGAATCCCCCGGGCCAGAATGTAGGCGATGAGAAAGAACAGCGCCCCAAAGGTGAGGGCTGCCGCCAGCCAAGTAGCCACCTGCAGGAGGGTGTCAGTGATTTTTTGCTTCACGATCTTCCCTCCTTTCGCAGGGCGGAAAACAGCAGATTAATCAGCAGAATAAAAACAAAGAGCACCACTCCCGTGGCAATCAGGGCCTCCCGGTGGAGCTCGGCGGCATAGCCCATTTCCAGCACAATGTTGGCGGTGAGGGTTCGCACCCCCTTGAGGATTCCCTCCGGCATCCGGGCCTGATTGCCCGCCACCATGATCACCGCCATAGTCTCGCCGATGGCCCGGCCAATGCCCAGTACCACCGCCGCCAGAATCCCCGATTTGGCAGCGGGGAGCAGCACCCGGAACACTGCTCTTTCGTGGCTGGCCCCCAAAGCCACCGCACCATCATAGAGTTCTCCCGGCACGGCGCGGATGGCGCTTTCGGTAATGCCGATGATGGTGGGCAGAATCATCAGGCCCAGTAGTAGAGAAGCCGCCAGAATGCTGCTGCCGTTGCCGCCAAACATCCTGCGCACCATAGGGACGATGGTGACGAGGCCAAAGAATCCATACACCACCGACGGAATGCCGGCCAACAGGTCCACAGCGGGTTTGAGCACCCGATACAGGGGTTTGGGACAAACCTTGGCCAGAAAGACTGCGGTAAAGATACCTATCGGTACACCAATGAGGATGGAACCTGCCGTGACATAGAGGCTGCCCAACATCATGGGCAAAATCCCAAAGGCGGGGGGCAGATCACTGGGAGACCACTCCCTACCCAGCAGGAACCGGAAGAAGCCGATCTTGCCC
The DNA here is from genome assembly GCA_018434245.1 of Oscillospiraceae bacterium. Taxonomy (GTDB): domain Bacteria; phylum Bacillota; class Clostridia; order Oscillospirales; family Ruminococcaceae; genus WRAV01. Next base: position 12,231 of record JAHDPQ010000081.1, read on the forward strand.
ATGGCTGGGATTCCGTTGGCGAACAGAAACAGGCAGATCAGCGCCACCGTGAGAATGCTGATAAGGGCGGATGTGAGGAATACCGCCTTCATCAGGTTTTCCCGCAAGCTTTGTTCCCTCATTGCAGGCCGTCCCAAGTTGTAGTTTCACCGGTAAAGATGTCCCGCACCTGCTCACCGGTCATGTTTTCCGCCGGGTTCTCAGGGTGGACGATGACAGCGATGCCATCCAGTGCAATGGAGGTTCCGGTCAGCTGAGCCAGCTCACTTTCCTTCAGGGCCCGACTTGCCATACCGATATCACAGGTCCCCTCCATGGCGGCGGTCATACCGGCGGTGGAATCGCTCATCTGAATTTCGATGGCAGCCTTGGGGTTCAGGATCAGGTATGCTTCCTTGAGTTTTTCCATAATCGGGGTGACCGAAGAAGACCCGGCCACGCTGATCTTTCCCTCGGGCTTTGCACCCTCATAGGTAGGGGCATTTTCATCGATGGCGATATAGCTGCCGCCCACAACCGCCTGCCCTTCTTTCGACAGAATAAACCGGATAAAGTCCTGAGCCAGCTCCGACACATCGTCTCTTGTGGCGATGATAAAGGGCCTTGCAATGGGGTAGGTTCCGTTTTGCACGTTGGCGGCAGTAGCGGCCACGCCATCGATGGACAGGGCCTTGACCGTATTGTTCAGAGAGCCCAGGGACACATAGCCGATGGCGTTGGGGTCGCTTGCAATGTTGGTGAGCATCACATCGGTTTTGTTGACGATGAGTGCTTCTTTGGTGGTCAGATCCTTCTTGGTGCCGTCCTCCCCCTTCACCTCTACGCCAAACAGCTCGATGAAGGCACCTCGGGTTCCGCTGCCATCCTCCCGGGAGACCACGGTGATATTTTTTCCGGCGTCCCCAGCACTACCTGCGGCACATCCGGTGACGGTCATCAGCAGCATAAGAGCCGCCAAAAGTACAGTGATTGTTCGTTTCATTCTTTCATTCCTCCATAACATTCTCATTTGCTTTTTCATACAAGCCCAGTTTAAAGACCGGGGGTAAAAAACAAATGCGGTTTTATGTAAGAGGTATGTAAAAACACGCAGTATCTGTAACTATGGCCGAACGCGGCAAAAGGCCGCACTCCCCTTTGGGAATGCGGCCTTTTCATTTTTTTAATATTGCCCCACGCCAACAGCCTATCTATTTTTGGCCCATGGGCCAAGGCTTTGCGGGGGTGCTTGCGTGAGGAGATTATTTCTTGGATTTACCTGTACAGGTTCTGCCGGCAGAGGTGTAACTTACGCTTTTTGACACATACTGCCAATCCCTTGATCTAAAACTCCTTTATCACAAATATTTTGCCTGGGTTTGATCCGATTCGATGTTCAATAAGCTTAGACTAGTAATGTTGTGGATTTTCCGTTTGCTCCAAATTTATAGCTTCGCCATTTAATTCCGCCTACAAAACCCACCTGCTGCAAAATGGCTGCCTCCGCCAAAGGGGTTCGGTTGTGTCCACTTTCTTTACAATGGATCAATACCGCAAGTTAAGGTCGGGCAAGGCGGCCGGGGCTGGCGCTGGGCCCCAGGTGCTTTCGGTTTTCCTCTTCCTTGTACATCGGAACCACCCCTTTCCCTTGTTCCAAAATAGTCCGGGAACAAGCTGCGTATTGCTGTTTATTCTTCCCGTTCCTTAGTTATAGTATACCCCTAGAGTTAGGCTTTTGTCAATAGAAAATTATAACTTTATGTAAATTATTTGTGAATAATTTACACTCATCGTGGACCGCTATAGGGGCAAGGAAAAGCCGCCTTTCTTACGAAAGACGGCTGCGGAAGGCCTCATACCCGAATTCTTTGACAATGGTACACTCTCCATCCCGATTGCGCAGGGCAATGGCGGGTAGAGGCATGCCGTTAAAGGTGTTGGTTTTGACCATGGAGTAGATGGCCATATCTCCAAACATCAGGCGGTCCCCCACCTGAAGGGGCTGATCGAAGCTGTAATCCCCCACAATATCCCCCGCCAGACAGGTGGGGCCTCCCAAACGGTAGGTGTGGGGCTTTTCTCCCGGCTCTCCCCCATGAACCAGAGGCGGGCGATAGGGCATTTCCAGCACATCGGGCATGTGGCAGGCGGCGGAAGCATCCAGAATGGCGTTTTTTACCCCTGCGTTTTGGGTCACGTCCAGCACCGAGGTTACCAAAAATCCGGCGCCCAGGGCAACGGCCTCACCCGGCTCCAGATACACTTGTACGTCGTAGGCCTTTTGCAGGTGGTGGATCACCTGCTCCAACAGGGGGATGTCGTAGCCCTCCCGGGTGATGTGGTGGCCTCCCCCCAGGTTCAGCCACTTCATCTGGGGCAGAAAAGGAGAAAAGTTGTGCTCCAGCGCTTCCACCGTCTGGGCCAAAGGGGCGGCGTCCTGCTCGCAAAGGGTGTGAAAGTGGAGCCCTTCTACCCCATACCGCTCCAATAGATCGGGGCGGAAGTGTTCCAGGGTCACCCCCAGCCGGGAACCGGGAGAGCAGGGGTCGTAGATGGCCTGATCCCCTTGGGTGGAGCACTGGGGGTTGACCCGAATACCGATGCTGGCTCCCGCCGCCAGAGCTTGATCGCCAAACCGCTCCAACTGCCCAAAGGAGTTGAAGATGATGTGTCCGCAGATTTGGGTAATTTCTTCAAACTCGCTGTCCCGGTAGGCGGTGCAAAACACATGGTTTTCGCCCCCCATTTCCCGGCCCAGCTTGGCTTCGTAAAGGCCACTGGCGGCGGTTCCCGCCAGATACCTGCCGATAAGAGGGTACAGGTGAAACATGGAGAACGCCTTCTGGGCCAGCAGAATTTTGCATCCAGTCCGGTCCATGACTCCCCGCAAAATGTTTAGATTCCGTTCGATCAAAGCCTCATCCACCACAAAACAGGGAGTGGGTAGCTCTTCTATCCTCATGGGGTTCCTCCTTGTCCCGAGATCTTCCTTTCCCCAAGGGAACCGCCAAAGGCGGCTGGCCTTTGGCGGTGGGGAGCTTTATCTCGAAATCTTAGTCTACCAGCACAGGGTTTTCGTCGATCACCCAAGGCAAGCCCCATTTATTGAGAGCATCCATAAAGGGATCGGGGTCAAACTCCTCAATGTTAAACACGCCGGGTCCCTTCCACGCTCCGGTGAGGAGCATCATGGCGCCAATCATGGCGGGAACGCCGGTGGTGTAGGCCACCGCCTGGCTGCCCACCTCCTTGTAGCACTCTTGGTGGTCGCAGACGTTATAGATATACAGGTTGCGGGGCTTGCCGTCCTTTACGCCCTGGAAGATGCAGCCGATGTTGGTTTTGCCCACGGTGCGGGGTCCAAGGGAGGAGGGATCAGGCAGTACCGCCTTGAGGAATTGCAGGGGGATGATCTGATGTCCTTCGAACTCAATGGGCTCGATGGAGGTCATCCCCACGTTTTCCAGACACTTGAGATGGGTAAGATAACTTTGTCCAAAGGTCATGAAGAAGCGAATCCGCTTGATGCCGGGGATGTTGAGGGCCAGGGATTCAATCTCCTCGTGGTGGAGCAGGTACATGTCCTTTTTCCCCACCTGAGCAAAGTCGTACTCCCGCTTGATCTCCATGGGCTGGGTGTGAACCCACTGTCCGTCTTCCCAGTAGCTGCCCTGAGCGGACACCTCCCGGATGTTGATCTCTGGGTTGAAGTTGGTGGCAAAGGGGTAGCCGTGATCCCCCCCATTGCAGTCCAGAATGTCGATGTAGTGGATTTCGTCAAAATAGTGCTTGAGGGCGTAGGCGGAAAAGACGCTGGTGACTCCCGGGTCAAAGCCGCTGCCCAGCAGGGCGGTGATGCCTACGTCCCGATAGCGGTCCCGGTAGGCCCACTGCCACTTGTATTCGAACTTTGCCGTATCCTCCGGCTCGTAGTTGGCGGTGTCCACATAGTCCACCCCGGCGGCCAAGCAGGCGTCCATAATGGCCAGATCCTGATAGGGCAAAGCCAGATTCAGTACCAGATCGGCACCGTATTCCTTGATCAGCTTGGTGGTGGCTTCCACATCCATGGCATCCAGCTGAGCCGTGGAAATCTTGGTGGAGCTGCCGGTACGGGCCAGAGCCTCTTCCCGCAGCTTGTCGCATTTTTCTTTTGTACTTCTGGCTATCATAATGTCGGGGAAAATTTCGCTGTTTTGGCAGCATTTGTGTACGGCTACGCCGGCTACGCCTCCGGCTCCGATAATCAGAGTCTTCTTGGCCATAATGCTTTCTCCTTTGCTAGACAATATCCTTTTCGGTTTGTCATTAGTATAGCACAAAACCTTGCCATTTTCCCTAGGATTTGCTAAATTATACTCGCACCACTTAAAACATGCTTGATCGAGGGGAAGAATCCGCCAAAAGGGAACTCTCCCCTTTCTATAAAGGAGATGCCTGTTTGAAACTGGGAAATCTGATCTTACCAAAAACTGCCGCTCTGGCCCCCATGGCCGGAGTGGCCGATCGCGCCTTCCGGGAAATCTGCGTGGCCGAAGGGGCCTGCTACGCCGTGGGGGAAATGGCCAGCGCCAAGGGGCTGGAGCATCGCTCCCGCAAGACAGCCCAACTCCTCAGCGTCAGCGAGGCCGAGCGGCCCTGCGCTGTCCAGCTTTTTGGGGATGACCCCGACTCCATGGCGCAGGCGGCCATCAAGGCCCAGCTCTACCGGCCCGATGCTTTGGACATCAATATGGGGTGCCCCGCCCCCAAGGTGGCGGGAGCGGGCAGCGGCAGCGCCCTGATGAAGAACCCCCCTCTGGCGGCAGACATCATCCGGGCGGTGCGCTCGGTCACCACTCTGCCGTTGACGGTGAAAATCCGCACCGGATGGGACAGCGACCATCTCAACGCCGTAGAGCTGGCTCTTCTGGCTCAGGAGGCCGGGGCCGACGCCGTCACGGTACACGGCAGAACCCGGATGCAGATGTACGCTCCCCCTGTAGACCTTGCCACCATAGCCCGGGTTAAGGAGGCTTTGGACATCCCTGTCATCGGCAACGGTGACGTCTGGGACATTAAAAGCGCCCAGCGGATGTACGAGGAAACCAAGGTGGATTTGGTGATGATCGGCCGGGGAGCTCAGGGGGCCCCTTGGGTCTTTCGCATCCTCAAGGCATGGCTGGAGCGGGGGGTTTGCCTTCCCGAGCCCTGCCCCGAGGAAAAGCTTGCCATCATGCTGCGTCAGATTGCCTTGGCGGTGGAGTACAAAGGCGAATACGTCGCCATGCGGGAGGCCCGCAAGCATGTGGCCTGGTACTGCAAGGGCTGGCGGGGGGCCGCCGCCCTGCGCCGCCGGGCGGGAACCCTGACCCGCTACGAGGAGCTGGAAGCTCTGGCCCGAGACGCTCTGCGGGATCAGAGTCCCGAGGAGGAAAGATGAAGTTAACCCCCTTGAACTTCCTTTTCTTTGATTGACAAAGGCCGATAAAATGCAGTACAATAATACAAGCATCAACACGCCGGAACCCTTTCCGGAATGCCGATCAATGGAGGATTGCCATGAGGCTGAAACGATGGATTGCCGCGGTGCTGGCCACACTGCTGCTCTTTTCTTTGGTGGGCTGCGGCGACAAGCCAGAAAGCTCCGGGTCCTCTTTGGACTCCTCCCCCGCCGACCTTTCCCAGCCGGAGCCCGATCCGGAATACCCGTTGCAGGTAGGGTCTGCCGTCATCAACGCCCGTCCCGGCAAGGTGGTTTCTCTGGCTCCCTCTATCACCGAAAAAATCTGCGATCTGGGACTCCAAAACCGTTTGGCGGGGCGCTCTTCCGAGTGCTCCTACCCCGAATCTATCCTTGCCCTGCCCCAGTACGGAACCTCCAAGTACCCCGACGTCAAGGGCTTGCGGGACCTAAAACCCCAGCTGGTGCTATCGGTGGAGGAGCTTCCTGCCGAGGCCATGAAGGCCCTGGAGGAAATGGGCGCGACTTTGGTGATTGTGCCCTCCTACTGCCGCAGCATTGCCCAGTGGGAGGATTCATACATAGAGCTTGCCTCTATCCTGGAGGGGAGAACCACCGGCAAGGTGCTGGGCGAGCGGTTTGCTCAGGAGCTGGAATCCCGACTGGATGCCATTGCCGCCTCCTACCCCGAATCCCACCCTCTGCCCACCCTTTACCTGCGGCTGATGCCCTTTACCGTGGCCACCGGGGACACGCTGGAAAGCGAGCTGATGGAGCGGGTGGGCTTTGAGAACATTGCCGCCGGTCAAAAGGAGTGGGTGTTTGATCCCGAAGCCGCTACCGGAGAGGAAGGCCGGGCTCTCTTCAACTCTTTGGAAATCATCTTTCTCTACGAAAAATACGTCACCATCAAGCATCTGGAACGCAGCGACCACTACAAGCGGCTTCAGGCCACCCTAAAGGACTGGTATATCTACGTAGACGGCATCGCCTTTGAGCGGCAGAGCCTGCGGCTGCTGGATGAACTGGAAAAGATGGTGAGTCTGGAAACCGTAGGGGCCCGGTAAAAGCCCACCCTTGGTTCGATTGATTCTCGGCGGGAAAAGCATCTTGCCTTTATCCGGATAGCCGAAAGCATCTTGAATGGTTTAGGCAGAGCGCTTGACATAGCTCTTGCTGTAGATCCATGGGATATACAATTCATTTATGATCGTTTGCAGTCGGGGGTGTGGGAAGCCAAGCCCCCGATTATTTACCTCCAGTTTAAAAATCTTTTAAGATTTTCTTAATTCTCTTTCTATTCACAGTTTAGACATATTTAGTTTTGGGTTTGTCCATGAGTGGTGATTATACTAAACCTGCTTCCCTGTTTTGGAGCAAACATCTCCTTTGCAGTGAAAGCCGCAAAGGATCACACACTCATAACAGGAGGAACTTCATGTTACGCAACACTTTACAGAACATTCCCCGCCGCAATTGGCTGATGCTCATCCCCATGGGTCTGAGTGGACTATACTTCTACCTACTGGAGCGGATTGCCCCCGCCCCCCGCTACATACTCCACTCCCCTTTGGATGACCTTATCCCCTTTGCCTCCGCCTTTATCATTCCCTACGTCATCTGGTACTTTTACGTCACCGGCATGGGCGTGATCCTCTTTCTGAAGGATTCCGATGAGTTTGTGCGCTTTGCCAGCTTTATTTCCGGCGGTATGCTGATTGCCTGTCTCATCTACACCCTTTGGCCCAATGGCCAGATGCTCCGCCCCGACCTTTCATCCCCCAACGGACCGCTGGAGACTTTGATTCAGTTCCTCTACTCCATCGATACCCCCACCAACAGCTCCCCCAGCATCCACGTCACCTATTCCATTGCCGCCCACACGGCGCTGATCCGGTACAACCGAAAACACCGCCAGCTCAAGGCGCTGAATATTACCTCTCTGATTTTAACCACCTTCATCACCCTCTCCACCGTCTTTGTCAAGCAGCACTCGGTGATCTGCGTGGTCAGCGGTCTATTGCTGTCTCTGGCTCTCTATGCCGCCATTTACGGGCGCTCGGCTGTGCGGTACTACCGGGCCTACCGGTCCGAAAAGGCCGTCTACCAATAAAACATCCAACACCGCCCCCAACCGGGCGGTGTTTTTGCGTTTGCGGAAAATAAAAAACCTCCAGCGGCAGTGAGAGGCTGCGACCGGAGGTTTTTGCTGCTTTGTTACAGGGGGGAGCTGAACGGCCCTCGCTTAAGGTAACGCCCCATGGGTTGGGGAGAGATGTGATTCTCCCGGCAGACCACATTGCCCCTCAACAGGACGGCTTTGGGGCTGCCGGAAAGGCTCATCCCCTCGTAGGGGGTGTAGTCCACCCACTGCCACATCTCGGCGGCGGTAATGGTCCGGCTGCGGTGCGGGTCCCAGATCACCAGATCGGCGTCGGCTCCCACCTGCAAGGCCCCTTTCCGGGGATAAAGGCCAAAGATTTTGGCGGGCTGCTCCGATAGAACAGACGCCATCTGGTTCTCAGTAATCCTTCCCGGAACCACCCCCAGCTCCCAGATGATGGCGGGCCGATGCTCAATGCCGGGCATTCCGTTGGGAATTTTGGAAAAATCCTCCCGCCCCATCTCCTTCTGCCCCTTGAAGTGGAAGGAACAGTGATCGGTGGCCAGAACCTCGATCTCCCCGGCGGCAAGGGCTTCCCATAGGGCGGCCTGATCCTCCTTGCTTCGCAAAGGGGGGGAGCAGACGTACTTGGCACTTTCAAAGCCGGGGAGCAGATAGCGGCTGTCGTCCATGGCCAGATACTGGGGGCAGGATTCCAGCACCACCGTCTGGCCTGCCTGCCTGGCTCGCCGGGCGGCCTTCAGCCCTTCCCGGGTGCTGAGGTGAACGATATAGGCGGGAATTTCTGCCGCCCGGGCAATGGCGCAGAACCGCTCCACCGCTTCCCCTTCCAGATAGCCGGGGCGGGTGCGGGGATGCCATGCGGGGGAAAGCTTGCCCTCCTTCCGGTGGCGGGCGATCAGGGCGTTGACCAAGTCCCCGTTTTCGCAGTGGCAGGAGACAATCCCCCCGATCTCCTTCACCCGGCGCATCAGGGCGTAGATGTCCCCGTCGGAAAGGCGCAGGCTCTCGTAGGCCATATACACCTTAAAGGAGGTGACCCCCTGGGCCGCCATCTCGCCGATTTCGGTGGCGACAGCATCGTTCCAACCGGTGACCGCCATGTGGAAGCCGTAGTCGCAGTAGGCATTGTTCAAGGCCTTTTGATGCCACTGGGCAAGGCCTTCTCCCAGGGTTTTGCCCCGAGTTTGGGTGGCAAAATCCACAATGGTGGTGGTCCCCCCCGCCAAAGCCGCCCGGGTGCCGCTGGCAAAATTGTCGGCGGTGACGGTGACGTCAGTCTCCATATCCAGATGGGTGTGGGCATCGATAAACCCGGCAAAGATTTTGCAGCCGGAAGCATCGTACACCTCCCCGTCGGGGAGGGAAAGACACTCGCCAATGGCGGCAATCTTCCCATCCTCCACCAGAATATCCCCTTGGTAAGATGTTTCCCCCGTGACAAGGGTTCCGTTTTGAATCAGCATTGCCATACAGCCGCCTCCTGTCAAGAATCACTGGGTGCTTGAGTCTATCGTCGGGAAAAGGGGGCGATTGCCCCCTTCTTTCCTTTGTATCATTACCTGGAACCGGCAAACAAATAATTGCAGTTTTCCTGTGCGGTCTGGATGATGGCCCGCAGGTCTCTGGGGATTTGGGGATCGTCCAAAGAGCAGCTGGTCACCTTACCGTTCAGCCGCAGGCGCAAGCCCTCTCCCTCCAGCAAAAAGCCGTTGTTCTCACTGTCTTCAAAGTCGCCCTCACTCCAGTAAAGGGTAAACTTATCCCGGTAGGGAGCGCTCTGATAGGGGCAGAAGGTCTCACAGTTGCCGCACTCGTTGCACATGCCGTCGATATGCAGAATCTGCTCCTGTACAAGGCCCGGAACCTTAATGGCCACATTGGCCCGGTTGGGGCAAACGTCCACGCAAAGCTCACAGACGGTGGCGCATTCCAGACAGCGGCGGGACTCGCTTTCCCGCTCCCCAACATCCAAAATCCCCTTTTTGCTCAGGGCAGATTCGCTGCTTTCCGCCACATTGAACAGCTCGTACTTGGCGAAATCAATGGCGGTGATTTGATCGCAGGCGGCAATGGCGTCGGCAATGGCTTCGGCTACGGTGGCGGGACCCAGATGGGCATCGCCGATGACATAGGTCTTGCCGGATTTGGAGTAGAGGTGGCTGTCCAGTACGGCACGGCCCCGCTCATCCACTTCGATACCCCAAGCCTTGAACATCTCCCGGTCGGGAGACTCACCCACCGCGGCGATGACGGCGCTGGCGGGCACTGTGGCGGTTTCCCCGGTTTCTTCCGGACTGCGCCGTCCCGAAGCGTCGGGCTGACCCAGCCTCATCACCTTGCAGGAGAGCTGCCCATCCCTGACTCCCACTGGAGCCAGCAGCTGGCAGAACTCCACGCCATCCTCCAGAGCAAGGGCCAGTTCTTCTTCATCGGCGGGCATGTAGCGCTTGTTGCGGCGGTAGACAATCCGCACCTTGGGGGAACCGGGGAGCCGGCGGGCAGCCCGGGCAGCATCCATGGCGGTGTTGCCGCCGCCGATCACTACAATATCATCCCCCAGCTTCAGCTGGGAAGCATCGGCGTTGAAGCGCTGCAAAAAGTCCAGCACATTGATGCTCTCGCCGTATTCCAGCTTGAGCTGCCCGGGAACCCAAGCCCCTGCCGCAAGAACTACGGCGTCGTAATCCCCAAGCTCCTCTCGGGAGGTGATCTCTGTCCCGCAGCGAATATCCACTTTCATCTGGTGAAGCAGGGAAACATCCAGATCTATCATCTCGTTGCTAATCCGAAAGCGGGGAATGGTGTAGCGGACGATGCCCCCCAGAGTCTCCCGCTTTTCAAAGAGGGTGACAGCCATTCCGGCCCGGGCCAGGAAGTAGGCGGCAGCCATACCGGCGGGGCCTCCCCCCACTATGGCGGCCTTTTTTCCGGTGGAGGCAGTGGGAGCCAGCTTCGGGAACAGGGCGTCGTAGCCCCCCTGCGCGGCGGTCAGCTTGGCGGCCCGGATATCCACATGGCTCTCGTAGAAGCTGCGGGAGCACTTGTCGGTGCAGCGGTGAGAGCAGATGGTTCCGGTGATAAAGGGCAGGGGGTTGCGCTGCAAGATCACCTGCAAGGCCTCGGTGTGCTTGCCCTCTCCCACCAGACGCAGGTAAGCGGGGATATCCTGCTCCAGAGGGCATCCGCTGCGGCAGGGGGAGATAAAGCAGCTGACCAGCGGGACTTTTTGGGGGATTTTCCGCACCGGCAGAGGCTTGATGGGTTTCCGATAGTAGGAATCCTCCCGGCACTCCTCGGCCAGAGTATCGATCTTGCCCACATCCACACCGGTAAAGGGAGCCTTCTCACAGTCCTTGAGAAGCTCGGCGATCTGATGGAACCGGCGGTATCCTCCGGGCTTGAGAAGGGTGGTGGCCAGAGTGATGGGCCAGATGCCCGCCTCCAGCAGAGATTGGATGTTGTAGGCGTCGGCGCCGCCGGAATAGGAGATGCGCAGGCGGCCTTCAAAGGCGTGGCTGATCTTTTGGGCCACGGCAATGGTGAGGGGGAACAGGCTACGGCCCGACATGTACATTTCCTCGCTGGGCAGCTCGCCAGCGGCCACCTGCACCGGGAAGGTGTTGGTCAGCTTGACGCCAAACTCCAAGCCCTTTTCGGCACAGAGGGCAGACAGCCGCTCCAGCATGGGCACGGCATCTTCAAAGTGGAGATCGCCTTTAAAGTGGCGGTCGTCAAACACCAGATAATCGTAGCCCAAACCGTCCAGAATGGAGCGGGCGGTCTCGTACCCCAGCAGGGTAGGGTTGCATTTGATGTAGGTGTTCAGCTTCTTTTCGGTGATGAGGTAGGTGGCAATCCGCTCAATTTCCTCCGGGGGGCAGCCATGGAGGGTAGAGAGGGTGATAGAGGCGCTGACCTTGGGGGAGATACTTTCCACAAACGCCTTGTCCACCTTGGAAAAGCGGTTGAGGTTGTCAAGGGACCAGGCTTTACACTCCGCCCAGATGGCAGAGCCCGAAGCGTCCTTCATCCCCTCGATGTAGTTGTCGATCTTGGGGGATTTGATGCCTTCCAGATCGTATCCCACGCTCATGTTAAAGACAAAGCCTTCCGAATCCCCCAGCTCCAGCTCCTTGCTCAGAAGCTTGATGGCAAACCAGCCCTTGACATACTCGTCAAAGGCCTCGGGAACCCGAAGCTCGGTGGACCACTCGCAGTTGTAGCATTCGTCCTCGGCAGTGATGCAGGGTTTGCTGACGGGGAGGTCCTCGCCGTCCAGAGTCTGCACGGTTTTCAGCTCAAAAAAGCGGCTTCCCGCCAGATAGGAGGCAATCAGGTTCTGGGCCAGCTGGGTATGGGGCCCGGCAGCAGGGCCAAAAGGGGTTTCCAGCTTTTCTTGAAAGATGGGCTGGGTCTTGCCCTTGTGATGGTAGGGGGTGGAAACTCCAAAAATGGAACCTTCCCGGCGATACTCCTCCAGGGACCAGTCCATCAGGGCAGAAAAGGCAATGGGGCGCATGATATCGCTCATGGGTCATACCTCCTGGGTATATTGTGTTGGATGTTTCACTAGGATTCCCAATCCCGCTGCAAAATTTGCGCGGGAAGTATTATGCGTTGATGCGACTCCAGAAGTCGGTGCTCTGCTCCCGGCATTTTGCCAGAATAGCTGCTTTGTCGATCCCCACCAGCTGGCGATCCTTCATCTTCACCTCTCCGTTAATGATGGTGGTGACCACATCCCGGCCCATCATGCCAAAGAGGATATGCCCGTTTGTATTGTCAACCGTCATGGGGGTGAGGGGATCGTAATCCACTACGATGACGTCGGCGGCGGCTCCCTCTTCCAAAACTCCCAGCTTGGAATCAAAGTAGCGGGCTCCGATGGCGGGGTTACCCTCAAAGAGCATCTGAGGTACTTCGCCCCAGGCCACAGTGGGGTCGCAGAGGTTGTGCTTGTGGAGGATGTTGGCCACCTTCATGGACTCAAACATGTCGTTGGTGTAGCCGTCGGTACCAAGGCCGGTGAGGATGCCCCGGTGGATCATCTCCAAAGTGGGAGGACAGCCCACGGCGTTGCCCATGTTGGATTCTGGGTTGTGAACCACCATGGTGTCGGTTTCCTTTAGGATGTCCATCTCCAGCCCGTTTACGTGGATGCAGTGGCCGGTCACGGTTTTTTCGCCCAGAATATCCTGATCAAAGAGGCGCTGGATCACCCGCTTGCCGTATTTCTTCAGGCTGTCGTAGACGTCGGCCATGCCTTCCGCTACGTGAATGTGGAAGCCAACGCCCTCGGGAGTGTGTTCCCGGCAGAGAGCAAGGCTTGCGTCGGAAAGGGTAAAGGAAGCGTGAAGCCCCATCATCCCCTTGACCATGTCGGTGGTATCCTTAGCGCAGTGGGCGATAAAGTCGGCGTTTTCCTTGACGCCTTCCCGCATTTTTTCCTCGCCGTCCCGGTCGGAAACCTCGTAGCAGAGACAGGTGCGGACCCCCAGTTCCTGGGCGGCATCGGCAATGGCAAACAGGCTGCCGGAAATGCCGCCATAGCTGGCGTGATGGTCAAACACCGTGGTGACTCCGCAGCGGATACAGTCCAGATAGGTGGCCATAGCCGACCAGTAGGTGTCCTTGAGGTTCATGTGACGGTCCATGGTCCACCACATGCCGTCCAGAATATCTAAAAAATTTTGAGGTGCGTACCCTTTAATGGAAAGACCCCGGGCAAAGGCGCTGTAAATGTGATTGTGAGCGTTGATCAGCCCGGGCATGATCACCTTGCCGCCAGCGTCGATAAACTCCGCGCCGGGGTATTGCTCCCGCAGAGCTTTGGTGTCCCCCACGGCTGCAATTTTCTTTCCTTCCAGCGCTACACAGCCGTTTTCCAGCAGTCCCGCCTTCCCTCTCGTAACTACCTTTCCGTTTCCTACCAACAGCATAAAACAACCTCCTTCAACAAAAAAACGCCCACCTCTACAGTGGACGCCTGTTTCCAGCTGCACGACGGCCGTCACAGGCGACCATCCTTGCCCGTGCGCGAAGCACTCCGTTACAGCAGGATCTTTCCTATTAGTTTTGCACAATATTCAACCAAAACAGTAATTGTTTTTAGTTTAACATATTTTGTTTTACAATGCAATAGGTTTTCTAAAAAAAATTCAGCGAATCATAAAGATATTGGCGGGACTTTTATTTTATGGTATACTAACTTATACTATAAGAGAAAGAAGCCTATAGCTAAGCCATGGTAACGGTTAGAACAAGGATTGGGGAGCATTCAGATGAATTTAGAGTTTTTGCGCGATTTAGCCAAAGGACTGGCCGCCCAGTTTGGGCAAAACTGTGAGATTATCATCCACGATTTGCGGGACAACAACCTGGAAAGTTCCATCGCCTACATCGAAAACGGCCATGTCAGCGACCGTAAAATCGGCGACGGCCCCTCTCATGTGGTTTTGGAGGCTTTGCGGGGGGACCGGGGACATCTTCAAAATCATCTGGGTTACCTCACCCGCACCAAGGACGGGCGGCTGCTCAAGTCCAGTACCATCTACATTCGGGACGAGAATGGCGACGCCGTGGGGATTTTTGGCATCAACTACGACATCACCCATCTGATGATGGCGGAAAACGTCCTGCACAACATTGTGACCACCGAGGAAGCGGAGCCCCAGCAGATTATTTCCAACGTCAACGAACTGCTGGATGAGCTGATCGAGCAAAGCGTCAAGCTGGTGGGCAAACCGGTAGCGTTGATGAACAAAGAGGACAAAATTAAGGCCATTCAGTTTCTGAACGAGTCGGGAGCCTTTCTCATCACCAAAAGCGGCGATAAGGTTTCCAAATATTTTGGGATTTCCAAATACACCATGTACAGCTACATTGACGCTAAATCATAATTTTCTGTCTGCTCACCCAGGATTAACCAGAAAATACCCGGGGTAGCAGGACGGCATAGGGGACATACTAGGATTGAAAATTTATTTTCAGGAGGTACCTCTATGAACCGCAATAAAACCGCCGCTATCACCACCGCCTGCGTCGGCATGGCTGTAGGCGCTGCCGCATACATGATGTCCGGCAACAACGCCAAGAGCAGAACCAAAAAGCTGCGCAAATCCACCGGCCGGGCCCTGCGTCAGGTAGGGGATTTCATCGATAACGTAAGCTATATGATGAAATAACCTCTGCCGGTAAAGCACCTGCAGAGCATCCGCCCCGCCTTTGGCTATTCAAAGGCGGACCGGACCCACTTTGCCAACCAACAAAGCATCCGGGCCAGCGCCTGAAAACGCTGGCCTTCCCTTTGCTCAAACACCGCCTTTCGGGGCACCGGAACAGGACAAAATAGATGGTTTCTCTTTTGATTGTTCCCTATCTGCCACCATTCTGCAAAATAATTTAAAATTTACAGGCTCTTTTGTTGACAGGACAAGGCTATTATTGTATAATGTTCTTCGAGTCAAAAATGAACCATTAGCTCAGTCGGCAGAGCACCTGACTTTTAATCAGGGTGTCCGGGGTTCGAATCCCCGATGGTTCACCAAATATTGTAAAACAAAAAAGCCTATGTTTCATAGGCTTTTTTGTAATTTAGCAAGGCCTTTCTGTTTGAACTCCAAGGCTTTATGATAGATATGGCAATACACCTTGGAGGAGCGGTTGCCCAATTCAATGCCACTTACGCTGTGGATTTAACTCATTCCCTGCCCGTGTTCTGCAAAGAGTGAATAAATGCCGCCACTGCCCGCAGCTCCGCATCATCCATCCGCTTTACTTTCAGAATGGTGTCACTTTGTAAATCACGATATGCAATCTCATCGTGTTTTGGACTTTTTCCGGTAAGTACCCACTGTGCAGAGTAGCCGTAGGTACTTTCAATCAGCCGTGCCAGCAGCTCGGATATAGTGGTTTTCCTGCCGCTGGTCAGAAGGTAGACATAATTAGCGCTGATTCCAAGTGACCTGGCAAAGTCCACCTGCTTTATCTGCTTTTCTCCAATAATCCACCTGATGCGTGATGCTAAGGTTTCCAGGTCCTTTGGTTCACTTGTTTTCTGCATTTGCGTAGCCTACCTCCTCCATCATCTGAATATACACCATCAGCTCCTTGCGGGAGGTAACGTTTAGCTTCATATAGATACGCCGGTTGTGAGTTTTAATCGTATTGATGGAAAGGCAAAGGATTTCTGCAATTTCCTTCGCCGTATGCCCACACACATATAAGTCAAAAACTGATTTTTCAGCAGACGAAAGCGTTCGAATATTCTTTACAAACTCCAGGTACAGAGCGGAATGCTCTTGTACCGGGAGTTTGTTTTTTTCTCTGGATGCTGGCAATTCATCCTGCGCGGCAAGAAATTCGATTAGGTCGTCTATTTCGGGGATTTTAGTTTTGGCGGCCGGGTCGGGTTTTTTCAGATGCTCCAAGGCCGCAGCCACCGGGCGGATATATCTGTGGCTGATAAATGATGCAAGGCCAATATTGATTAGCATCAATGCCAGAAGCCCAAAGACCAGGTTTCGAGTTTTGGCTGAAATTAGGGTTCTGAGCCCTTGGTAGGGCATCATCAGTGCTACCGCCCACTGTTCGTCTGCATATGCGGAATCAACCGGATATAAAGGTATTGTTTGGTGTAGGCCAGCGTAGTTTTCCTTACCAGCCTGCCGGTAACTGTAAAAACCGCCCGTTTCGGAGCAAGTCTCCATTTCCGTGTGTTCCGGCGCAGTAGGGCCGGCAGCAAAGTTTCCGGCAAAGAGCGCTCCGGACAGTCGCAGTGTATTTTCTTCCAGCGGTGAAAGCAGGCAGAATAAATGATCATAGCCCTTTGATTGCGGTGCATAGGAGAGCTTAAAAAGCATTTCGCTTACCTCAAAGCCGCATACGCCAAATACCGTGCCGTCCGATACAATCAGCGGCACGATACAGAGCATAATCCGTTCGCTGTTGTTAGGCAGAGATGTTCCCCCGCTCCAGCGGTAAAGGCGCGAAAGAGGGAGCCTTTCTTGCCTTGCGATGGCCATCACCTCTTTAAAACAGGGCATTTTCCCTACTCCCAGCTCCATCTGCCATTGAGGAAGAATATGAATTCCGTTATTTCTTGCAATTGTCATGGGGCCAAAGCTCAGGCGAAGATTTGCCGCCATTCCATTGACAATATTCGGTTCCATATTTTTCAGGTAAAGGCAAGCGCGGGAATTTTCTGCATCGGGCAGCGTAGGATTAACGGTTGCATCCAGCAGAAGAAAGACACCGCTGGCGTCCGATCTCTCCAAAGCTCCGGTAAGCCTGCTCAGTTCCTCCTCCAGTAGATGCTCCAGAAGTTCGGGGGTTTTCTGCAAGGAAGCAGGCGATCCATTGTGTTCTTTCAGATTACGCTCCACGCTTGCGGAGAGTTCTTTGGCTAAATCCACTGCCTGTACCGAAAGGTTACCAAAGGATCTATAAATATCTTCTGCATTATGTGTCAGTTCACTTCTAAGAACCGGCCTGTGTTCAAGCAATCCGGCCTTGAAAATGCCAGCAGAAAACAGGATGAGCAGGACACCCAGCATGATCGTGTTGAGAAACAAAATCAAAAAAAGAAATAGCCGCAACCGCATAGGCAAACCACTTTGGCCGCTGCGGCGTATT
>JAHDPQ010000171.1 GCA_018434245.1 Oscillospiraceae bacterium
AAGAGAGCATTCGCCGCCTGCTTTCCCAGCCCGGCGATGAGGAGACAACGCCATGAAGCTTTTGGTTACCGGTGGGGCGGGATTTATCGGCTCCCACTTTATCCGGCAGATGCTTCGGGAGGAGCACGCCGTCTGCTGTGTGGACAAGCTCACCTATGCGGCGGATTTGCAGCGGCTGCAGGACTGCAGGGAGCATCCGGCTTTTTCCTTTATGCAAGGGGATATCTGCGACCCTGCAGCCATGAAGGAGGTCTTTGAGGATTTTCAGCCGGAGCATGTGGTAAACTTTGCCGCCCAATCCCATGTGGACCGCTCCATTGCCGACCCGCTGATCTTTATCCCCACCAATGTGGAGGGGGTGGGGGTTCTGCTGGAACAGTGTCGCAGACAGGGGGTTCCCTTCCACCAAATTTCCACCGACGAGGTGTACGGCCCCGTTTCCCCTGCCGAGGAACAGGGCCGAAGCGAGCAGGCTCTCCTGTTGCCCTCCAACCCCTACTCCGCTTCCAAGGCCTCCGCCGACCTGCTGGCTTTGAGCTACTTTCGCACCTATGGGCTACCAGTGACCATCACTCGCAGCTGCAACAACTTTGGGCAAAGTCAACACCGGGAAAAACTGATTCCCATGGTGGTTTACCATGCACTGCACGGCCTAACGATCCCGGTATATGGGGACGGGCAGCAGCGCCGGTGCTGGATTTCGGTACAGGAGCACTGTCGGGCTGTTGCTACGGTGCTGGAACGGGGAAGACCGGGGGAAATCTATAACATTGCCCCCCAAGCCGAACTGGAAAACCTTGCCCTCATCCACCGGATTTTAGATCAGCTGGGGGGTGGACATCATCTCATCCGCCGGGTGGAGGACCGCCTCGGCCATGACCGCCGCTATCAGATCGACGCCGAAAAGATCCATCGGAAGCTGGGCTTTCAAACAAAGGGAGACTTTGAGCAGGAGCTGTCCCGCTGCATCGGGTGGTACGCCCAGCAGTGGAGGCCCTAGATCCCGACAAGGGAATTGACTTTACAGGTAAAACAAACACCTTCCGGGCAGGGATACCCTGCGGCGGAAGGTGTTTTTAATAGGGTTTACCTCAAACTAGCGATGATAATTGGGGCGGCCTTAGCAGCCCAGCAGGGAGATGTGCTTGCCAATGTGGCGGATCAGGTTCTGGTCAAAGGTTTTGCGGTGCTTTCTCAATGCGGCGTAGATAGGCTCCCGCAGGCCTTTTTCCAGCATAAAGCCGTAGGTGATGTGGAGCAGCTGGCGGCTGTCGTCCTGATTGAGATAATCGATCAGGTCCTTGTCCGCCACTTCATCCAGAGCCTTAATTTTGGAAAGATCACAATGGACCACATAAAGCTTCTTGGCATCCTCCAAGCTTTCCAGTGCGCAGCGGTGCATCTTGCGGTACAGCTCCGGCTCCTTTTCGGCGATGACCCGCACCGCCTCCAGCCAGTTGGTGCCGGCGGTTTTGACGTGGAACTTGCCCCCGGTCAGCTCGGCCACGCTGGGATAGATGGAGAACTTATCGCTGCCCGAGTGGACGCTGATCCGGTAACCAAACTCCTTGGCAATGGCACAGTGAACCTTAAAGCTCTTGTGGAACTGCTTCACATCGCCGATGTAGTCGATGCCCTTTTGGAACTCGCCCACAAACCGAGGAGCCATGCTGTCTGCCACTACATTGGCCTTTTTTAGCTCGTTGGCCACAAAGAAGTGGGTGGAAGGTTCGGTCTCAAAGGGAGTTTCGTCCACCGAGACCTCAAAGTCGATGCGGCGTCCCGCCTTGGTGATGATGTTCTCGTAAACATCGGTGATAAAGGGGATAGCGTCCCCAAAGGCCACAGCCGCCCGCATAAGAGCGGCCTTGTCCAGGTCGGCCCCCAGCTTTTGGGCAAGAGGATTGCCGATGTACTCTTTTTCCCACTGGGCCCGCTTGGCAGCGTCGATGGTGTTGTAGGCGCTTTCCAGCTCGGCAGGGCTTTCCGGCGGTGTCTTGAGGTTTTCCGAGCAGTCCAAGGTGATCATGGAATAGCCGCAGGAAAGTGCGTGCTCAATATCCTCTTTCTTTTTGAGGTGGTCGCCGTCGGCGCCAAAGCCGCCCTTCCAGCCTGCTTTGACCACCGACCAAACGGCGGCGTCCAGCACATCGTCCCAGGTGCGGTTTGTCAGAGTCAGCTCCCGCATACTTTGTTGGGCCAGAATGGGTTTGACGTCGTGCTCTTTTACCACCTGAAGGTGGGCATAGCCAGCAGGCCCCAGCCGATCGCCCAGACCAAAGGTTCTGCCGTGGGCCGCCAGAGAAACCGGGCGGGTGAAGTCTAGCCTTTCGTTAACCACCAGACGGTTCTGATGGTTCATGGGATAAACCCGAATCCCGTCGGAAAGTTCTTTTCCTCCGGTCAGGGCTTTTGCCAGAGGGCCCTCGTCCCAGGTGGCCAGCACGTCGGCATCCTCAAACCATGCGGCAAAGGCGGCCTCTTCCGGCATCCAGGAATCCTCGTAGAGTTCGGCGGAGGCATCTGCCTTTTGCAGGATCTCCAATGCTTTGATTTTGTCCATGATATATAACCCCCGTTTCTGCAATATTTAAGTGTGCCCCAAAGTTGCTCTTTCTTTATCATATCAAAAAACAAACCAAAATGAAAGGGCTTACATCAACTTTCACAGACAAGTTTTGTGCAAACAAAAGCACCAGCGCTCCTTTGGGGGAGCGCTGGTGCTTTGCTGTTGTCTTAGGCGGGGAGTTCCGTCAGGCTTTCCTCAATTTTAGCCAAACGCTCGGAAGCCTTGCGCAGTTTTTCCCGCTCTCCCTCCACCACAGCGGCAGGAGCCTTTGCCACAAAACCCTGATTTTGCAGCTTTTTTTCGATCATGGTGATCTCGTTCTGAGCCGTGCCTTTTTCTTTTTCCAGCCGGGCACGTTCTTTCTCTAAATCCAAAAGCTCCGCCATGGGGATAAAGATGCGGGCGGCGTCGGTAATCACCTGCACCGAACCGGCGGGGTCAAAGCCGTTGCCGATTTCCACATTGCTGGCAAAAGCCAGACGCTGGAGGAAGGAGGCTCCCTGCGCAAAGACAGCGGCGTGATCGGTCTCAATGTTCAGCCGCGCCTTTTTGGAAGGGGGAACCCCCAGCTCGGCCCGGCGGGCCCGGATGGCCCGGATGGCCTCCACCACCCTGTTGAACTCCTGCTCCTCCCGGGTAAAGGCAAGAGCGGGGTCGGCGGTGGGCCAGCTTTGAATCATCAGAGTCTCACCCTCGTGGGGCAGAGCCTGCCACACTTCCTCGGTGATGAAGGGCATAAAGGGATGGAGCAGCCGCAGGGAGCCGTCCAGCACATACAGAAGCACTTGACGGGCACGCTGTGCCGCTTCGCCCCCCTCCTGCATCCGGGACTTGCTCAGCTCGATATACCAGTCGCAGAGAATATCCCAGAAGAAGTCGTAGAGCTTTTGAGCGGCAATGCCCAGCTCATATTTTTCAAGATTTTCGGTGACCTCGCCCACCAGCCGGTTGTAGAGGGAGAGGAGCCACTTATCCTCAATGGAAAGAGTATCGGGCAGGGTAGAACCGGAGTCTCCTTCTTCCAGATTCATCATCACGTAGCGGACAGCGTTCCAGATTTTGTTGCAGAAGTTCCGGGCAGCCCGAACCTTTTCCTCGACGAATCGCAAGTCGTTGCCGGGAGAAACACCGGTGGCCAAGGTAAAGCGCAGAGCATCGGCGCCGTACTCCCGGATCACGTCCAGGGGATCGATGCCATTGCCCAGAGACTTGGACATCTTGCGCCCCTGAGAATCTCGCACCAACCCGTGAATAAAGACGGTGGAGAAAGGGCTTTCCCCCATCTGCTCCACCCCGGAGAAGATCATTCGGGCCACCCAGAAGAAGATGATGTCGTAACCGGTAACCATGTCGCTGGTGGGGTAGAAGTACTTCAGCTCGTCGGTGTTGTCCGGCCAGCCCAGGGTGGAGAAGGGCCACAGAGCCGAGGAGAACCAGGTGTCCAGAGTGTCCTGATCCTGGGTAAGCTTTTGGCTGCCGCATTTGGGGCAGGTGTCGGGGGTGCTGCGGGCCACAATTACTTCGCCGCAGTCGCCGCAGTACCAGGCGGGAATCTGATGTCCCCACCAAATTTGGCGGGAGATGCACCAGTCCCGGATGTTTTCCATCCAGTGGAAGTAGATTTTGTCAAACCGCTCGGGAACAAACTTGGTGGTGCCGTTTTTCACCACTTCCACGGCGGGTTCGGCCAGAGGCTGCATCCGGACAAACCACTGCTGGCTGGCCCAGGGCTCCACCGTGTCGGAGCAGCGGTAGCAGGTTCCCACATTGTGGGCGTGATCCCGTACCTTGACCAAAAAGCCCTGCTCTTCCAGATCGGCCAGCATTTGCTTTCTGGCCTCGTAGCGTCCAAGACCGGCGTATTTGCCGCCGTGTTCGGTGATGGTGGCGTCCTCGTTCATCACATTGATGACGGGCAGAGAGTGGCGCAGCCCCACCTCGAAGTCGTTGGGGTCGTGGGCGGGGGTGATCTTCACCGCTCCGGTACCGAACTCGGGGTCCACGTAGCTGTCGGCCACCACGGGAATTTCCCGGTTGACCAAAGGCAGAATCAAAGTCTTGCCGATCATGTGGGCGTAGCGCTCGTCCTGAGGGTGAACCGCCACGGCGGTATCCCCCAGCATGGTTTCAGGACGGGTGGTGGCAATCTCCAAGAAGCCACTGCCATCCTTGAGGGGATATTTTACGTGCCAGAAATGCCCCTGCTGCTCTTCGTATTCCACCTCGATGTCGGAAATGGAGGTGTGGCAGGTGGGGCACCAGTTGATGATTCGCTCGCCCCGGTAGATGAGGCCTTTTTCGTAGAGGCGATTAAATACCTCGATGACGGCTTTGCTGCAGCCCTCGTCCATGGTGAACCGCTCCCGGCTCCAGTCGCAGGAACTACCCAGTTTGCGCAGCTGCTGAACAATGCGTCCGCCATATTCCTTTTTCCAAGCCCAAGCCCGCTCCAAATATTGCTCCCGGCCCAGGTCCTCTTTGGTCAGGCCCTCTTCGCGCAGAGCCTCAACAATTTTAGCCTCGGTGGCGATAGAGGCGTGGTCGGTGCCCGGAATCCAAAGGGATTCGTAACCCTGCATCCTGCGCCAGCGGATCAAAAGGTCCTGCAGGGTGTTGTCCAGAGCATGTCCCATGTGGAGCTGCCCGGTGATGTTAGGGGGCGGCATAACGATGGTATAGGGCTTTTTTCCACTGCCCGGTGTGGCTCTAAACCAGCCGCCCTTTTCCCAAAAGTCGTAGATGCGGTCCTCCACCTGTCCCGGATCGTATTGTTTTTGCAGCTCCTTGGCCATTTGTGTACCCTCCAAAATATATCTGTGACAAAGCGCGTTCATATTACACAAGTACCCTATATTATACGCAACGATGCCTCTTTTGGCAATATATACTTTACAAAATAGCCCCAGATTATACAAATCCCCCGCTTTTTGGACCAAACTGCCCCCGCTGTGACCGGTGGTATTTTCTAAATTTTCCCCTTGACTTTCGCTTCTTATAGCGTTTATACTGTTATAAAATACAATATAACAGTTAAGATTTTCTTGAGGATTGTTCAAGTCTTGTTTAAAGCCCTTGCAACTTTCTGAACAATATGTAAACATCAACTTTAGGAGCATTGACAAGCCGGGGCAAGAAGTATATATTGTATTAGTACATATAATACAGTTTAGGACGAGGTGTACCAGTGAAAAAGAAATTCCCGATCAAACGCATGGTGTTGATTGTTGTAGCGGTGGGACTGGTGGGAACCGTTGCTTTCAACCTGCTTAAGCCCAAAACGGCCCCTATGATGCTTCAGCGGGCCACGCCCCTTGAGGTGATGGACTTAAAGTCTACCGTAGACGTCACTGGAACAGTGGCCAGCGAGGACAGCGTTACCGTTCACTCCACCTTGGGGGAACCGGTGACGGAAATCGCCGTTGGCGTAGGCGATAAGGTGGAAGAAGGCCAGCTCCTTTGCAAGCTAGACACCGCCGCCATCGAATCGGATATCACCGCCAGGCAGGCCATCATTGCTTCCACGGCCCAGCAGAATACGCTGCGGCTCAGTCAGGCTAAAACCGAACTCTACTACGCCGAGTGGTACCGGGAGCACGATCAGGACGCCGGGATGCTTTCCGCTCAGCAGGCGGTGGAGGATGCGGAGCGCGGCGTGGAAAGCGCAAAGTACGATGTTCGCTCTGCCGAGGATAACTACGATGAAGCCAGAAGTGAAAACTACAAGGCGGACGCGGATATTTACAGCAAGACTCAAATGAGTCAGCTGCGGGATGCGGTTTCTGCCGCCTACCTGCGCCTGGAAGGAGCCGAGGCCAACCTCAAGGCTGCCAAACAGCGGCTCAACCGGGCCAAGTGGGACTCCGACGTTCGGCTCAAAGAGTTAAAAAACGCAGTTGTCTCTGCGGAAAACTCTGCGGATTTGACCACTGAGTACATAGCTTTGGAAAAACTCAAGGACAATCTGGCCAACTGCATCATTAATGCTCCCGTTTCCGGCACGGTGACCGCCGTCTACGCCAAAGAGGGAGCCGAGGCCAAGGGTCTGCTTTTTGTCATTGAAAACACCGAAGATCTGGTCATCGAAACTGCCATCAAGGAATTCGATATCAACTCCGTCAAACCGGGGATGGCGGTGCAGATTAAATCCGATGCCACCGGCAACGAGGTGTTTGAAGGGGAGCTGTTAAGCATTGACCCCACCAGCCGCAAGGATGCCAATGGCGAAACGGTAACCGGCTCCACTGCCGAGTACGCCGCCAAGGTGCGGGTCACCACCAAAAACAGTGGTCTGAAAATCGGCATGAACGCCAGAGTCAACATCATTCTGGAGCAGCGGGACCAAAAGATGGCGGCGCTTTACGACAGTGTGGGAACCGACGAAGAGGGCAACTCCATCGTCTATGTGGCCCGCCAGCAGGAGGACGGCAGCTACATCGCTCAGGCGGTGCAGGTGGAAACCGGTATGGAAACCGACCTCTATCTGGAAGTTTCCGGCGAGCTTTCTCAAGGAGATTTAATTTTACAGGATCCCTCCAATCTCTATGACGGCATGGTGGTAAACCTTGCCCCCGACCTGTTTTCTGAGAATATGGATGGCGGCAGCGGACCCATAGCCGGCGTCAGGGTAGGTTGACGATATGGGGGATAAAGTGATTGAGATGAAGGATGTGGTAAAAAAATACTACATCGGCACACCCAACGAGCTCACCATCCTCAAGGGAATTTCCATGGACATTCATCGGGGGGAGTTTCTCGCCATCGTAGGGGCTTCCGGTTCGGGTAAATCCACCCTGATGAACATTATTGGTGCTTTGGACCGACCCACCACGGGAAGCTACCTGCTTTCCGGCGAGAACGTAGAGGGTATGAGTCAGAACAAGCTCTCAGATTTGCGCAACCGCCACATTGGCTTTGTGTTTCAGACCTTTAACCTGATTCCCCGCACCACCGCTCTGAAGAATGTGGAGCTTCCCATGCTGTATGCCGGATACTCCCGCAAGGAGCGGAGCCGCAGGGCCCATGAGCTGCTGGAACTGGTGGGGATGGGGGACCGGGTCAAG
>JAHDPQ010000141.1 GCA_018434245.1 Oscillospiraceae bacterium
GATAACACATTGAGAAGCAACCCGGGATTTTGCACCAACCACTCCTCCGGACAGACATCGGGTCCCGGACCGAACACACTCAGAGCTCCGGTAATGTCTCCCTCCAACAGCATCGGGCTTTCCAAATCCAACATGAAACTCCTCCTGTCGCCTATGTCCACCAGGAACCTTTCCGCCTTCCAACGGGGCAAGACCTGCGGTCTTTCCGTTCCCAATGGCCTTCTGATGGTGTTTACATGCTTTCGGGCGCGTCAATGCCCAACAGTCTGAGAGTGTTTGCCAAAGCGGTTCGCACGCAGAGACAGAGACAGAGCCTTGCCTGCATCAGAGGTTCCTCCTCGGGAACGTTGACACGGCAGGCACCGTAAAACTTGTGAAACAGGTTGGCGAGATCGGTGACGTAGTGAGTTAGGGCACTGGGATCGTACCGCTCGGTCACCGAGATAATCTCTCCGGGGAGCTGGGCCAGCCTGCGGATCAGGGCGATCTCCTCGGGAGCGGAAAGCAGCAGCAACTCCTCCTGCGTCACCTTGCGGGGGGTGACACCCCCTTCTTCCAGCTTACGCAGAATGCTGCAAATTCTGGCGTGGGCGTACTGAACATAGTAAACCGGGTTTTGGCTGCTTTGCTCCACCGCCAGATCCAGATCAAAATCCATAGAGGAACCGGGAGACTGCATGTTGAAGAAGAAGCGGGCGGCATCCACCTCCACATCGTCCAAAAGATCCCGCAGAGTCACCGAGCGGCCGCTGCGCTTGCTCATCCGGTAGGGCTCGCCATCCTTCATCAGTCGAACCAGCTGCATCAGCACAATGTCCAGCGCATCGCCGGAAAGCCCTGCGGCATCCATGGCACCCTTGAGCCGGGCCACGTGGCCGTGGTGGTCGGCCCCCCACACGTCGATGACGGTATCAAAACCCCGCAGGGCAAATTTGTCGTAGTGGTAGGCAATATCGGCGGCAAAATAGGTGGCGTTACCATTACCGCGGATTAGCACCTCGTCTTTTTCCGCCCCGAACTCAGAAGCCCGGTACCACAGGGCGCCCTCCTTTTCGTAGGTCAGCCCCTTGTCGGTGAGAATCCCCACCACCTTGTCCACCAGCCCCTTCTCGTACAGGGAGGACTCGTGGAACCAACGGTCGTAGCGGATGCGATAGTGGGAAAGGTCATCCTTCATGGCTTGGATGTTCTTGGGCAGGGCGTAGTCCACCAGCACCTGCCTGCGCTCCTCCTCGGAGGTGTGGAGGAACTTATCCCCGTGGATGGCGGCGAACTCCTTTACCCGGTCTTTGATGTCCTCGCCCTGATAGCCGTCCTCGGGGAAGGGATGGGCCTCCTCCCCCTGATAATGCTGAAGGTAGCGGACGTTGAGGGAAAGGGCAAACTTTTCGATCTGATTACCGGCATCATTGATATAAAATTCCCGGGTGACATCGTAGCCGGCAGCGTCCAAAGCGGCGGCCAGAGCGTCGCCGATGGCGCCTCCCCTGGCGTTGCCCATGTGCATGGGGCCGGTGGGGTTGGCGGAAACAAACTCCACCATCACCTTTTTACCGCCTCCGGTTTCGGTGCGGCCAAAGGCTTCTCCCAATGTGTCGATGGATTCCACCACAGCGGCAAACCACTTGGGCTTGAGGAAGAAGTTGAGAAAACCGGGGCCGGCGCTTTCGGCCCGGGTAAACCAGGTATTGGAAAAATCAAGATGATTTAGAATAGCAGATGCAATTTTGGGGGGAGCGCAGCGGAATGCCCGGGCTCCCGCCATGGCAATGTTGGAGGCAAAATCCCCGTGAGAGGTGTCGGCGGGAATTTCCACCGCAAAAGCCGGGATTTCCGCCTCAGGCAGCTCCTGCGCCTTGACAGCGGCTTCCAGAGCGGCAAGAATCATCTCCCGCACCTGAGCTGCGGCATCCCGGACCGGATTGTTCGACGTCATGTGTGTTTTCTCTCCTCTGTTTGATGCAAGTTAAAAGCAGCGGTTCAGCCCTTAGCTTTCCCGAATGCTGATGTACATTTCGTTTTCGCTGGAATACATAGAGTTGATGTCCAGAGAGTACTTGAATTCCAGATTGCCCCCGGCATCGGTGAGGTTGGACTTGATGCGGCTGCCCAGCACCCCCACCATCAAATCACCGTAGCCTACATCGTAATAGCACTGGTGGCGAACTCCCCGCTGGACAATCAGCTGGGAGTTCGCGGTTCCGGAGCGCTCCAACGTCACCATGTCCTCTTTTTCCACCTTGAGGGTGGTGCGGGAACCTTCGAACCCGGTGGCTTCGCTCTCCTCATAGCTGATGTAATAACAGCCGTTTTTCTTATAGTACTGTCCGGTGGTAAACAGCTCGATGACATCCTGATCATCCTGACTGTTATATACCCCCTTGATGCTAATCAGCACGTCCTTTTTCATACCATTATCCCCTTGCGCCAAAGCAGCGGGCGCATCTTTAGTTCTTTTATTTTGACGGATGCCGCTCATGGACCGCAGCAGTCTCGATGATCAGCAAGCTTTCTCTGGGACATCCCAGCAGGTAAGGGACCCCAAGCATGGTGCTGCCCCAGTCTTTTGGTTATTATACCACGAATAAGGGGCCCAAGGGAAGCCTTGAGCCAATTATTCAGGGTTTCTTCATTTTTAAGGATGATGGGGGAAGAAAACTTCTGCTTTGGCAACTGGGGTCAAACTTCCAGAGCCTTCGCCCGGCCGCAGCGAGCCATAGCGGCCTCCACCTCTTTGCGTACCCGCTGCTGAATCTGACGGTGAAAAGGCACATACCGTCCGTTATCGTATTCGCAGAGGAAAATCCCCTGATACCCGCTGGCAGCAATGATATCAAAGGCCTCCGCCAGTGGAACCTTTCCCCAAAAAGGCGGCAGGTGCAGATCCCCCTGACCCAACGCAATGCGCAGGGTGGGAGAGGAGTTGCGGTAAACAAAAAAGTCCTCCAGCCGCATGGGCTCAAAGCGGCCCATATTATCGTTGACATGGAGATGCCCCAGATAGGGAGCGCACTCCCGCACCCCGGTGAGAAAATCTCCGCCAAAATACCGGGTAGAAAGATAGAGGTGCCCCAAATCCAGATTCATGCGGTAGCTGGGATGATCCACTGCCTTGACCATGGCCAGAGCATGTTCGTAACGCTCCACCTCAATGTTTTCTAAACAGACCGTCACCCCCTGCTGTTGGGCATGGTGGGCAGCCAGCTGCTGGCTTTCCAGAAACAGCGCTTCCTCTTCTTCTCGGGGGGAGCGCTCCTCGTAATGAACCGTCAGGGTTCGCATTCCAAGCCGAGCACAAACATCGATGGAAGCCATTAAAATTTCCAGCTGCCTTTCCCGGTTATGCCGGGTGCGAAAGTTAAGATCATACATCATATGCCCCGTATAGACCAAGGGAAAGCGGGAGAAATGCTCCTGAAAATAGGCCAGATAGTCGGGCTGAATCTGGCCGCCTACAATCAGGGGGAAGGTTCCGAGATTGAGCTCTAGTGCATCAAAGCCGTTTTCTACCACCGTTTGCAGCACCTGTGGCAACTGCTCCACCTTTGCCGCCGCCGGAAAGTTCATACCGATCAGAGCACCCATTTCCTCATCATCTCCGTAAACGTTTGTGTTGACAGTTTTATTATACGGGATTGTCCAAGGGTTGTCAATGCAGGATTTCCGCCAAACAGCAGTTGACTTCCACTCTTGGGAATCCTATAATACAGGTAGAAGAGGAGGGACTTGCCATGAGCTGTTTTTATGCACTAAATGCGGGAAAGGCTGATTGTCTGGTGCTTCGTCTGTCTCTGGGGAAAGAAATGGCCACCGTGGTGGTGGACGGAGGCACCAGAAGAGACCTCCGCAATCCCCTCCCCTGTTTTTTAAAGGAGCTGGGGGTATCCCAAATTGATTTAATGATTTTAACCCATATCCACCAGGATCATCAGGGCTTTTTGCTGGAAACATCGCAAACGTTTCCAGTTAAAGAGGCGGTGCTTCCCTACCCTCCTATCCCACTGCCTGTAGAAAAACTGGATGCTCTGTACAGCCAAAAGCAGGCCGCCAACCTGAGGGCCTACAATGCTCTTTACCACAGTCTGGAGA
Source organism: Oscillospiraceae bacterium (assembly GCA_018434245.1). Taxonomy (GTDB): domain Bacteria; phylum Bacillota; class Clostridia; order Oscillospirales; family Ruminococcaceae; genus WRAV01. The sequence goes on from JAHDPQ010000141.1 coordinate 4,090, forward strand.
GAACCTGCCACCTTTACACCACCTACCCCTTTACCGGGCCGGGGCAATACGTCTTTGGAGAGTACACCCTGACCTGTCTCTATCCCCAGCTGGGCACGGTTTCCCCGGTTTGGGGTACCTACCAAAGGATTCTGGAGACTCCCACCGAGGATGCTCAAGCCATTGCCGACCAGGGTCGGGGGGCCATCAACGGGGATAGCTCCCTCTGGCTACTGGAAAAAGGTGGTGAGGCCCTCCTCCTCCTTTGTGGCGACGGGCTGGACCTTCACGTTGCCCAAAGCTGCCGCCGCCATGCGGTCGGGCAGGTAGGGATCATCAAGCTCTCTCACCACGGCCGCAACGACAAGGGCCGGGTCTACTACACCCCCCAAACCATCCAGAGCCTCCATCCCCATACCGTTGTGGTTTCGGCCGACGAGACGGTGTCTGCCCTCTACCGCAGCCAGTTTCAGTCCGTTGCGCCCAAGGCAAAGCTTCTCGTCACCTGCGAGGCAGAGCGCTTCTACGCACTGCCTCTATAGAACCACGTCCATCCGACAGATGCAACAAGCGCCCTCCATCGCTGTTTTCCAGCGGCGGAAGGCGCTCTTTTCATGATCTCATAGGTTGTCCCAGTATGTTTTGCGTTGGAGTTAGATGGTGATCCATCCCAAAACGCTGCCAACGGAAAGCAGCAGAATGGCAATCAGGCAGATGGGAGCCAAATAGGCAACGGAAAGGTTGTACATTTTTTGCAGCTGGAAGGGAGAGGACGCTTTGATTTCTTCCCCAATCTTTTTGCGTCCCACCACCCGCACAATCAGCAGGCAAGTGCACAGGGCACCAATGGGCATCATAATGGAGTTGGTGATAAAATCCAAAAAGTCCAGCACCGACATGCCAAAGGGCTGAATGAAATCCCACATGTTAAAGCCAAAGGCACAGAGGGTTCCCACGGTGATGATGATGAGGCTCATCAGTACACCGCATTTATTGCGGCTCCATCCGGTCTGATCCTGAAAGGTGGCAACGCCGGTCTCCATCAGGGAGATGGCGCTGGTCAGGGCGGCAAACAGAACCATTAGGAAAAAGGCGGCACCAACAATGCTACCCAGACCCATGCTGGCAAACACCTTGGGAATGGTAATAAACATCAAAGAGGGGCCAGAGTTGAGGGCGTCGGCATCTCCGCCGGAAAAGGCAAACACAGCAGGGATGATCATCAGGCCGGCCAGCATGGCAACGGAGGTGTCGAATATCGCCACCTGCTTGGTGGTTTTTTCAATATCTACATCCTTTTGAATATAGGAGCCGTAGGTGTACAAAATCCCCATGGCAATGGAAAGGGAAAAGAACAGTTGCCCGAGAGCAGCGCCTACGGTCAGAAGGGAGAACTTGCTCAGGTCGGGAATCAGGAAATACTTGACGCCTTCCATGGCACCGGGGCGGGTCATGGAGTAGACCGCAATGATAACCGCCAATACTAGCAGAATCGGCATCATGATGGTGGAGGTTTTTTCCACACCGTTGACAATACCGCAAAACACCACCACAATTACCATGGCGGCAAAAAGCAAGAAGCAAACTTCCATCCCCATGGGAGATGAGATAAAGTTTCCAAAATAGCCGTCTTCCACCACATTTTGGGAGTTGCCGATCATATACTCAAACAAATACTTGACCACCCAACCACCGATGACACAGTAATACGGGGCAATCAGCATAGGTACAATCGCGTTGACCCAACCGCCAAGCTTAAAGTGCAGGCCTTTGCCAAAGGTGCCAAAGGCACCTACAGGACTTTTGCCGGTCATGCGGCCCAGAGCGGTTTCTGAGATAATCAGGGTATAGCCAAAGGTTACCAACAGAATCAGGTAAACCAGCAGAAACATTCCGCCACCATATTTTGCGGCCAAGTAGGGGAACCGCCAGATATTTCCCAGTCCCACTGCGGAACCTGCTACGGCCATTACATAGCCCACGCTGCCGGTAAAGCCTTTCTTTTCCGGAGCGGATGGACTATGGCCCGCATTTTGATTTTGTTCACTCATTCCTCTCACCTCAAATATAATGATTCTTTCTATTTTACCATCGAAACCGTTTTCAAGCAATAGTTACAGAAAACTTATGGCAAAAATGGTGAATATTACGTTTTCTCGTTCGATAAAGTGGAGGATAAGATAGTATTGAAAGGCTTTTTGTCGAGCCAAAGTGCAGGGCTTTTCTCCCAGAATCGGCAATTCTTCCTTCTTTGGGATCAAAGCCATGGAATCTGCTGTTAGCAGTATATGTCTGATGCGATAATTTTTATAGAAAATTTTACAACAAAAAATTAGCGGCCATCTCAGGAGAAAACCCTGCGGCGGCCGCTTGTCAGCTATGGTATATTCCTTAAATAATCTTTATTAATCCTGATGCCATTTGACGCCTTGGGGGGTATCTTCCAGACGGATGCCCCGAGCTGCCAGCTGATCCCGAATTTCGTCGGCCCGGGCAAAGTTTTTGGCTTTGCGGGCCTGCTGACGCTCCTCAATCAGCCCTTCTATTTCCGCATCCAGAGACTGGGGAGCCTTGCGGTTGTACAGAATCCCCATCACGGAGCAAATCTCATCAAAGAGAGCAACCGCTGCCTGAGCGGCGCTTAAAGAGCGGGTAACGGAAAAATAGGTGTTGCAGTCCCGCACCAGATCAAAGAGGGCGGCCAGGCCGTCGGCGGTGTTGAGGTCGTCGTCCATGGCGGCGACAAACTGGCCTCTGCGCTGCTCCAACAGGGAGTAGAACTCCTGCTCGCTGCCGTCCTTTTCCCCGTGATTTTTCATGGAAAAATCCAGGTTGTCGCGACAGCTATAGAGCCGGTCCAGGGCAGCTTTACACTGCTCCAAAATTTCAAAGCTATAGTTGATGGGACTGCGGTAATGAGCCTGCAGGTACAGGAACTTGATGGGCTCGTAGCCGTACTTTTCCGCCACATCCCGGATGGTGAAGAAATTACCCGCAGACTTGGACATCTTCTTGTTGTCAACGTTGATATACCCGTTGTGAATCCAATACCGCACGTAATGTTCCCCGGTGCAGCACTCACTCTGGGCGATTTCGTTTTCGTGGTGGGGGAAAATCAGGTCCTGCCCGCCGCAGTGGATATCGATGGAGTTGCCCAAATGCTTGCGGACCATGGCAGAGCACTCAATGTGCCAGCCAGGTCTTCCTTTGCCCCAAGGAGAATCCCAGGAGGGCTCCCCCGGCTTGGCGGATTTCCACAGGGCAAAATCCAGGCCGTCCTCCTTCTGATCAGCCACATCGATACGGGCTCCCGCCTCCAACTCCTCCAGAGGCTGGTGGCTCAGTTTGCCGTACCCCTCAAACTTCCGGGAGCGGAAGTAGACGTTGCCCTCTACCGCATAGGCGTAGCCCTTATCCTCCAGCTCCTTGACCAGCGCAATGATCTCCGGCATGGTCTCGGTGGCTTTGGGATGGATGGTGGCCTCCCGTACGCCAAGGCCCTTGGCGTCGATTTCGTACTCCATAATATAGCGGTTTGCAATCTCTTCGGGAGAGACTCCTTCCTCGTTGGCCTTCCTGATGATCTTATCGTCCACATCGGTGAAATTCTGGACAAAGGTGACCAGATAGCCCCTGTATTCCAGATAGCGGCGCAACACGTCAAAGACGCAGATGGGCCGACCGTTTCCAATGTGGATGTAGTTGTAGACGGTAGGTCCGCAGGCGTATATCTTGACCCGTCCCTTCTCCAGAGGAACAAAGGTCTCTTTTTGGCGGGTCAGGGTATTATACAGCTTCATGGTTGCTCTCCTCTTTTTGATGAACGTCCTGTTTTATTGTTTCCTGTTCAATTTGATCCATTCGCTCCCGCAGACGGCGCAGTTCCACCTGCAGCTTGCACAGCTCCTGAGAAACCGGGTCAGGGATGTGGACATGGTCCAGCTGCTGGCGCACCTTTTTGCCCTTGACCCGCACCACCCGGGCGGGAACGCCTACGGCGGTGGCGCCTTCCGGCAAGGGCTGCAGCACTACGGCGTTGGAAGCTACCTTGGCTCCGTCCCCAATCTGAAAGGGACCCAGTATCTTGGCGCCGCTCCCCACCATTACGTTTTTCCCCAGAGTGGGGTGGCGCTTGCCGGTGTCCTTTCCGGTGCCCCCCAAAGTTACCCCCTGATAAAGGGTGCAGCCGTCCCCCACCTCGGCCGTCTCGCCGATGACCACACCCGAGCCGTGGTCGATGAGGATTCCCCGGCCGATTTTGGCCCCGGGATGGATTTCGATCCCCGTCAAAAAGCGGGAAAACTGACTGATGGCGCGGGCGGGAAAGGGCAGGCCCTTTTTGTAGAGCCAGTGGGCGGGACGGTGAAGCATCAGAGCGTGGAGCCCCGGATACAGCAACAACACTTCCAGAGCGCTTCTGGCCGCCGGATCCCGTTCCCGGATTGCCTGGATATCTGCCTTCATTTCCTTGAACACAAAAATCACTCCCACTGCAAGTTGTGTGCGGGAGCTATAAAAATACCCCCGCAGTGCCTATGACAGCACAACAGAGGCGGGTTTTTCCGCGGTTCCACTCTGATTTATCTCTTGGCAGCCCGGTAACGCAGGCAAGGCGGGCGCTGTTAACGCCTGCTCCCGGGGCGCACTTCCCTGCGTTCCTCTTCCCTCTGCCGCTTTCAGCCGGTGACGGCACTCTCTGTGGTGGAATCGGAAGGATGCAGGTACTCTTCCCCGATCTTCGCAGATATTGAATCTATTTTACAGTATATGTCGGGCCGGCGCAAGATGCCCCCGGCTTTTTAACAAAATTTTTCCCTTAATTTCGTATCCAATAGCTATGCTACGGAAAAGAGAGAGCGATTTTTTACCGTGTAATTGAAGCCGGATACCACCGTTAGAGACACCGTCAGCCCGGTAAAGAACTGATAGAGGTACCACAAAGCGGCAGCCCCCCCCCAGCCTTCCAGCCCCAGCCACAGAAGGCCCAGACAGATCCAGATCATCTGGCTGATGGTTTTCAGCTTGCCCAGCTTGTCAGCAGCGATGACGATCCCCTTGCCCGCCGCCACCAGCCGGATGGAAGTGACTAAAAACTCCCGGGCAAGAATCACGATGACAACCACCGCATGGACAATCCCTGCCGGAATAAAGCAGATCATGGCGGCCATGACTAGCAGCTTGTCGGCCAGAGGGTCCATTAGCACGCCAAAGTCGGTGACCAGCCCCTGTTTGCGGGCGATCATACCGTCGGCCATATCGGTGAGGGAGGCCAGCCCAAAGACCAACAGCGCCCACAGATAGTGGTTGGGAATACTGGACATCAAAAAACAGATAAGGAACAGGGGAATCATAAAAATGCGCAGCATGGTAAGCTTGTTGGGCAGGTTCAAGGCCTTGGCCTCCTTCTTATAATATGGAGCAGACGATCAGTACAGGCGGTCAATGTATTGTTGCATAAACTCGCGGTTTTTATCCTGCGTATAGGGATTGCCGATAGCATCCAGCCGGTCCAGATCCAGACTGATGCAGATAATGTCCGGCTCGTGGCGGCCGGAAGTTTTGGCCACTACTCCGTTTTTGTGGCGGAGCAGCTCGTTGGGGGCAAAGATTCGCCCTCCCCCTTCCAGAGAAAAGCCCAGCCCCGTCTCCCCCACCAGACTGCTCTGCACAGCGTACATCCGGTTTTCCTGAGCCCTCATGTTGGGCCCCAAAGAAGAATCCACCGGGGTGTACTCATTCAGAAAGGCGTTGGGGCAAAGAATGATTTTGGCTCCCAACCGGCTTGCAATGCGGGCGCATTCAAAGTTGTAGGCATCGGAGCCGATGAGGATACTCACAGGCCCCATGGGGGTTTCAAAGAGCTTGACCTCGGTTTCCGGAGGGATTTGTAGCTCCAGCTCCAGGGGGCCCTCGGCAATCTTATCCTGATAGCCGGCCAGCTCCCCTTCTCCGTTAAAAAAGAAGGCCCGGTGGCAAAGCTCGCTTTCTTCAAAGTAGAGGGTGGAACCTGCCATAATATAAACTTGGTGGTGGGCTGCCAGAGTGGACATGGTATAGAAGTAAGCGTCAAAAGTCTCATCAGATAGATAAGAAAGCGCATCGTTGAGGCCCTGAGGGTCCACGGGGCAGTCCTGCTCTCCCGTGGAGGTCAGGCGCTGGGCGTGAGCCTGAAACTGGGGGATAAAGCTCATGGGAAGCAGGCCCGCATAGGCCGGCAAGCAGATGAGCTGGGCTCTGCGGTTGACGGCATCGGCAATGTAGAGGTTCATATCCACCACATATTCCGCTAGAGAGCCATAGGGCTTGGCCTGCATCTGCAGGGCGGCCACCGTCACCGATTGGGAGCTGCAAAAGGTCAGATTGTCGGAGGGAAAAATCTCTAGCCGATCCACAATTTTTTCCACTTCTCGCAGGCTGATTTTGCTGCTGCCGATCCGGGAAAAGCCATTCACAGCTGGCGGCCTCCTTCCTTGCGCTCTCGTTACTTTATTTAGTATACCGCCCCACTGCTCCGGATGCAAGTCCCCGGTTGAAAAGCTTGCACCATTGGGGTATACTTGATGCATATCATTATCTTTTCAGGGGGGACCGATTTGGACAAACATCTGCGCGAAACCATTCAAAAGCACATTGACCTCACCCTGGATGCCCTGCGGAAAAACCGCTTTGAGGCCGAGTATATCGAAACGCCGGAGCTGCTGCTTCAGCGTTTGGATGAGCTGATGCCTCAGGGATGCAGCTGCTCGGTGGGCGGCTCTGTCACGCTGGACGAAACCGGGGTACTGGATTATCTAAAGAGCGGCCGTTTTGAGTATTACGACCGGTACCATCCTCAGGCAGACCAGGAGGAGGTTTTTCATCAGGCCATGAGCTGCGATGTGTACCTCACCAGCTCCAACGCCATCACCGAGGAGGGGGAGCTTTACAACATCGACGGCCACTGCAACCGTCTGGCCGCCTTGATTTGGGGACCTAAAAAGGTGATTGTGGTGGCGGGCTATAACAAAATCGTCACCGATCTGGACGCCGCCGCCGACAGAATGCGGTCCATCGCCGCCCCTGCCAACGCCCGGCGTCTGAGCAAAAAGACACCCTGTGTCGCCATCGGCCGCTGTCAGGACTGCTCCTCCCCCGAGCGCATCTGCTCGCAGGAGCTGATTTCCCGCTGGCAAAGACATCCCGGCAGAATTCATGTGATTATTCTAGGCGGAGAGTATGGATATTGATGGCCGGGTTTGATGTTCGCCGCCAAGTGTTAGAGCTGGAAGGCTCTTTCAATGTGCGGGACTTGGGGGGATACCCCACCCGCGACGGCAAACGCATCCAACCCCGGCGCTTTTTGCGGGCAGGGTCTCTCTACGACCTGAGCGAAAAGGGCCGACAGACTCTACTGGATCTGGGAGTGCACTGCGTCATCGACCTGCGCTCCCGGGTGGAGCGGGAGCAGATGCCCGATCCCGTGGAAAACCTCCCGGAGTTTACCTTCCATCATGTGCCTATGCTGGACTACATTAACTCCAGTGTGGTGGCCGGGGAGATGAGTTTCCCCGATTCTTTGGAGGAAATGTATCTGGGCCTTCTGGACAATGCCGGTCACAGCTTCGCCCAAGTGTTCGAGCTGTTTGCCAACCCTCTTTGCAGCGGCTTTTTGTTCCACTGCACCGCGGGAAAGGATCGCACCGGCATGGTGACCATGCTTCTGCTGGCTCTGGCCGGGGTGGAAGAGGACCTGATTGTGGCGGATTACAGCCTCAGTGAGCATTTGGCTCCTCCGGCCCCCGGGGAGCGGCCCCATTACGTCCCTGCCTATGCCCTAACCTCTCCTCCGGAAGCCATGCGGGTAACACTGGAGTATCTGAATAGCCGATACGGCGGCGTGGAGCCCTATCTTTCCCACATTGGGGTAACCCATGAGCAGCGCAGCAGAGTGCTACGAAAGCTACTGGAGGAGTAGCTTTTGCCTATAGTCAGGCCAATTCAAATAGCGGAGGGACAACCTTATGATACTGTCCGGTCTGGAGATTATCCGGCAGGTGAAAGAGGGGCGGATTGCCATCACCCCTTTTGACGAAAAGTTGGTGGGCCCCAATAGCTGCAACCTGCGGCTCCACAACGAGCTGCTGGTCTATACCGACCCGGTGCTGGATATGAAACAGCCTCTATCCACCCGGCGGATTCTCATTCCTCCGGAAGGGCTGGTGCTGGAACCGGGTGTACTCTATTTAGGGCGCACCTTGGAGCACACCGCCACCGACCACTTTGTCCCCATGCTGGAGGGCCGCTCCTCCATTGGGCGACTGGGGCTGTTTATCCACGTGACGGCAGGGTTCGGGGACATCGGCTTTTCCGGCTACTGGACGCTGGAAATCCACTGTGTGCATCCGGTGCGCATCTACCCCATGGTGGAAATTTGCCAGATCTACTACCACAAGATTGAGGGAGAGCACCGGCTCTACAACAGCGGCAAGTATCAGGACAACAGGGATATTCAGCCCAGCCTGATTTACCGGGATTTTTTAAAGTAGCGGTATCGCCGCTACTTGAGCCTTGGGCCACACAAACAAACAAGGGAGAACCACCTCATCGGAGGGGTTCTCCCTTTTATGATGCGCCGCCGCAATAGCAGGCGTTATGATTCCATCGTCACACGGTGGAACACTTTTTTGCCTTTGCGCAGGATGATTCCCGCAACCAGAGCATCCCTAGAAAGGGCAAGACCGATGTCTGCGACCTGCTCATACTCCCCGGTTCCGGCATCCAGGCTGATCCCCTTCTGCTGGATCAGCCGCCGGGCCTCTCCCTTGGAGGGGCAGAGCTTGGTCTGCACCAAAAGATCCATGATGTTGATAGCGTCATCAGTCAAATCCCCTGCGGTCAGCGTGGTGGAGGGCATATGTTCCGCATCCCCGCCGGCAAACAGGTTCCGGGCGGTTTTGAGAGCCTCGTCAGCATCCTCCTTGGAGTGAACGTCCTTGGTCAGTTCCCAAGCCAGAATTTCCTTAGCCTTGTTGAGCTGACTGCCCTCCCACTGTTCCATTTCCTCAATCTCTTCGATGGGGACAAAGGTGAGCAGCTTCAGGCAGTTGATGACATCGGCATCATCCACATTGCGCCAGTATTGGAAAAACTCGTAGGGGCTGGTCTTGTTCCGGTCCAGCCAGACGGCGCCTTTGGAGGTCTTGCCCATTTTGTTGCCGTCCTTGGTAGCCAGCAGAGTAAAGGTCATGCCATACACGTCCTTCTGCTCCACCCGGCGAACCAGATCCACACCCTGAATGATGTTGGACCACTGATCGTTGCCCCCAAACTGCATCTCGCAGTTGTGGCGGCGGTACAGCTCCAAAAAGTCGTAGCTCTGCATGATCATATAGTTGAACTCGATGAAGGAGAGTCCTTTGTCCCACCGGGATTTAAAGCAGTCGTAGCTGAGCATCTTATTGACAGAAAAGTGAACTCCCACATCCCGCAGCATCTCCACGTAGTTGAGCTTCATCAGCCAGTCCCCGTTGCGGGCCACAATGGCCTTTTCGGGGCTGATGTCCACAATGCGGCCCATCTGCTCCAAAAAGCGGTCGGCGTTGTAGTTGATTTCGTCCATCGTGAGCATCTGGCGCATATCGGTGCGGCCGCTGGGGTCCCCCACCATGGTGGTGCCGGTGCCCAGCAGCAGAATGGGCATGTGGCCCGCCTGCTGCATTCGCTTGATGATGGTCAGCTGCAAAAAGTGTCCCACATGCAGGGAGTCGGCGGTGGCATCAAAGCCGATGTAGAAGGTAAGCCCTCCCTCATTCATTCTCTTTTCAATTTCCTCCGGATGGGTCATCTGAGCAATCAGCCCTCTGCGGCCCAACTCCTCGAACAGTGTCATTGCCTTTCTCCTTCCCCGTACTAAGTCTTCCATTTCTCTAGTATTGGCAACCGCCAAACACAAAAATCCCTCTGCCGGAATTCATTCCAACAGAGGGCGACAAAACCATCGCGGTACCACCTCTATTTGCCGTGGCGTCTCCGCCCACGGCCTTACCGGGTGATACTCACCCATGCACTGTAACGGGTGCTCCCGTCCTCCCTTTTTGCGCCGCAGTTCAGGAGGCGGCTCCGGAGATGTATTCGCGCTGCATCCGCTTGCCCCCTTCCACCTACCGGAGGCTCTCTGCAAAGCGGTTTTTGCAAAGCTACTTCTTCCCCATCATCGCCCATTTGGAAGATATTATATCTTAATTCTCGGGCATTTGTCAAGTTCCCACGCCCCGGCAAAAGGCAGATTTGTTAAGAATCTGTAAAACCCCCGGTCCCCTACTTGACATTCGTCCGGCAGGAAGCTAAACTGAGAATGTTAGCACTCTGCATTTGCGAGTGCCAGTCAAACGACAACACACAGGGAAACGGAGCGATGTATGGTGGAAAAGAAAGCCTTTCAGGCCGAATCCAAGCGGCTTTTGGACCTTATGATCAACTCGATCTATACCCATAAAGAGATCTTTTTGCGGGAGATTCTCTCCAACGCCAGCGACGCGGTGGACAAGCTCTGCTACAAGTCTTTGACCGACGAGAGCGTTGGCATGAGCCGGGATGACTTCTTGATCCGCATCAACCGGGATGAGGAAAACCGCGTCATCACCGTGACGGATAACGGCATCGGCATGACTCGGGAGGAGCTGGAAAAGAATCTGGGCACCATTGCCAAAAGTGGCTCCCTGGATTTTAAACAGAATCTGGAATCCTCCAATCTGCCCAAGGGGGAGGACGGCACCGCCCCCATCGACATCATCGGCCAGTTTGGGGTGGGCTTTTATTCCGCCTTTATGGTCAGCGACAAGGTCACCGTCGTCAGCCGGGCTTGGGGGGAAGATCAGGCTTGGAAGTGGGAATCTTCCGGGGCGGACGGCTACACCATCACCGAGGCCCAGCGGGAAACCGTGGGCACCGACGTGATTATGGAGATTAAGGCCGACACCGAGGACGAGGATTACAGCCGCTTTTTGCGGGAGTACACCCTAGCCGGGCTGGTGAAAAAATATTCCGACTACATCCGCTATCCCATTCAGATGGAGCGGGAGAAGCACCGCGCCATCGAAGGCACCGAGACCGAGGACAGGCCTGCGGAAACCGAAACCTACTACGAGCTGGAAACCCTTAACAGCATGGTTCCGGTGTGGCAGCGCAGCAAAAGTGAAGTGACTCAGGAAGATTACTACGCCTTCTACCGGGACAAGTTCTTTGATTTCACCGACCCCATCAAGGCTATCCATGTGGATGCCGAAGGGGTGGTCAGCTACAAAGCACTTCTGTTTATTCCCGCCAAGGCAAGCTACGACTACTACACTAAGGATTACAAAAAGGGACTGCAGCTCTATTCCAGCGGCGTGCTGATTATGGACAAGTGCGAAGATTTAATCCCCGAGCACTTCCGGTTTGTCCGGGGTGTGGTGGATTCCCCCGACCTTTCCCTCAACATCTCCCGGGAGATGCTACAGCACAGCCGCCAGCTGAAGGTCATCGCAGGCAACATCGAAAAGAAGATTCGAAACGAGCTGCTCAAGCTCCAAAAGGACGACCGGGAACACTATGAAGAATTCTTCGCCCAGTTTGGCCTGCAGCTCAAGTACGGGGTACTTCAGGACTTTGGCCGGGAGAAGGATTCCCTCAAGGACCTGCTCCTCTTCTCCTCCTCCGCCGGGGAAGCTCTCACCACTCTGGCCGAGTACCGGGCCCGGATGAAGGAAGACCAAAAGGACATCTACTACGCCACGGGAGAGACCGCCGCCCTCATCGAGGCTCTGCCTCAGGCCGAGCTGGTTCGGGAAAAGGGATACGAAATCCTCTACTTCACCCACGAGGTGGACGAGTTTGTGGCCCAAACTCTGATGGAATACGACGAGAAGCCCTTTAAATCCGTCAACCGGGACGATCTGGACTTGGAGACCGAGGAGGAAAAGGAGCAGCTGAAAAAACAGGAGGAGGAACTGGGCGACCTGCTCACCTTTGTCAAGGAAGCGGTGGGGGACAGCGTCAAGGAGGTCAAGCTCTCCCACAAGCTGCGCAGCCAGCCGGTTTGCCTGACGGCAGGAGGCTCTCTCTCCTTTGAGATGGAGAAGTACCTCAATGCCGTCCAGCCGGAAGCAGGGGCCAAGGCAGAGCGAATTCTGGAGCTGAACGCCGACCATCCCGTTCTGGCCAAGATGAAGGAACTGCAAGCCGACCAGCCGGAAACAGCCAAGCGGTACGCTCAGATTCTCTACCATCAGGCAGAGCTGATGGCAGGTCTTGGGGTGGAAAACCCCGCCGCCTACTCCGAGCTTGTCTTTTCTCTGATGGAATAGCTTTACCCTTTTGGGAGGCTCCGCCCTGCGCCCCGCTAAACTCTTTAGAATCAATCCCCTCTCGCACATCCGTGCAGGAGGGGATTGTTTTGCCGCTATAGAGTTCCCCTCGCTGGGTATTTCAACGTGCAAGCAGCCCAAGCCCTTGCTGTAGGGGCCTTGGGCTGCTTGATGTGGATGGAGCGTGTTTATGGACCGGTGAGCGCGGCACGGCAGTCCGGGCAAACCCAGCCGCCATCAACGGACGTGAGGCCCTCGCTGTTTTTCCTGCACAGAGAACATCGGGGCCGGGCCTGGCGAATCACCACGCTTTTGGCGACAGGGTCGGGCCATCCAATTTCCAGCTGGGTGCCCTCGTCCCATTCCAGCGCTTCCCGCACCTCCCGGGGAAGCAAAATCCGTCCCAAATCGTCCATCTTTGTTGTTGACATGTGTTTTGCCCCTTTCGCGTAATCGCGGGTAGGGGCCGGCTGCCCGACCCCCACTTCCCGCAGGCCGCGAAAAAAAAGAAGAGCGCACATAGGTGAAAAAGGGGTACCATAATACCCCTAACCCCTACGTGCGCCCCAAAAACACCGCTTGAAATGGGTGCCTGTGTGCGGTATAATAAGGTTGCTGCGCGCCGGATGTTCCGGTTGTAGAGGTGGGTAGTTCACCCTACAGTCTCCCAAGGGTTGCCGCCCGAAGGAGATGCGTGGCCCTGCTTTTTTCCGGGCCTTAAAATTATTGTAGCAGGAGGGGCAGGGCTTGTCAATCCATTTAGGAAAATATGGGAAATCGGCGGAATTGGGCGATCGATGGGGGGAGTTCTTCACCCCTTGCAATGCTAAGGCGCGGGATACAATGTATCCCGCGCCTTACTATCAATAAAAGCAGTTCCTCCAAAACCAGTGAGGGTCATTTCGGCTTTACCCGAAATGCAGCGAGCGGGCCATTTTCCGCCGCCGGGGAGCAACGGGAAGAATCCAAACATGTTGCGGATTACAAAGGGGTTGGGGCAGGGCCCCATTGAGAATGCGCCACAGCCCCCCTACCGCTAATTTGCCTTGGTTCGGATCTCCTCCAAAGCGGAGGCCAAGAACTCCTCGGGGGTAACAGCACCCTTGTCCCCTTCCTTGCGGGAACGAACCGCTACCTGACCGTTTTCCATCTCCCGGTCGCCGATCACCAGCATGTAGTTGATCTTCTGCACCTGAGCTTCCCGAATTTTGTAGCCCATCTTCTCGTTGCGGTCATCCAGCTTGACCCGCATCCCGGCCTTGGTCAGCTGCTCCACCACCTGCTTGGCATAGCCCAAATGGGCGTCCCCAATGGGAATCACCGACACCTGAACCGGGTTGAGCCACAGGGGGAAAGCCCCGGCAAACTGCTCGATGAGGATGCCGATAAACCGCTCGATGCTGCCAAAGGCCACCCGATGAATCATGATGGGGCGGTGCTTTTGGTTGTCGGCTCCGGTGTATTCCAGCTCGAACCGCTCCGGCATCTGGAAGTCCAGCTGAATGGTTCCGCACTGCCAGGTCCGGCCGATGCAGTCCTCCAGATGGAAGTCCAGCTTGGGACCGTAGAAGGCTCCATCACCCTCGTTGATGACAAAGCTCATCCCCAGCTCGGTGATGGCCTCCTGCAGAGCACCTGTGGCCGCCTCCCAGTCCTCGTCGCAGCCCATGTGGTCCTCTGGCATGGTGGAAAGCTCGATGTGGTAGCGAAACCCAAAGGTGGAGTACACCTCATCGATGAGCTTGACCACATTCTTGATTTCATCCTTGATCTGATCCTTGGTCATAAAGATGTGGGCGTCGTCCTGATTGAAGCAGCGCACCCGCATCAGGCCGTGAAGGGCGCCCGACATCTCGTGGCGGTGAACCAGACCGATTTCCGCCAGACGCAGGGGCAGGTCCTTATAGGAGTGGGGCTTCTGCTGATAGACCAGCATGCCGCCGGGGCAATTCATGGGCTTGATGGCAAAGTCCTGCTCGTCGATGACGGTGGTGTACATGTTGTTTTTGTAGTGGTCCCAGTGGCCGCTGCGCAGCCAGAGCTCCTTGTTGAGCATAATGGGGCTGGAAATCTCCACGTAGTTCCAGCGGTTATGAACCTCCCGCCAGTACTCCATCAGCAGGTTTTTCAGCACCATGCCCTTGGGCAGCCAGAAGGGAAAGCCCGGGCCTTCTTCCAGCATGGCAAAGAGCTCCAGCTCCTTGCCCAGCTTCCGGTGATCCCGGCGCTTGGCCTCCTCAATCCGCTCCAGATGCTCCTGTAGCTGTGCCGCCTTGGGGAAGGCGGTGCCGTAAATCCGGCTCAGGGTCTGGTTGTTCTGATCCCCGCGCCAGTAGGCGGCATTGGTGGCAGTGAGCTTGAAGGCCTTGACCTTGCCCGTATCGGTGAGGTGGGGGCCGGCGCAGACATCGGTAAACTCCCCTTGGCGGTAGAAGGAGATTTCTTCCCCCGCATCTGCATGCTCTTTAATCAGCTCCTGCTTGTAGGGCTCGTCCTTCACCAGCTCCAAAGCTTCGTCCACCGGCAGGGTAAACCGCTGGATGGGCAGAGCCTCCTTGACGATCTTCTTCATCTCCCCTTCGATCTTTTCCAAGTCCTCGGGACCAAAGGCGGGCTTGCGGTCAAAATCGTAGTAGAAGCCCCCTTCGATGGCGGGGCCGATGGCCAGTTTGGTTTCGGGATAGAGCCGCTTGACGGCTTGGGCCATCACGTGGGTGGCGGTATGCCAAAAGGCTTTTTTGCCCGCCTCGTCCTCAAAGGTGCAGAGGATCAGCTCGCAGTCCTTTGCCAGGGGATAGCGTAGATCCACCACTTCCCCGTCCACCATGCCACAGTACACCTGCTTGTAGAAACCGCCTCCCAGAGATTTGGCTACCTCCAGCACCGTGGTGCCTGCTTCAAATTCCTTGACCACTCCACCCTTGAGGGTAATGTTCAGCATATTCATCTTCTCCGTTCCTGTAGAATGCGGGTATTCCTACCCGATTGCATTTATAGTTCCTGATTTGCTTTTTAAAACAAAAAAGCCCCGTCCCAATTGGGACGAAGCCATGCTCCGCGGTTCCACCCAAGTTGCGCAAAATTGCCTGCGCCACTCTGCTCCCTTAACGCAGGAAAACGGGATGCTTACGCCAAGATCGGCCTTACATCCACTCGGAGGCGGTGTCGAAACAGGTTCTTCGCGGGGCGCTTGCAGCCGATGGCGCTCCCTCTCTGGGGCGAAGGTTATTGCCCGTTCGCTTCCTCGTCAACGCATTCTTAAATATCAGCTTCATGCTATCACTATTTTTCTTCCTTGTCAAGGTGAGGATGCTTTTATGGGAAATAATACAGATTATCTTGCAAAAAAGGCTTCCAAAAGGGTCTTATATCTTGACATTATTACCAAATAAGGATAAAATAATTAAGAATACGTAGTAGTGGTTAGCAAGCGTAATCATGCGCTTTAATCAATACTGGTACTTTGAAAATTTAATAGTAAAGGAGGTCCGACCAATTTATGCCGAAAGAGACAGTTTTTACCTTGGTGGCCAGCATAGTCACACTTTTAATTGGAGCTGTTATCGCCTTTTTTGTGGGCGTTCAGTATAGAAAGCGGGTTGCAGAGGCCGAGCTTGGAAACGCAGAAGACGAAGCCAAGCGCATTGTAAGCGAAGCGATCAAAAATGCTGAAAGCAAAAAGAAGGAAGCTCTGGTAGAGGCAAAGGACGAAATCCATAAGATGCGCACCGAAGCCGAGCGGGAAATGAAAGAGCGACGCAGCGAAATCACCCGGCTGGAACGCCGTACCCAGCAAAAGGAAGAGTCCCTAGAAAAGCGTTCCGACAAGCTGGAAAAAAAGGAAGAAGAATTGCAGCTCAAACTGCAAAACGCCGAAAAAACTCTGCAGGAAGCAGAAATGGTCAAGCACCATCAGTTCGAAATGCTGGAAAAGATTTCAGGATTTTCTACCGAACAGGCCAAAGAGTATCTTCTTGCCAATCTGGACGACGAACTGACCCGGGATAAAGCTCTGCGGATTGCCGCTACCGAGCAAAGAATCCGGGAAGAGGCCGAAGATAAGGCCCGCAGCATCGTTTCCCAAGCCATTCAGCGCATTGCCTCCGACCACGTGGCCGAAGTCACCGTCTCGGTAGTACCCCTGCCCAACGACGAGATGAAGGGCCGCATCATCGGACGAGAGGGCCGCAATATCCGCACTCTGGAAACTCTGACCGGCGTCGATCTCATCATTGACGACACTCCTGAAGCCATTACTCTTTCCAGCCACGATCCCGTCAAACGGGAAATTGCCCGCATCGCTCTGGAAAAGCTGATTCAGGACGGCCGCATCCATCCTTCCCGCATTGAGGAAATGGTGGAAAAGGCAGGGCGGGAAGTGGAAGCCAAAATCAAGCAGGATGGAGAGCGCGCCTCGATGGAGACCGGCGTTCATGGAATCCACCCCGAGCTGGTACGGCTTCTGGGCCGGATGCGCTACCGCACCAGCTACGGACAGAACGTGCTGGAGCACTCCATCGAAGTGGCCAATCTGGCCGGCGTCATGGCTGCCGAAATTGGCGCCAACGTTGCCTTGGCCAAACGTGCCGGGCTCCTCCACGATATTGGCAAGGCTCTCACCCACAAGATCGAAGGCTCCCACGTGCAGATCGGTGTGGATGTAGCCCGCAAGTACAAGGAAAACAACGACGTGATCCACGCTATCGAAGCCCACCACGGAGACGTGGAGCCCAGCACCACCATCGCTTGTCTGGTGCAGGCTGCCGACGCCATCTCTGCCGCACGGCCGGGAGCCCGTCGGGAAAACATCGAGAACTATATCAAGCGTCTGGAAAAGCTGGAGGAAATCACCAACTCCTTCAACGGGGTGGAAAAATCCTTCGCCATTCAGGCCGGTCGCGAAATCCGGGTGCTCCTGCGCCCCGACATCATCAGCGACGATCAGCTCACCATCACCGCCCGGGAAATCTGCAAAAAGATCGAGGAAGAACTGGATTATCCAGGTCAGATCAAGGTCCACTGCATCCGGGAAAACAGAGCCATCGAATACGCAAAATAGTTCATTCAATCCCCCGATTCATGGTCGGGGGATTTTTCTTTGCACACAAAAGAGCCGGAGAAGAATAATAGCTTCTCCGGCTCTTGCTATACGATGTGACAATTTAGAAGGGTTTGGACCAAAGGCCCAGTGCAGGGTTGCTGATATAAAAGATTTCCTCCCCGTCAGGCAGGGTGTTGTAGCCGTCCTTGAGCTGGGTGGGGTCATAGCGCTTGGTAGCATCCTCGTAAGGCATATAGTGGAAAGCCGCCCCCTCCACCTCTTCCTGGGTCAGGTGGGCAGTGGCATAAGTGATGGAAAAGCGCCCGTCAGAAGAACCGTGGATCAGGTGAGCCGCCACACTCTGGTTGGTTTGGAGATCCTCTTCCTTGCCAAACAGCTCGATGACGTTTTCCCGTCCCACATAGCCATATTTGCGGATCAGACGGTCATTTTCGGCATCCTCTCCAAACTTGCGCACACCGGGAGCCAGAATGATCAGCTCGCCGTCCTGCGCCATGGCCATGCGGGTGCGGTAGATGGCCTTGTTCCCCAGCCAGGTGCTCTTAAACTCGGCGGGATCCAGATACACCACACATTTTTTGAAGGGCTGATCCACAAAGATCAGGTTTTTTTCCTTGGCCAGAGCACAGGCTTCCTCGTAAGGAGCGCGGGTGGTTCCGGCAAAGAGGCCGTGAATGGCCACACCCTCGGGAGTGTTGGTGGTGACGGTGAGGATGTAGACGATGGGCAGCTTGGAGAGGAAGTGCTCCTGAGCGTAGTCAAACACCTTGCGGACAGGGGTGTCGATCCGGCCCATCATTCGCTCCATGCCGTACATGGCCCCCAGCATATGGCTCTGGTTGATGATGTTGTTGCCGCCAACGCCCACCAGAATGTTCTTGGAGTAGTTGGCCATGCCCACCACTTCGTGGGGGGCAACCTGTCCCAGAGAGAAGATGGCTTTGTATTCGGGTTTGAGAAGCTCCCGGTTGACTTCAATGAAGATATCCTCGTCCATTAGGCCCTCGGATACCTCTTTGACAAAGGAGGCAGGCACTTCCCCGATTTTTTCCACGCCGTTTTTCCAGTCGTGAATCAGGTAGGCATCGTCGGGGATGCTATCGCCAAAGAAGGCAAGCTTCTCCTCCTTGCTCATGGGATCGTGAGTGCCCAAAGCAGGCATCACCTTAACCTGAGCGGCGGGGGTGCGCTCCCCAACCAGAGCGTACATCTCCCGGGCCAGTACATTGGCGCCGGAATGAAGCCGGGTCATATCGGGAGGCAGCAGCAGGGTGTCGCCCCCCTCGCCGCAGGCATCCAGAACCTGAGCCAGAAACCCGCGAATCTCGCCGATTTCCAACCCCCTTCCCTGAGGTGCCAGCAATTTGAGTTCGAAAGCTTTCATGCTGTTTCTCCTTACTGATAATGTGTTTCATGGGACAAAACGTCAGAGTAGTGCAAGGTTTTGCGCCAAACGAGACAACCCCCGCACTACTGCAAATCACCATGCTGTTTTGTCTCTTGGCGGGAAATAGAGGGGCTGCCCCCCGACGTATTCTGCCGGAAAGCAGCAAGTACCTCTTGCAGGACCTCTCTCTCCAAAGGCTCACGGCCTTCGGAGAGGAGACGCTGCCTATGATGTTATACCGAGTAGGTGGAGGCGGAGGTAGTGCCGCCCTTACCGGTCCAATTGACATGGAAGAACTCGCCGCGGGGGTGACCCAGCTTCTCAAAGGTGTGGGCACCAAAGTAGTCCCGCTGCGCCTGCAGCAGGTTGGCAGGCAGGCGATCGGTAAAGTAGCCGTCAAAGTAAGCCAGAGCAGAGCTCATGGCGGGCACGGCCACTGCGCTGGAAATACCCAGAGTGACAATCCGGCGCCAAGCTTCCTGACCCTGATCCAGAACATCCTTAAAGTAAGGAGCCAGCATCAGGTTGGCCAGATTGGGATCAGCCTCAAAGCTCTTCTTGATCTCGTTGAGGAAGGCGCTGCGGATGATGCAGCCGCCTCTCCAGATCATAGCGATGCCGCCCATATCCAGAGTCCAGCCAAAGGTTTCGGCAGCAGTGGCCATCAGGGAGTAGCCCTGAGCATAGCTGACCACCTTGGAGCAGAACAGAGCCTCTTCCAGATCCTTGAGGACGGCGGCCCGGTCAATCTTGACATCCAGCTTCTTTTTCTGGAGCTGTTTGGCAGCGGCCACGCGCTGCTCCTTGAGAGCGCTCAGGCAGCGGCTAAACACGGCTTCACTGATCAGGGTCAGGGCAACACCCTCGTCCAGAGCGGACTGGCTGGTCCACTTGCCGGTGCCCTTTTGGCCGGCGGTGTCCAGAATCTCGTCCACCACATAGTTGCCCTTCTCATCCTTGTAGCCCATGATGTCCCGTGTAATCTCGATGAGGTAACTGTCCAGACGGCCTTCGTTCCACTCGGCAAAGGTCTTGTGGATTTCGTCGTTGGTCATGCCGAGAACGTCCTTCATCACGGCATAGGCTTCGCAGATCAGCTGCATGTCGCCGTATTCGATGCCGTTGTGAACCATCTTGACAAAGTGGCCTGCGCCGTCCTTGCCGATCCAGATGCAGCAGGGAGACTGGTCCTCCCCCGCCTTGGCGGAGATGGCGGTGAAGATATCCTTGACATGAGGCCAGGCAGCTTCGGAGCCGCCGGGCATGATGGCAGGGCCGTTGAGAGCGCCTTCTTCGCCGCCGGAAACCCCGGTGCCGATGTACAGCAGGCCCTTGCTCTCCACATACTGAGCACGGCGGATGGTGTCGGGGAAGTGGGAGTTGCCGCCGTCGATGATGATGTCGCCCTCTTCCAGATGGGGAATCAGTTGCTCGATGGTGGCGTCCACCGGTTTACCGGCCTTTACCATAATCATAATGCGGCGGGGTTTTTTCAGGGAGTTCACAAAGTCTTCTACGTTAAGGGCACCGATGATGTTCTTGCCCTTGGCGCGACCTTCTACAAAGTTGGTCACCTTTTCGGTGGTACGGTTGTAGACAGCAACGGTAAAGCCCTTGCTCTCCATATTCATAACCAGGTTTTCGCCCATGACTGCCAGGCCAACCAGACCGATATCAGCTTTGCTCATAAATTATATCCTCCTATTGTTTTTTTCAATTGCAAGTAATTTCATCCAATCAATTGATGAAGGTGCCAGGAGATTCTCAGCGGTGCGAAGGGGCAGCCCTGCTGCGCCCTTCCGCTGATGGAGCATTTTTGAGCCTTATTGGAACGGAAGCGTTACCGCTGCACCCGGGCATTACCCTTGTAGATATCCCAAACCTGAGCCTCGTCGGCGGGCTGGGCGTGGTCGGTGAGCATGGTGGTGGCAAGAGCACCGGTGGCCCAGGCAAACTGCAACCATTTTTCCGGCTCCCACTCCTTGAGGATGCCGTACAGAAGTCCGCCTACAAAGCCGTCGCCGCCGCCAATCCGGTCCAGAATGGGAATTTCCCGAGGCTCTACCACATGCCAGTTGTCCCCTTCCAGCATGATGGCACCCCACAGGTGCTCGTTGGCGGAAAATACCTGACGCAGGGTGTTGGCAAAGACACTGGTGTTGGGATACTGCTTCTTCACCCGCTCAATCATGCCCTTAAAGCCGTCGATTTTGGAGGTCAAGTCCTTGCCACCAGCCTCGGGACCCTGAATGCGCAGGCAGAGCTGGAAGTCCTCCTCGTTGCCCTCCAGAATATCGGCAAGGGAAGCGATTTCGGAAAAGCTCTGGTGGAGCTCCTCTTCCCGGCCTTTCCAGAAGGTGGCACGATGGTTGAGGTCAAAGCTAATAAGAGTGCCGTGTTTTTTGGCAGCTCTGGCTAGCTCCAGGCAGAACTGGGTGGTCTCAGGAGAAAGGGCGGCAATGAGTCCGCTCATGTGGAGAACCTGAACTCCTTCTTCCCCAAAGATGCGCTCCAGATCAAAATCCTTGACGTTAAGGGTGCGGCCCACTTCACCGGCCCGGTCGTTCCAGACTCTGGGGCCCCGCATGCCAAAGCCGCTGTCGGCAATGTTGAACTGGTGGCGGTAGCCCCAAGGGCCGCCCTGATCCACCTCAGGTCCTTCGATTTCCATCCCCCGGGAGCGGAGATCCTGCTTGATAAAGGCCGCCATGGGGCTGCCCTTTACAAAGGTGGTGAGCACTTTGACGGGAAGTCCCAGATAGGAGGAAATGCTGGCTACATTGGCCTCTGCACTGGTTGCCTGAAGTAAAAACTGGTTGGAAGCAGCCACCGGCTGACGGGTGTGAGGGGTAATTCGAAGGCCCATGCTGGCCGGAACCATTAATGCGTATTTTGCATCCTTGCGAAGCTTCATCGTATATACCTCCTGTTAATAATATTCTGTTAGAACTGTCCGGTTATACGCCGGAGTAAGCAGAAAATCCGCCGTCAATGGGGATGACCACGCCGGTGATAAATCCGGACATGCTTTCATCCAGCAAGAAGAGCATGGTGCCCAGCAACTCCTCGGGTACACCAAAGCGGCCCATGGGAGTGTTGCGCAGAATCTTTTCGGAGCGGGCCGTGTAGCTGCCGTCCTCGTTGGTGAGGAGAGCGCGGTTCTGATCGGTCAGGAAAAAGCCGGGTGCCAAAGCGTTGACCCGGATGTTGGTTTTGGAAAAGTGCACAGCCAGCCACTGGGTAAAGTTGGAGATGGCTGCCTTGGCCGCCGAATAGGCGGGAATCTTGGTGAGAGGGGTAAAGGCGTTCATCGAGCTGATGTTGAGGATGGAACCGCCTTTTTCGATCAGGTCCCGGCTGAACTCCTGGGTAGGCAGCAGGGTTCCCATAAAGTTGAGGTCAAATACAAAGCGGACACTGTCGGCATCCATGTTGTAAAAGGTCTTAAAGCCTTCCTTATCCAGATCGCTGGGGGAGAAAAACTCGCCGTCGGTGGTGCCTTTGGGATGGTTTCCGCCGGCTCCGTTGATGAGGATATCGATGGGTCCAAAGGCTTCCTTTACCTTTTGGTGAGCCTTGCGGATGCTCTCTACCTCCAGCACGTTGCACTTGACACCAATAGCCTGTCCTCCCGCAGCGGTGATCTCGTCCGCCACCTTTTGAGCCGCCTGCTCGTTGAGGTCCAGCACCGCTACCTTAACGCCATATTCACCCAGCGCCTTGGCCATGCTGCCGCACAGAATGCCGCCGCCACCGGTAACGACTGCGACTTTTCCGCCTAAATTCTTCTCCATAGAAATGATCATGCCGTTTCACTCCTTATCATTTTTACTCATTATATCCTTTACGTCGTTCATGTAAGCCCTTACAATTTATCATTTTACACTGATATCTCTCAATTGTCAATTAGTGGAGTCCACAGAAATGCCCCGGCTTTTTGGGTATAAATACAGTTGAAAATCATAATTTCACAGGTTATAATGTAAGGGCTTACATGCTTTTTGACAATTAAGGCCCATCCACCGGCATCGATCAGGGCTTGTCTTTGCCCCTGCAGATATGGTACTATCTGCTTTGAAGTGGGGATGATGCCGGATGGCCCGGCCTGCTGTGGTACAAGGTTTGTTGCGGCAGCGCTAACATTGGGCATCCATCCCAAAAGGGGGATCTTTTTGAATATCTACGATATTGCAAAGCTGGCAGGAGTCAGTATCGCCACTGTCTCCCGAGTGATTAACGGCAAGGAAAACGTCTCCGAAAAGACCCGCCAAAAGGTGGAAGGCGTCATTTCGGAAATGGGGTATACTCCCAACGTCTTTGCCAGAGGTTTGGGACTGGGCTCCATTCAGATGGTGGGGGTTCTCTGCTCCACCGTCAGCGATTTGTTCTACGCCCGGGCGGTTGCCACCATCGAAAGCGAGCTGCGCACATTGGGCTATGACGTGATTCTCTGCTGCACCGGCAACGATGTTGCGGAAAAAAGCCGGTACATGCAGCTCCTTCTTTCCAAGCGGGTGGACGCTATGATTCTGGTAGGTTCCATTTTTCAGGAGCGGACCAGCAACGAGCATATTGCTCAGGCCGCCACTCAGGTTCCGGTAATTCTGGTCAACGGCTCTTTAGATATTCCAAACACCTACTGTGTCTTTTGTGATGAAGAAGGCGCGGTCTATCATTTGGTGCGGGCTTTGGCAGCCGAAAATCGCCGGGAAATCCTCTACATCGAAAACACCGAAAACTACGCCAGTCTTTCCAAGTGGAGAGGCTTTACCCGGGGCTGTGCCGACTACAACATCTTCCACTCCCCCGCTCTCACCCTGCAGGTGCCCAAGGACGCCGACGCTGTCAAGGAGCGAGTGGGCAGGCTGGTCGATTCCGGGGTGACCTTCAATGCGGTGGTCGCCAGCGAGGACCTGCTGGCTCTGGGGGCTCTCAAGGCCCTGCAAAACCGCAATCTGCGGATACCGGAGGATGTGGCGGTGGTAGGGTTTAACGACTCCATCCTCTGCGAGTGCTCCTCCCCCGAGCTTTCCAGCGTGGACAACAAGGTAGACGATATGTGCCGCCGGGCGGTGGCCACCCTGTTGGAGCTGATTCGGGGGCGCAACCCTCCTACCCGGACCGTTCTCACCCCCGAGTTCAAACGCAGGGGAAGCTTCTGATCTATCAACAAGAATGGACCCAAACAAAGGGCCTCCCAGAAAATACCTGGAAGGCCTTTTTTGTTGCAAGAAAAGGGACCGGCTGCTCTGCCGGTCCCTTGCATGGGTTACTGAGCATCCATATAAACGATGGGTTTGATCAGGTCGGGAGCTTTTTTATCCATTAGGTCAAAGGCGTCTTCCATTTTTTCAAAGCCGTTGAACTTGTGGGAGATAATCTTGGTGGTATCCAGACGGCCATGGCGGATCACTTCCAAAAGCTTTTGAATCCGAAGGGCACCGCCGGGGCAGAAGCCGCCGCGAATATCCTTGTTGGCCATTCCCAGTCCCCAGGACCAGGCAGGCATGGACAGCACGTGGGATAGGTCAAAGAAGTTGATATTGGATACAACGCCCATCTCTTTGGTCATATCCACTGCCTGACGGAAGGTTTCGGCATCTCCACCGGCAATGATCACCTTGTCGGCCCCGCCGCCGGTCAAATCCTTGATCTGCTCGACAATATCGCCCTCTTTGTAGCTGACAATATCGGTGGCGCCGTACTCCCGGGCAATTTTGACGCAGTTGGGGCGGGTTCCGATGCCGATGATCCGTCCGGCTCCCCGCAGCTGGGCTCCCGCCACAGCCATCAAGCCTACCGGCCCGATTCCAATGACTACAACGGTGTCGCCATATCCGATCTCTGCCAGCTCGGCGCCGTGGAATCCGGTGGACATCATATCCACAGTCATGAGGGCCGCTTCGGGAGATACGTCGTCAGGCATGTGGACCAGGTTGGCATCCGCCTGATTGACGTGGAAGTATTCGGCAAAAATGCCGTCCTTCTGGGACAAGAACTTAAAGCTTCCCATCATAAAATGGTCGTGAGCGGTGGACTTACCTGACTGCGTACCCATGGAAAGCCAGTCGGGCGTGACACAGGGAACCACAACCCGGTCACCAGGAGCAAACTTGGTCACCAGCTCGCCGACTTCTTCTACAATGCCTACGGCTTCGTGGCCAAGAATCAGGTCCTTCTTGGGTCCGGAGCCGCCGTGAGACACGTGGGTGTCCGAGCTGCAGGGAGCCACAATGGTGGGGCGTACAATGGCGTCCAGGGGCCCTGCCACAGGGCGAGTCTTTTCCAGCCAGCCGGTCTTGTTGACTTCCAGCATACCGTAACCCCGCATCATCACGGGAGGGGTTTCCTTTTTCTTTAATCTAGTATCAAACGTTGTGCGTGTGCTCATAATTGTCTACCTCCTTGGAAAAATATATTGCCTGCTTTGTTGCATCGTGAAGGAATACTCTTCCGATATTGTCATTTTTTTGTCAATCCAAGTTACCACTCGTTTATGGCGAGCTTTTATTATCTGCAATTTGAGAATACATTATTACACACCATTTGTAAAATACATAAAAGCTAATATATTATAGTTTTAAGCTATAGTATATGATATAATAGAATAAATGTGGATTCGTTTAGGGGGTGATCCGGTGACTTTGACCCAGTTGCGGTACTTTATGGAGGTCTGCAAGCAGGGCAGCATTACCAAGGCGGCTCAGGTTTTGCATGTCAGCCAGCCCTCAATTTCCAACTCCATCCGGGATTTGGAAACCGAGCTGGGGGTGAATTTATTCCATCGGATCAAGATGCGGCTTTCTCCCACTCAGGAGGGTTACTACTTTTATCAGGGATTGTCCCGAGTGCTGTACCGACTGGATATGCTGGTCAGCGATATGCAGGATATGGGGAAAAAACATAATATGATCCGCATTGGTGTGCCGCCTATGATCGGCACCTTTCTCTTCCCCGATATTTTTGATCTGTTCCACAGCGAACATCCCGACGTTTTGCTGGAAATGGTGGAGTATGGCTCTCTGAAAATTCAGGAAATGGTCCTCAGTGAGGAGCTGGATGTGGCTCTGGCCGTCTCCGACGAGAAGGAATCCCGGCTCAACAACATCGAACTGATGCGGACCTCTCTGGTGTACTGCGTGGATCAAAAGCATCCCATGGCAGGAGCCAAGAGCATCTCCCTGCAGGATTTGGACAACGCCCCCGTGATTTTGATGCAGCAGGGTTCCTTCCAGACCGAACTGCTGCGGCAGCATTTTTTCAGCCGCAGTATTCACCCCAAAATCATTATGTACTCCAACCAGCTTTACACCATCAAGCACATGCTGTCCCGTAGTCAGGCCGGGGCCTTTATGTTCGAGCATGTGCTTGAAATGAATCCCGACCTTGTGGGGATTCCTCTGGAGGACCCGGTGGAACTGGGTATTTCCCTGATCTGGAAGAAGGACCGCCATCTCTACAGCGACACCAGCCGACTGATTCAGATGGTAAAGAAACACTTTCGCAGCCGACAACAGCCCCACAACTCCGGTAAGGGTGAATAAATTTTAGCAACAAATAGGTCTGTCTCAAAGGGCGGTGTAATGGAGAA
Source organism: Oscillospiraceae bacterium (assembly GCA_018434245.1). GTDB lineage: Bacteria > Bacillota > Clostridia > Oscillospirales > Ruminococcaceae > WRAV01. The sequence goes on from JAHDPQ010000141.1 coordinate 30,432, forward strand.
AAGGGCATCTAATGGGTTAAACCTATGGCCTCCACATCTTCCCCGCCAGTCCCCGAGAGCTTATCCCATGGGCCAAACGCAGATCCTGATAACAACTCTTAACTTTCGCCAGCTTTGAAGAAATCTTCTAATTCTGCTGATTCCTTCTGACACATTCCAGATCATTCAGCTAATATTTTCAAATCCCCTGTGCAGATTATTTGCTGGAAATGGCACTCTCCTTCTGCCGAAAATTCATCCAAGAACCCTTTGCCATAAAGCTGGAACAAGAAGCCGTCCACATAAAAACAGGAGCCAAAAGGCTCCTGTTTATTGATAGGTTGTCCGCCCTGCAGCGGGGATAGGTTACGATTCCCCTTGAACCTGATAGCCGTATTCCTCCAGCCGCCGGAGCAGCTCCTTTCCGTGTTCCCGGCCGCTGACTTCGCAAACCACATGCAAAATAGCGTCCCCCAGCTGAAGATCAACGCTCATGCGGTCGTGCTGCACCATCACGATGTTGGCACCGCACTGGGCCACAATATCGGTAAAGGTGTTTAAGCTGCCGGGAATATCCCGCATGATGGTGCGGAATTTAATCTGTCTTCCCCGGGTGACCAGACCCTTTTCCACCACCCGGTGGATAAAGCCCACATCGATATTACCGCCGGAAAGCACGCAGACCGCCCGCTTGCCCTCAAGGTCCACCACCCGGCTGATGGCAGCGGCAAGGGCGGCGGCTCCGGCGGGCTCCACCACCATTTTGTCCCGTTCCAACAGCAGCAGAATGGTAGAGGCAATCTCGTTGTCGGTAACGGTGACCATCTCGTCCACATACTGCCAAATCAGGGAGGAGGTGAGCACCCCCGGCTTTTTGACCGCAATGCCGTCGGCGATGGTGGCTACCGCATCGCAGTTCACATCTTGTTTGGTGCAGAAGCTACGGACCATGGCATCGGCTCCGGCGGCCTGAACCCCGATCACCTGCACCCGGGGATTGATCTGCTTGATACAGACAGCCATCCCGGCCAGAAGGCCTCCCCCACCCACCGGAACCAGCACTGCATCCACCGTAGGCAGTGCTCTGAGAATCTCCAGCGAGATGGTTCCCTGCCCCGCTATAACAGCGGGATCATCAAAGGGGTGGATGAACAGCGCCCCTGTCTCCTCCTGTAGCTTTGCCGCATGAGCATAAGCTTCGTCGTAGCAGTCACCCCACAGCACCACATTGGCTCCGTAGCCTTCAGTGGCAGACACCTTGGCAATGGGGGTGGTGCGGGGCATGACGATGGTGGCCTGTGCTCCCATGGCACGGGCGGCATAGGCCACCCCTTGAGCGTGATTTCCGGCGCTGGAGGCAATGAGCATGGGAAGCTGCCCCTGTTCCCGGGTCAAAGCCGCAATTTTGTTATAGGCTCCCCGCACCTTAAAGGATCCGGTTTTTTGTAGGTTTTCGCACTTTAAGAATAGCTCCGCTCCCGAAAGCTCCGAAAAGGTGCGGGAGGAGTTGACAGGAGTCTCATGAATTACGCCTTTTAGACGGGATGCCGCCAGTTCAATATCCTTCAGTTCCATGGAAATACACTCTCTTTCTGGGGGCTTTTGGGCGGAATATTCCGGCAGAAACCCTAACCTATCTCTCAGTAAAGCGCCCACTCGCCGGTACAAAAGCACAGGCAAAGGGCGCTGGGTGATTTGAATGCAGTATACCGGATACACTCCCCCAGTGTCAAGAGCTTTTCTGCTAACTGGGGCTTTTAAGAGCACAACGATGAGAGGGCGCTGGGTCTCCCCACCACGCCCTCTACTTCCAATCTGTTGCAGGGAACTGCTCAGAGCGGACA
>JAHDPQ010000120.1 GCA_018434245.1 Oscillospiraceae bacterium
AGGAAGAAGATGCCGGCCACTCCCCGCCGGGTTTCCACCGACTGGGAGGACAGCACGTCGTCGGCTCCCACAATGGAGTGGGTGGGGATGTCCTCCAGCTCGCACATTTCGGCAGCCATGTCAAAGTTCATGATGTCACCGGTGTAGTTGCCGTACAGGTACAGAACTCCCGCACCGGCTTCCACTTCCTTGGTGACGTTGAAAATCTGCTCGGCAGAAGGAGACTGAAAGACACCTCCTACGCCGCAGCCGTCCAGCATTCCCTGGCCTACATAGCCCAAAAACAAGGGCAGATGTCCTGTGCCGCCACCAGTGATAATGGCCACCTTGCCCGGCTTTTTCTTTGCCGTACAGTAGCAGCGCAGATCGCCTGCGGTATGCTTGACGCAATCGGGATGGGCTGCGTAAATTCCCCGCAGCATATCGTCGGTATATTGTTCGGGGGCATTCATAATCTTTTTCATTTATTTCACCTCACTGCTGCGCAAAAGGTGGATGGCAAACCCGCCGATCTCTTCTTCCAGATAGACAGACACCATCCGCCCCTGCAAGTCCACCTTACTCCAATCTTTCCGTAGAGCAACGTTTTTGGCCTGCAAGTAGGCCGCCCCGCGCTCAACGCTATAGGTTCCAATGGCGATATGGCCTTTTTCCCCAGGGAATTTGGTCTTGCCACTTTCCAGTATGGTTCCTGCAAAGTCGGATTTTCCGCCGGGGCGATAGGGCAGATCAAACATCTCGGCGAACCGTTTGGCCCGCTCCTCCCCTTCCTGAGCATTGGCTCCGTTTAAGCCCACATGCGCAATGTGAAATCCGTGGGAGGCCCGAACCACCTGCCTGCACCGCTGAATAATGCCGTCCCAGTCCTTTGCTTCCACCAGAGAGGAGGGAGCCATCAAGCTTCCGCCCACAGCGGCAACGCTGGGGCAGGACATATAAGCGGGCAGGTTTTGCAGACTGATGCCGGATGTGGCGATAAACTGAACGTTGCGGTAGGGACCGCTCAGTTCCTTCATGGTCTTGACCCCGCCCAGCTGTTCCGATGGGAAAAACTTAAACAGGGAAAGCCCCAGACTCATCCCGGCCTCGATCTCGGTGGCGGTGACGCAGCCCGGCAGAACGGGGACGTTCTTTTTCAGGCAGTATTCCACCACTTTGGGGTTCATCCCCGGCGCCACGATAAAGTCGGCTCCCGCCTCCAGCGCCTGATCCACCTGGGAAATGCTGAGAACGGTGCCTGCTCCCGCCGTCATCTCAGGCATGCTTTGCTTAATGCGCTTGAGCGCCCCCAACGAGTGTTCGTTGCGCAGGGTCACTTCGATCAGAGGCAGCCCGCCCTGGGTCAGCGCTTCTGCCAAGGGTTGGGCGAATTCCTCTCCGGGAATATTGATAACCGGTATTACACCGTATTGCGCTGCCAGTGCAAAGGGATTCATAGCAAACCATCTCCTTAGATACTCGGGACAATCGCCCGTATGGTTGGGATAAGCAGCCAAACCCGACCCTTATCCCTTTAAAATGCAAAATAGAATGTTGATTTAGAACCTGTGCCTATTTTTCTTCGGTTGCAGGTGCTTTGCGGGTCCATACTTTTTTAATTAAAGGCCAGAACAGGGTCAGCACAACAATGGCAAACAGAATACCGGAAATGGGCCGGGTGACAAAGGTTGCATAGCTTCCGTGGGACATGACAAGGGCCCGGCGCAGGTTGGATTCCATCATGCCCCCCAGCAGTAGTCCCAGAATGAAGGGGCCGTTGGGGAAAGCGTACAGCTTGAGCAAAAAGCCCAAGAAGCCCGCCAGAAGCATGACAATGACATCAAAGAAGTTGTTGTTCAGGGCAAAGGAACCCACAATGCACAAAATGCACACGGCAGTCCAAACCGTAGGCTGGGAAACGTTGAGCACCTTGGCGGACATTTTGGCAGTTGCCAGTCCCAGCACCAAAAAGATCAGGTTGGCCAGCACCATCAGGATCATAATCTGAGCTGAGAACACTGCGTTTTCGGTAAACATCTTGATGCCGGGCTGCATACCGTACATGGTGAGGGAGCCGATGAGAATAGCGGTGACAGCGTCGCCGGGGATTCCCAAAGTCATCATAGTGGTCATGGCGCCGCCGATAACGCCGTTGTTGGCGGTGGAACTGACGGCAAGACCTTCCAGAGAGCCATTGCCATACTCCTCGGGGTGCTTACTGGTCTTTTTGCTGTTGCCCCAGCAAATGATTGAGGCTATGTCTCCGCCGGCTGCCGGAATGGCACCGATTACGGTAGCTACTGCTGCCGCCACCAGACAGCGGGGAGTTAGCTGACGCATTTCTTTGGCGGTGGGCAGCACCTTACCTAGCTTGAGGTTGACCTTGCGGGCTTCCATTTCCTCGGCTTCCTGCTTGCGGCGGCGGCTGTACATCTGATAAAGCACTTCTCCGATGCCAAACATGCCGATCATCACAGGGATAAAGGAGATTCCCGCCAGCAGAGAGGTCTGACCCAGAGTAAAGCGCTTGACGCTCAGGATGGGGTCCAGACCCACGCAGGAGAGCAAAATGCCCGCCGCGCCTACGATTAGGCCCTTGAGGATGTCCTCCCCCGACACCGCCACCATCATGCTTAGACCAAACAGGGCCAGCATAAAGTACTCGGTGGGGCCAAAGGTGACGGTAAACCGAGCAATGGGATTTGCGAACAGGATGAGACACAAAATGGAGAACAGTCCGCCGATGGCGGAGAAAATGACGTTAATACCCAGAGCCAGACCGCCTTTCCCCTGTTTGTACAGGGCGTAGCCGTCAAAGGTCTGTGTTATGGAGGCAGGAGTTCCCGGGGTGTTGACCAGTATGGCCGAAATACCCCCCGCAAAAATGGCGGCGTTCCACAGTCCCATCAGCATGGCAAACCCGTCTGCGGGGGAAAACCAAAAGGTGATGGGGGTCATAATAGCAACGCCCATAGTGGCCGAAAGGCCGGGCAATGCACCGATTACCGTACCAATCAGTACTCCGGCCAATAGAAAGAGCAGAACCGAAGGCTGCATCAGGGTTTGCAGCGCACTAATCCACACTTCCGCTGACATAGTTTTCTCTCTCCCTTATGCAACAAATTGAATGGAAAATCCAATAAAAAAGGTAAAGTAAATAAATGCGGTAAAAACCGCCGAGTAGATGATATTAAACCTCCACGTGCGCTGGAACAGCCAGTTGAGGTAGAGGGACAGAACCAGCATGCCGATGATAAACTGGCCGGTCAACTTCCAGAAAGCCAGAAATATAACAATGCCCAATACGCTCAGGGCAAGGACCTTTAGGTTCTGTTTGGTTTCTTCTTCCAGATTAATATACTGTACCTGGCCTTTTTGACGCAGTCCCCGTATGAGCAGGATGGCTCCCAAAAGCATGACTCCAAACCCCAGCAAATAGGGGAAAAATCCGGCTCCGGGTACACCGTCGGATGTTTGGGAGACTGCGGTCAGCTTGGGGTTTGCAGCAGTTGCAGCCACAAAGAGCAAGCCAAACAACATGGTGATAACGCCAGGAATTGTATCGCCTTTATGCATCGTCCATTCTCCTTTGAACGGTAGTTTGCATTTGTTTTTAAAATGGCCGCGCCCGTCAAGTAAGACTTGGGCGCGGCCCGGATATCAGGATATTTAGCCGGTTACAATGCCCAGCTTAGGAATCAGTTCCCCAAAGTATTGTAGCTCGGCAGATGCTTTTGCATCCATCTCGCTGCCGCTCAGGTAGGCATGCTCAAAGCCGCGCTCGGCCAGAACCTTCTTCAGTTCTTCGGATTCGATAGCGGTTTTGGCAGCAGCTTCCAGAATCGCTACAACCTCGTCGGGGGTGTCCTTGGGCACTGCAAAGCCGCCCCAGCCCTGAATGGTCACGTTGATTCCCATTTCGGTAGCGGTTTCCACCTCGGGAACCACAGAAGAGCGGTTTTCGCCCAGTACGGTGAGCACCCGGAAATCGCCGGAGTCCACGTTGTTCTTCACTTCAGAGGGGCTGACAGCCACTGCCTGAATGTTGCCGCCCAACAGGGCTGCCACAGCAGGCGCTGCGCCATCGAAAGGCACGTGAGTAAACTCTACGTCGCACTCCTGCTCCACCGATGCGGCAGCGATCTGCCAAATAGAGCCAGTTCCGGAGTTGCCGACTTGGATGGCACCGGGATTTTCCTTAGCATAAGCCAGGAACTCGTCAAAGGTCTGCCAGGGGCTGTCGGTGCGAACGGTAATGGCTGCTGGAATGGTCATGGCACGGCCAATGAAGCGGAAATCATCGCTGGAAAGCTCGGTAAAGCCCAGGGCGCGAAGCATGGTGGATTCCACCGGCATGTAGGCGATGGTGTAGCCGTCGGGCTTACTGCTGCGCACACTCTCCAGTCCCACCGCACCGGAAGCACCGGTGATGTTGGTGACGATGACGGAAGTGCCGATGGCTTTTTCCAGTTCGGCCGCAAAGATGCGGGCGGTGGTATCCGATGCTCCACCTGCAGAGTAAGGCACAACAATGGTGATCTGCTTCTTACCAGGGAAGTCCACGTTGGTGGCAGGAGCGCTTTCTGCCGGTTTGGATTCTGCCGGTGCGGACTCTGCCGCCGGTTGAGATGCAGGTGGGTTGGATTTTCCGCCGCAAGCTGCAAGACCCACAACCATCAGGGTAGCCAGCAGCAGGGCTGCCATTTTCTTGAATTTCATTTCATTTTCCTCCTTTTTTGTCTGTACGTATTGTAAAGTTAAATGAAAGTTGAGAACCCCTCAAGCCTTTTGGTACAATGGTTTCACCACAAAACCCATGTACTCCCAAAAAGAAAGAGAGGTTCTCATGGTGAAAGTATATCAAATAAGCTGTCCGAAGTGCAA
>JAHDPQ010000126.1 GCA_018434245.1 Oscillospiraceae bacterium
AGGAGGTGGAGGCGCAACCGCCGATAAAGGCAGCTCTGGCCCCGTAAACGGCAGCGTCATAGCTCTGGGCCCGGCGGGAGCCGAACTCCATAATGGGCCGCCCCTGAGCCGCCCGCAGAATGCGGTTGGTCTTGGTGGCAATCAGACTCTGGTGGTTGAGGGTAAGCAGGAGCATGGTCTCGATGAGCTGGGCCTGAATGATGGGGCCTCTCACCACCACCACAGGCTCCCCGGGAAAAATGGGAGTCCCCTCCCGGAAGGCCCAGACATCGCAGACAAACCGAAAGTTCTTCAGATAGTCCAGAAATGCTTCGTCAAAGATTTTCTTTTCCCGCAAAAAGGTGATGTCTTCTTCTGTGAAGCGCATGCTGCGCAGATACTCCACCAGCTGCTCCAAACCGGCAAAGATGGCAAAGCCACCGTTATCGGGGATGTTGCGGAAAAACATGTCAAAGACAGCAATCCTGTCCCCTATGCCGTTGACCAGATAGCCATTGGACATGGTCAGCTCGTAAAAGTCCACCAGCATGGTCAGATTGCGCCGCTCGCTCCAGTTGGTTGCCATGGTAATCTCAGCCTCTTTCCGCTGTCAGCTAATTTCGTTAAGAGTTTGCAGAACCTCAAAATCAATGGTTTTATTCATGCTCAAAGCTTCTAGAATATCGTAATCCATCAGCTTGTTGTTGCGCATTACCACTACCCGGTTGCCGATGCCGTTTTTCAGCAGCTTCACCGCGTAGCTGCCCATCATAGAACCTACAAAACGGTCCTTGGCAGAGGGCTTGCCTCCCCGCTGAATATAACCGATGACGGTGGTGCGGGTTTCCACCCCTGTCTTTTCTTCGATATATTGGGCCAGCTGGAAGGCATCCATCTTGCGGTGTTTGGCCCGCTCCCCGGTCACCCCTTCGGACACGATGATGATAAAATGAGTTTTGCCTTTTTGCAAAGCCTCCCGCATTTCGTGGAGAACATCCCGCTCCAGATCGTGGCGCACCTCGGGAATAATCACCGCTTCGGCGCCGCAGCCAAGTCCGGTGTACAAAGCGATATCGCCGCAGTTATTGCCCATCACCTCGACAATGGAGCAGCGATTGTGGGACTGGGAGGTATCCCGCAGCTTGTCTACAATTTCCACCACGGTGTTGACGGCGGTGTCGAATCCAATGGTATAGTCGGTGCAGGAGATGTCGTTGTCAATGGTGCAAGGGATCCCAATGCAGGGAATGCCCTTGAGGGAAAGGTCCCGCGCTCCCCGGAAGGAGCCGTCTCCTCCGATGACCACCAAACCATCGATGCCCATTTCAATGCAGTTTTGCTTGGCCAGCTCCACCCCGGCGTCCTCCCGGAATTCGGGAGAGCGGGCAGTGTGCAGAATAGTGCCGCCGGATTGCAGTGTTCCGCTGACACTGCGCAGCGGCATATCAATAATGGTTTTTTCCAATAGCCCCTTATATCCTCTTAGAACACCTTTGACCACAAGCCCGCTGAAATGCGCTGTCCGCACCACCGAGCGAATGGCCGCGTTCATACCCGGCGCATCCCCACCGCTGGTCAACACCCCTATGGTTTTAATTTTGTTCATGCAGTTTACCTCCCTGAAACAATCGCCAACATCCCTTTAGCGACAAAAACATGCTATATTCGATTATACCCAAGTTTGGAGCAGGAAGCAATGACGTGTCTGGTGAATTTTAACCAATTGCCGCTAAATGCTTGTACTATTTGTCTATTTTTCCTTCCAAGAAGTAGGTGGCCTCCATATCCGCTACGTTGAGGGCAAAGGCCAGAGGAAAACGCTCAAAGGCTTCCCCGATATTCCGCTTGTCCTCGATGCCGGAAAATCCCATGTGATAGCGAATGGCAAAGGCCTCCTCCCGGCTCAGCCGCAGAAACCCACCGATGATATATACCGATTTTTCCCCGTGGCCGTAAGGCAGACGGTCGTCGTAATCGTAGGAGGGCACCTGCTTCCAGACGCCGTTTTCATCCTTGACATTGCGAAAGCCCGGCTTGTAGATGTTTACCTTGCACACGTCGTGGAGCAGACCGCAGATAGCAATAGATTCCGGGGAATAGCGGATGCTGTACAGTTCCCGAACCCGCTCTCGCTCCAGATAAGCCACCAGACATTCGTAAACGTTGAGGCTGTGTTCCACCAGTCCCTCGGGATAGGAGCCGTGATAGCGCATGGAGGCCGGGGCGGTGAAAAAGTCGCTGGAGGGACCGGTGAGGTAATCCAGCAGCTTATCTGCTCCCTCCCGTGTAATATGCTCCTGATAGATGGATAAAAAACGTTCTTTATGATTCACAGTTGTCTCCTTTACCGAATGTCCCGCTGAATCTCCACCAGTTCGGCCTCGCAGCTGTTTTCCAGCCAGGCGATGAGATGATCTAGCACGCTGTCGATCTGAGCGGTGGAGGAGGCCACACAGGCAACCCCGATGACGGCAGTGCGATGCACATCCTGACTCTCCACCTCGGCTGCCGAGACGGCAAATTTATTGCGCAGTTTGACACAAATGCTCTTGACCATCATCCGCTTGTCCTTAAGGGAGTTGGCCCAAGGTAGATGAAAGGTCAGTTTCAGTGTTCCAATCAGCATTATTTACACCTTCCTCCAAGTGCGTGGGGAGATGAGCAGCAGCAGCGGATACAGCTCCAGCCTGCCCAACAGCATAGCAAAGGTAAGCACCCCTTTGCTCAACAGAGAAAAATCTGCAAAGTTGCCGCCGGGACCTACCTTTCCAAGACCCAGCCCCACGTTATTCAGGCAAGTCGCCACCGCAGCAATGGTGGTCTCCACGTCCATGTTATCCAAAGACACCACGAACAAAGATGCGCAAAAGATAAACATGCAGATGCATCCATAAACACACACACCGTGGACCACGCCCTTATCCACCGCCTTGCCGTCCAGCTTGACAATCTCCACCGAACGGGGATGGATGATCTGGAACAGGTTGCGCTTTATTTCCTTAAACATGATGACAATGCGGGAAACCTTGAGCCCTCCCGCCGTGGAACCGGAGCAGCCTCCGACGAACATGAGGACCAAAACAATCATCCGGCTCAGCAGGGGCCAGTCCATATGAGTGATGTTGGTAAAGCCGGTGGTGGTAATGTACGAGCTGACGTGGAAAGAGGCGTACCGCAACGACTGCCCAATGGTGGGGTAGGCTGTTCCGGTCAGGTTCACGGTGATCAAGGCGATGGAAACGACCACAATTCCAAAATAAGCCCGCAGCTCCTCGTTTTTAAAGGCACCAGAAAGATTGCGGATTAAGATCAAATAGAAGATATTGAAGTTGATACCGAAGATAAACATAAACACGGTGATAACAACTTCGCAGTACAGGCTGTTGTACCCGGCGATGGATGCGTTCATAACGGAAAATCCACCAGTTCCGGCAGTGCCCATGGCGGTGACAATGCTGTCGAACAGAGGCATTCCTCCGGCGAGTAAAAACACCACCTGCACCAGAGTGAGCACCAGATAAATCACGTAGAGCAGCATGGAGCTCTGGCGCATTTTAGGCACCAGCTTGCCGGGGTCATGGCCGGGGGATTCAGCTTTTAGCAGATGGAGCGCTCGGTCTCCCGCCACCGCTGGAATGATGGCCATCAAAAAAATCAGTACCCCCATGCCGCCGATCCAGTGGGTAAAGCTACGCCAAAACAAAATGCCCGGCGACAAGCTCTCCACTTCCCGCAGAATGGAGGCCCCCGTTGTGGTAAAACCGGAGACTGCCTCAAAGAGGCTGTCGAGATAATGAGGAATGGCACCGGTCAAGTAAAAGGGCAGCGCCCCAAACACCGACAGGGCCAGCCAACTCACCGCCACAATGAGAAAGCCTTCCTTGGCAAAGAGTCTGGTGTTGGTGCACTTGAGCCTGCCCAGAGGAATTCCCGCAGCCAAAAGTAAGATAATGGTGAACAAAAAGCCCCGCACATCCTCAAGATCACGGTTCAGCAAAGATACCAGCAACGGCAATAGCATCAAAGCGGCAAGGAGAGAGAGCACCTTGCCTAAGTATTGAAAAATCAGCTTGTAGTTCATAATTGATACTCGCTCCCGAAGAAAATTCTCCGTTATTTACAGTTCGCGGTATATGTCGTTGAGATCGGACAGATGGTGAGCGCTGGTGACAACAATGACGCTGTCGTCCTTTTGAATCACATCCTGACCGTGGGGAATAATTACCTTGCCCCCCCGGACAATTACGGCAATCAGCAGGTTTTTTTTCAGGCGCAGATTTTTTAAAGGAATATCCAGATTTCTGGTTGTTTCGGTAGCGGCAAATTCCACCGCTTCGGCATTGCCATCCAGAATCTTATGCAGCGTTTTGATATTGGAGCCTTCGGCGTTGCGCATGGCCCGCACATACTGAACAATCTGGCTGGTGGTGGTGCTTTTGGGGTTAACCACCGTGTCGATTCCCATCCGCGCGATAAGAGCCATATACTTGAAGCGCCCTGTTTTGGTGACGATTTTGGGAATTCCTTTGTGTCCCGCCACCATGGACATGATGAGGTTTTCCTCATCCATGCCGGTGAGGGCGATAAAGGCATCCATCTGCTCCATGCCCTCGCTTTCCAGCAGCTCGATGTCGGAGCCGTCCCCGTGGATGATGGTGGCCCGGGGCAGCAGCTCGCAAAGCTCGTCGCAGCGCTCCCGGTCCTTTTCTATGATTTTAATGGCAATTCCACGCTCTTCCAGCAGCATGTTGGAGAGGTAGTAGCCGATTCTTCCCCCGCCCACAATCATGATAGTGCGGATGGGCACCTGATTTTCGCCGATGGAGCGCAAAAACTTGGTGATGTCCCGGGTGGTGCCGGTGATGTGGATATGGTCCCCCTGCATCAGCTGAAAATCGCCTCCGGGAATGATGACTTCCCCATTCCGGTCCACGGCGCAAATCAGTATCTGGGTGTTGGTGGCGGCCGGCAGCTCCTTGAGCATCTTTCCAACAATAGGGGATTCTTCACTGATTTTAAACTCAATCAGCTCTACCCGTCCCTTGGAAAAGGTATCGATTTTGAGAGCGGGAGAAAACTTGATCACCCGTGCAATTTCCCGGGCAGCCTCCAGCTCGGGATTGACCGTCATGGAAAGGCCAAACTGCTCTTTAAGAGTTTGCAGCTGCGACATGTACTCCGGGTTACGAATCCGGGCGATGGTGTGCTGCACCCCCAGATTTTTGGCGGTGAGACAGCAAAGCATGTTCATCTCATCCGCCGAGGTGGCAGCGATGAGAACATCGCAATCCGGCACCCCCGCCTCGGTCTGCACGGCGATGCTGGCACCGTTTCCCTGTACTCCCATGACATCCAATGTTTCCTGAGTATGCATCAGAGCATCGGCGTTTTTGTCGATGACCGTGATGTTATACCCTTCTCTGCAAAGCTGGTCGGCCAGGGTATATCCCACTTTGCCGTCCCCTACGATCACAATGTTCATATTACGCCCCTTACAGCGAATTCAGTGAGGCAACCCCCCGGCCCATTTACGCTGGAGGGTTGCAGTTTCCTCATTATAACAAGATCCGTTCCGGGATTCAAGACAATCGTTGCCCAAGAGCCACAATTCGGGAAACACCCCGGAAAAGCAAGCATCGTCCCATAGAAACGCCGGAGCACCGTTCCAACGTCTATGCTATTCTTCGTTTGCCACAAAGGCTCCAAAAGCCTTGTAGGCACTGTAGACATCGGCTTTGGCCACTACTTCAAAGGGTGCGTGCATGGAGAGCACCGGAACACCGATATCCACCACATCCGCTCCCAACCGGGAGATGAATTTTGCCACCGTACCACCACCGCCTGCATCTACCTTGCCCAACTCCGCCGTCTGCCAGATCACTCCAGCCTCATCAAAGATGCGGCGAATGCGCCCTACAAATTCGGCGGAAGCATCATTGGTGCCTCCCTTGCCGCCCGAGCCGGTGTACTTGCTCATGACAGCGCCATAGTTCAGATAGCTTGCATTCTTCTTCTCGTGAACATCGGGGAAGGTAGGATCAAAAGCGGCGTTGACGTCGGCAGAAAGGCACTCGCTCTTTTCCAGAACATGGCGGCCTTCCAGCCCCTGACTGTGGGCCAGATCCTGAATAAAATGCTCCAGAAAGCGGGAGTTGAGCCCGGTGTTGCCGTCGGAACCGGTTTCCTCCTTATCGGCCAGAATGTTGACCCAAGTATATTCCGGCTCGGGGTGTTCCAGACAGGCCATGATGGAAGTGTAGGCGCAAACTCGATCATCGTGGCCGTAGGCTCCCACCATGGAGCGATCCAGCCCTAGATCCCGGGCCTTGAAGGCGGGAACTAGGCAGAGCTCGGCGGAAAGGAAATCGGCTTCGATGACCCCAAACTTTTCAAACAGCAGCTTGAGGATGCGCAGCTTTACTTTTTCGCTGGCTTTATCGTCCTTAAAGGGCAGAGAGCCCACCAGAACGTTCAGCTCCTCCCCCTTGATCCCCTCGTTGAGGGTGCGCTTGTTCTGCTCTCGGGAAAGGTGGGGCAGCAAGTCGTTGATGCAGAAGATGGGGTCGTCTTCCGATTCGCCGATGCAGACCTGTACCGCCGTCCCGTCCTTTTTGATGATGACGCCGTGCAAAGCCAATGGAATGGTCACCCACTGATATTTGCGTACACCGCCGTAGTAATGGGTTTTCAGCATGGCAAGCTGAGCTTCTTCATAGAGAGGGCGCTGCTTGAGGTCGATTCGGGGGGAGTCGATGTGGCTGGCCACAATCCGCACTCCCTGAGAAAGAGGCCGCTTGCCGATGGCGGCAAAAATCAGAGCCTTGCCCCGGTTGTTGAGGTAGACTTTATCCCCCGAGCGGTAGGTTTTTTCAGGATCGTAAAGGCGGTAGCCCTTCTTTTTAAGGAGGGCTTCGGTGTACTCCACCGCTTCCCGCTCTGTTTTTGCTTTGTCCAGAAAGGTTTTGTAACCCTCGCAGAAGTCAAAGGCTTCTTTTAGCTCCTTTTCCTCCATGAGGATGCCGGCATTTTCCGGCTTATAGCAAAGCTGTTCCGCCAGCAGCTCGCCGGGAGTTTTATCTTGTTTGGCCATTGTATTCCATCCTTTCATACGTTGTGTGATCACCAATGGAAAGGTCTGCCTGCCACGGGGTGAACCGAACCCCCGTAGCCCAAGCTTTTTGGCAAAAGTCCTGAGACAGGATTCTTTCCAAAAAGTTTGAATTGCCACGTATGGCAAAGGCCGACCCATTGACAGTACTTCTAAAATGTATAGAGCTTTTGGTAAATTTTCTTGGTTTCCAGCACCTTAGCCACATAAACCCGAGTGTCGCCAAAGGGGATGTAGTCCAGTGTGCGCCCATCCCGAGAGTATTCTTCCCGCTTGAGCCAGCCCTTAACACTGCCCCAGCCAGCATGGTAAGCGGCAAGGGCTTCCCGCTCCCCTTCAAACTCCTCCAGCAGCAAGTTTAAGATGGCGGTGCCATACCGGATATTGGTTTCCGGCACAAACATGTCGCCGAAGCTTCGCTCCTCATCGTCTCCCATCCGCCAACGGGCCCACTCAAAGGTATCCTCGGTGATCTGCATCAGGCCCCGGGCCTCCACATAGGAAACCGCCTGATGATCAAACCCACTTTCGCAGTGGATGACAGCAAACACAAGTTCCGCAGGCAGCGCGCGCTCCTCTGCACAAGCCAGCACCGTCTCCCGGTAGTGAACGGGATAGGCGGCCCGGTAATAATGCAACCAAGCAAAGCGCATGCATCCGGCCAGTATTAGGATTGCCACCAGCGGAAAAAAAACCCCGCCGAAGCCAGATTTTCTTTGAAGCTTCATGCACCCTCCCCGGACACAAGCTGGTTAAGCTCTGTCAGCACCTGATCCACTTGAGCAAACAGCTCCGGCAGGCCACCGTCGTTGACAATGACGTGATGGGAGCGGGAGGTGTAAAACCCATCGGGATGCTGGGCTCCCATTCGGGCGGTTCCCTGCTCCGCGGTGATATGGTCCCTGCAACGAATGCGCTCCAGCCGGATCTCCGGCGGGGCAATGACGCTTACAATCCGATCACACCGCTTGTGGGTGCCACTTTCAAACAAGGTGGGGGCATCCAGAAACAGGATGCTTGTGCCTTGCTGCTGCAGCTCCTCCACCCGGGCAAAAATCTCTTCCTGAATATAGGGAAAGGTGATGCGGTTCAGGGTTTTCCGCTTGGAGTGATCCGTAAAGACCATATCCCCTAGCTTGCGCCGATTGAGAGTGCCGTCCACCTGTAGGATATCCACCCCAAAAGCAAGGACCAAATCCAGCAGACATTGGCTGCCTTTGGCCACCACCTCCCGGGCTACTGCGTCGGCATTGATCACCGGATATCCTTTTTTGCGCAGATAGTCGCTCACCGACGTTTTGCCTGCGCCGGTCTGTCCGGTCAGCCCTACCAAAATACGTTTCGAAATCATAATCTCTCCATCATCTATGTGAAAGCTCTCGCTCTTGGTTTATTTTAACTTATTTCTGCCCAATGATGATAAAGCCTGTGCATGGGAGAACACAGGCTATTTGCTTGCAGGTCTTGGGGGCGCTAGCCCATCAGGTCAATGACCGAAAAGCCTGCCGCCCGAATCAATCGGTTGTACACTGCCAGCCCCATGCCTTCCTCAAAAGGAGCTCTGGCGTAAACCAGCCGGGCCTGCTGTTCGTCTAGTTCCCGCAAGGCGGAAAAGAGATGCTGCGCCTGTTTGGCAGCGTCGTTCCTCGGGCCCAATCCAATGGCGGGAAGGGGGCAGTCCCCTAGGTCTTCGTCAAAGACCAGAGCCCATACCCCCTCATCTTGTTGCCGGGCCAAAAAGTCCTTACAAGCCGACCAGGGCCCGGTGATCATCACCACCGAAGCCTTGGGGGAATAGTGCATATACTTCATCCCGGGGGAAGCCACCGGCCCGTCCTCCGCCTTTTCCAGCACGGCAGGGTCCACTTCGATGAGGCCCAAAACCTCCCGCAGCTGTTCCGCCGTAACGGCTCCCGGACGCAGCAGCCTTGGAATATCGCCGGTCAGAGTCACCACAGTGGATTCCACCCCCACCTGACAGGGACCGCCATCCAACACCAGGGGAATTTTTCCCGTCAGGTCCTCCATGCAGTGGCGGGCGCTGGTGGGGCTGGGTTTTCCCGAAAGATTGGCAGAGGGCGCCGCAATGGGCAGGCCGGACACCTGAATCACTGCCCGGGCCACGGAATGAGAGGGCATGCGAATGGCTACTGTCTCCAGTCCTGCGGTGACAACATCCGGCACCCGGCTGCTCCGGGGCAACACCATAGTGAGAGGCCCCGGCCAGAAGGCTTCCGCCAGTTTGCGGGCTCTGTCGGGGATTTCCGTCACCAGAGGAGGGAGCTCCTCCAGAGAGGAAATATGCACAATCAAAGGGTTATCCTGAGGTCTACCCTTGGCTTTGAAAATTTTGGCCACCGCATCCGGGTCCAGAGCATTGGCGGCAAGGCCGTAAACCGTCTCGGTGGGAATGGCCACCAGTTCCCCCTGCCGGAGAAGCTTTGCCGCCTGTGTTACCGCTGGATCATCCGGCCGGGCGGTGGCGGGCAGCAGCCGGGTATCAAATTCTCCCATCATGCACCGGCCGACTGGAGCTTTTCTGCTTGGTCAAAGGTAATCAGAGCATCCAATAGCTCATCCAAATCCCCGTCGAGGATGGCATCCAGCCGGTAAAGGGTCAGGTTGATCCGGTGGTCGGACACCCGGCCCTGGGGATAGTTGTAGGTGCGAATTCGCTCGGAACGGTCCCCGGTGCCCACCTGCAGCTTGCGCTGGGAGGCAATGGCGGCGTTTTGCTCGGCCTGCATCTTCTCATACAGGCGGGAGCGGAGAATTTTCATGGCCTTGTCCTTGTTTTTGTGCTGGCTGCGCTCGTCCTGACACTCCACCACCAGCCCGGTGGGCAGGTGGGTGATGCGGATAGCGCTTTCCGTTTTGTTAACGTGCTGGCCGCCGGCTCCCCCGGAACGGTAGGTGTCGATCTGCAGGTCACCGGGATCAATGTCCACCTCTACATCCTCCACCTCGGGCAGAACTGCCACGGTGACGGTGGAGGTATGAACCCGGCCCTGAGATTCGGTTTCGGGAACCCGCTGCACCCGGTGAACGCCGCTTTCAAACTTCAGGCGGGAATAAGCCCCTTCCCCGTTGACGGAAAAGGCGATCTCCTTATAACCGCCCAGCTCGGTGGCGTTGGCGTTGTAGATGTCGGTTTTCCATCGGCGGGTTTCGGCATACATGGAGTACATGCGGTAAAGGCTGGCGGCAAAGAGAGCCGCTTCGTCTCCCCCGGCGCCTCCTCGAATTTCGATGATGACGTTTTTGTCGTCGTTGGGGTCCTGTGGCAGCAGAAGAACCTTCAGCTCCTCGGCACATCGCTCCATAATAGCCCGGCTTTCAGAAAGCTCCTCCTCCGCCATGACCTTGAATTCTCTTTCGTGGGAGGATTCCCCCAGAATCTCCTTGGCTTCCTCTGCCGCTTTTTGAGCGGATTTGTACTCGTTGTACTTTTCCACAATGGGGGTGAGGTGCTTCATTTCCCGCATGAGAGCGGTGTAGTTCTTGTTGTCCGACACAACGCCCGGGTCCATCAGCTGACGGTTTACCTCATCGTAGCGCTCGGCGACACTTTGCAGTTTGTCCAGCATAAAAGCTCCATTCCTATTCTGTAACTAGTGTAGAAAAAAATACTGCCGCGGCCTGTTCTAGGCCTTTGGCGACGGTTCGGGGCGAGTAATGGCTTTGATGTTTTTTTCACACCGAAGCCGGGGCACCATGACCTCCCGGCCGCACTTCATACAGCGAATGCGAAAATCCATACCCGAGCGAAGGACCAAAAACTGGTTTTCGCCACAGGGATGCTTTTTCTTCATTGTGAGAATATCTCCTACCCTTACGTCCAAAAAGTCCACCCCCATTCGGCAGAATGCAGCCGCAACATCGGCCACATTTTATTATAGGATGTTTTTCCAAAAATAACAACATGCAAAATCTAAAGTCCTGCTTTTTCTTGTTCTGCCCGGCGGAAGGTTTCCGGCCGGGAGGAAGAACTCCCCTGTCCCCCGCCTGAATGAGATGGATTTTCGGCATGATTGGCAACCTTACTGAATATAGTATTACTGCGGCGTCCTCTTATCTCGCTCTTGCTGATGGGCGCCCGTGTTCCAAAAGAACCGGAAAAAAGAGGAGGTTTATCGCCCATGACGGAAGATTATCGGCCGGAGGGCCTGCTCATCGATAGGGCAGAAAACAAGCAGGCACTGCACAGTGTTGCCGCTCTACAGGAGGCCATGGAACAGCAAACTATTTTGGAAGCCCGGGCATTGGTCTGCGACAGCGCCCGCAATCTTATTGTGGATTTGGGCTGCTGCCGGGGAATCATCCCCCGCCTTCACGCGGCAGTGGGCATTGAGGAGGGCGTTACCCGGGATATTGCCATCATCTCCCGAGTGGGCAAGCCGGTGAGCTTTTTGGTGACAGGCTTTACTCAGGATGCCGACGGCAACCCCGTAGCCCAGCTTTCCCGCCGACTGCTGCAGGAGCGCTGCCAAAAGGAATATCTGGACCGGCTCACCCCCGGCGATGTAATTGCGGCCCGGGTCACCCATCTGGAATCCTTCGGCTGCTTTGTGGATATCGGCTGTGGCGTCACCTCTCTCATTCCCATCGATACCATTTCGGTTTCCCGCATCTCCCACCCTAAAGACCGATTCCGCAACGGGCAGGACATTCTGGCGGTGGTCAAAAGCATAGATGACACAGGGCGCATCACCCTTTCTCACAAGGAGCTGCTGGGAACCTGGGAGGAAAACGCCGCTCGGTTTACTCCCGGAGAGACGGTGGCAGGAGTGATCCGCTCGGTGGAAAAGTACGGCATATTTGTAGAGCTATCCCCCAATCTGGCGGGGCTGGCAGAGCCAAGGGAAGAAGTTCTGCCGGGGCAACACGCCAGTGTCTACATCAAAAACCTGCTGCCGGATAAAATGAAAGTCAAGCTCATCATCGTGGACGCCTTTGATGCCACCTACACCCCTGCCAAGCCGGAATACTACATAACTCAGGGGCATATCCGCCGCTGGCGCTACTCCCCCCAAAGCTGCGGCAAAATTATCGAAACGGTATTTGAAGAATAGAATAGCAATAGCATAGAGGCCGGCGCCTGTTTTTTCTGCCGGCTTTTTTTGTGTTTACTCCTCCAGTAGCTCCCGCAGGATGCCGTTGACCAGCGCCGGGTCTCCTTTGCCTTTGAGGGACCTCATGACCTGACCCACCAGATAACCGAAGGCCTTTTTCTTGCCGTTTTGATAGTCGCTTACAGACTTTGGATTTGCCTCCACCACCTGCCGAACCGCCGCCTCCACCAGAGCCGGATCGTCCACCATGGCAAGGCCTTTCTGCGCCACATAGACCGCGGGATCGGCATCGTGGAAGAAGATTTGCTCCAAAACCTCCTTGCCCACCGTGCGGTTGATCTTGCCGGACCGGATCATGACAATCAGGGCGGCCAGCTTTGCGGCGTCCACCTGCAAGTCCTCCGGCAGGGTTGCCGTTTCGGTGCAGAGCCGGGCCAAATCCCCCACAATGAGGTTGGCCGCCTCCTGAGGATTCTGGCAGAGCGCTGTGGTTTTTTCAAACAAGGCCGCCACCTCCCGGGAAGCGGTGAGGGTGCGGGCATCCTGGGGGGAAAGCCCCATCTCCCTTTGATAGCGGGCCCGCTTATTGCGGGGAAGCTCCGGCAGAGTACTGCGCAACTGCTCCACCTGCTCTTGGGTGATTTCCAGAATCGGCAGATCCGGGTCCGGCAGATAGCGGTAATCCTCGGCCCCCCCTTTGGAGCGCAGGACAAAGCCTTGATTTTTACCGTCGTCCCAGCGCCGGGTTTCCCGCAGCACCTCTTCCCCCGACTCCAGCAGCTGAATCTGCCGG
This sequence comes from Oscillospiraceae bacterium, assembly GCA_018434245.1. Taxonomy (GTDB): domain Bacteria; phylum Bacillota; class Clostridia; order Oscillospirales; family Ruminococcaceae; genus WRAV01. Next base: position 12,953 of record JAHDPQ010000126.1, read on the forward strand.
GCTCCTTCCCAGACCATAGCCCGCCCCACCGCCTGAAAGGAGCTGATGTTCTTCATCTCGGTGGGGATTCCCTGCTCCCCGCTCCCTTTGTGGCGTACCGAGACATTGAGGTCCACCCGCAGGGAGCCCTCCTGCATCTTGCAGTCGGAAACGCCGAGGAACAAGAGAATCTCCCGCAGGCTTTTCAGATAGGCTATGACCTCATGGGCTGCGGTAAAGTCGGGTTGGGATACAATCTCCAGCAACGGCACCCCGCAGCGGTTGTAGTCCACTAGGGTGCAGGGCCGGGTAGGGTGGTGAATCAGCTTGCCGGCGTCCTCCTCCATATGGATTTGCCGGATGCCGATCCTCTTACTTCCGGTTGGAGTTTCAATTTCCAGCCAGCCGTTTTGGCAGATGGGCAGGTGGAGCTGAGAAATTTGATAAGCCTTGGGCAAATCGGGATAAAAGTAGTTCTTTCGGTCAAAGGTAGTGCGCCGGGCAATGTCACAGTCCAGTGCTAGCCCCGCCCGCAAAGCGTATTCCACCACTCGGCGGTTGAGGACAGGCAGCGCCCCCGGCATTCCGGTACAGACCGGGCAGATCAGGGTGTTGGGCTCCGCTCCAAAGGCGTTTGCGCACCCGCAGAAAATCTTGGTATTGGTGGAAAGCTCCACATGAACCTCCACCCCGGCAACGATCTCCCAACTCACTCCCCCACCTCCCCGGGTATTCTTAGGTGAAAATCGGTGGCGCTCTGATACCCATGACCCACCGCAATCAGCTCCCCCTCCCCAAAAGGCTTGCCTGTCAGCTGAAAGCCCATGGGAATCCCCTTTGCATCCAATCCACAGGGAATGGTGACAGCAGGCAGCCCCGCCAGGCTGGCGGGAGCGGTAAAGATACTCTGCCGGTAAAGCTCTAACAGATCCCCGGGCTTTTCTCCGACGGTGCGGGGAGCGGTGGGCGAGAGAATCATGTCGCAGCGGGTAAACACATCTTCAAAGCCTTGGAGGATTAGCTCCCAGGCTTGCAGGGCCTTTTGGTGGTAATCCTCTCCTCCATCCCCACTGAGGAAGAGGTTGCCCAGTAAGATATGCTCCTTGACCCGGCTGCCCAAGGCCCGGCCGCGGGACTGCCGGTAAAGCTCCATCAGATCCCCGGCATCCTTGGCGCTGTAGCCGTAACGGATGCCGTCGTACCGGGCCAGATTGGAGCTTATCTCCCCGCAGGCCATGACGTAGTAGACGGGCAGAAGATCGTCAGCCAAAGGTAGCTCCACCGGAACCAAAGAAGCACCCAAGGTCTCCAGTTGTTTGGATGCCGCCAGAACCGCTTGCCGAATGTCGAGGTCTAGCTCCACATCCAAATAGGATTCCGGCATGCCGATGCGGAGCCCCCGTAAGGAAGTATTCCAGTCCAGCATTGGCCCATCCACCGTGGTGGAGTCCCGGCTGTCTCTTCCCTGGATCAAAGCCAGCACTTGAGCACAGTCCAGAATCGTTCTGCCCACAACCCCCGCCTGCTCCAAAGAGGAGGTCCCTGCCACCAGTCCATAGCGGGAAACCGTTCCGTAGGTGGGCCTTAGGCTGCTGACTCCACAGAAAGGGGCGGAGCGGCGTAGCGCTACAAATCCGTCGCTGCCCACGGCATAGAAGGCTTCTCCGCAGCTTACCGCCACAGCACCGCCCTCCGACGCAAGCCGGGTATCCCAGGGATTGCGGGCAGGCCCAAAGGCGCAGCTTTCTCCGCTGATTCCCAAAGCGAACTCATCCAAAGCCGTCTTGCCCAGCAGCACCGCTCCCCCGGCCTGCAGCCGCTCCCAGAGGGTGGAGGAATAGGGCGAGAGAAAGCCTTCCAGCATCTTGGAGCCGCAGGTGGTGGCTGTCCCCTTGACGCAGACGCTGTCCGAAAGCACCATGGGAACCCCCGCTAGAGGGGAAAGACTTTCATCCCCTGCATCCAGACGCTTTTGCACCCCTTGAGCGGAAGTCAGCGCCTGCTCTCCGGTCACCTTCAAAAAAGCGGAACATTGGTGCTCCCGGCGTTGGATGACCTCCAAGCTGTGGCGGGTCGCTTCCACACAGCTGATGGCCCGACTTTGGATTAGCCTCCCCAATGCCAGAGGGCCAATACCTTCCAGCTCTTTCATGCTTCGTCCCCCTGTTCCACCGTTTTGAAAACCCGAATGTATCGGCCCTCCCGGTCCGGAGCCTGCGCCAGAATAGCATCCTGATCCGTGGAGGGTTCCACTGTATCCTCCCGGAATACGTTGACGCAGCGGGAAGGACTGCTCCTTCCCGATACTTCCTCTAGCTCCAAGTGGGAAAGCCTGCTGATTTCATCCAGAATCAGAGCAGCTCCCGCCTGAAAGTCCTTCCTTTCCTGCTCGGAAAGTCGAATGCGGGAAAGGTCCTGCAATCGCTCCAGCAGCGCAGCATCTATCTTCATCAAACGAGTCTCCTTTTTGATATAATCCTACAAAAACGCCCCGTGCCAAAGGGCACAGGGACATTTCGCTGAACATGGAAGCAACCCAGTTCCACAGAGGGATTGCTTTCAAAGCATATCACAACCGTTCCGCCCAGTCAATCAGGGGTGAAACAGGGCAAGGACTACTGTTTGGTGGATTTGTACACCCCGATGGAAATGAGGTAGCTGACCACTCCCAGCAGAGTGCCCAGAGCCAGAAGGACTAGGGAGAGGGACAGGGAGTTTTGGTGTATCTGTTCGAACCATGCTTCTATGGAAGGGGCGGCTTCTTTCAACTTGAACATGGGAGTGAGAAGCCCAAATCCAAGGGCGATGAGGACAAAGGGCAGGGTCACCCACAGCCGCATTTTGGTGTATCCAAACTTAAAAAACAGGGGAACCTGATAGGAAGATTGCATCCAGAACAAAAAGTAGCTCAGGCCTATGGCCAACAGCAGGTCCTGTCCAGCGGGCATTTTTCCGGTCAGGCGTGAAACCAGAAAATGCAGGGGCAACATCACCAGCTGCACCGTCAGGCAGTTGGCAAAAAGGAAGAGATAGCGCCCCGCCACCAAACCCCTATCCGAAATGCTGAGCATTCCATAAAGCCGTTCCAGCTTGTTTTTTTCCTGTACAGAAAAGATGGAGCTCCCCAGCATGGCCAGCATGAATCCCGCCATCACCCCCATTGCGGTGGGCTCCCACCAGGCGAACATCACGGGATAAAGCATAAAGATCATATAGGACTTAAGGTAGGCCTGCATGGTCAACAGGTCCAACCGGAACATTTTAACGGCAGCCGTCATGAGGGCTTCGCCTCCTTTGCGGTGTAAAGCATAATATCTTCAAGGGACACTTTGTCCAGAATGCAGCCGTCGGGAACCGCTGTGAAGTCCTCGGCCTTTACAATCCCATCAAAGCCGGTGGAATGAAGCCGCAAGCCTGTGATTTTTGTTTCTAGCTGCGGGGTTAGGTCCTCCCTGCCCCCTTTGATCAGCCGCCATTCTTCCAGAAGATCATCGGTGGGGCCTGTAAAGTACACCTGACCGTTTCGGATGTAGGTGATATAGTCTGCCACTCGCTCCAGGTCGGTGGTGATGTGGGTGGAGAATAGCACGCTTTTTTCCCCGTCGGCAATATATGCCCGCAGCATATCCAGAAGCTCGTTTCGGGCTACCGGGTCCATGCCGCTGGTTGGTTCATCCAGAATCAGCAGCTTTGCGTCGTGGGCAAAGGCACAGGCCAGCATCAGCTTGGTCTGCATCCCCCGGGAAAGCTCCTTCACCTTTTTGCCGCTGTCCAGACCAAACTCCTCCGCCAGCTCCAAAAACTTTGACTGGCTCCAGTGATCGTAAAAGATGGTCATGGCCTTGCCAACATCCCGCACCTTCCAATCTTCCACATAGGGGACAGAGTCAAAGGCCACCCCTACCTGCTGTTTGATGGCGGTGTCGTCGGCAATGTTGTCCATTCCCAGCACAGTGATATTGCCACTGTCCCGGCGCAGCAGGTTGAGGATCAAGTGAATGATGGTAGTTTTTCCCGCTCCGTTGGGGCCGATCAGCCCCATAATATAGCCTTTGGGAATGGAAAAGCTCACATCCCCCAATGCAAATTTGCCGTAATCCTTGCTAACGGCATCGACATCCAGTATGGTATCGTACATCACTGCACCTCCAGCAGTAACTCTAGCATTTCTATAAGCTGTTCGTCGCCGATATTTGCCATGGCGGCCGCCCTAACCGCCTCTTCCAGAGACCGCTCCACCTCTCGCAGAAACTGCTCCTGCATCAGCTGGCTTCCTCGGGGCATCACGTAATACCCCTTGCCCTGAATGCTGGTGACAAAGCCTTCCTGCTCCAACTCGTTGTAGGCCCGCATGGTGGTCAGTACGCTGATTTTTAAATCTCCGGCCAGCGCCCGCAAGCTGGGAAGCACCTGATTTTCCTCCAGCGCTCCCGACAAAATAGCCGCCTTAACCTGTTGTTTAATCTGCTCGTAAATGGGCAGAGACGACGAATTTGATATGATAATCTTCATGCCATCCCCCTGTCCGCCGTCATGATACTGTAGCTTGTGTCTTAACTGTTATGTTTTTATAATATACAGTATACAGCGCAAAGAGATTCTTGTCAATGCAATTTCAATTATTTAGATAGAATTACCTTGCCGTAAAAGGTTGCTTTTCTTGGCATTTGGGAGGGTTTGTGTTATAATAACCCAACAGTATTTACACGATCCCTTCATTTTATTTTGCGGGATCGCAAGGACTCATCGGCTACATATTGTTTGCCGGACTGTACGCGAAAACAACTGTCTTTTCGCAAAGGGGGAACTTTTTTTGTTAAAGTCAGTGCTGTATTATCTGCTGCTCGTCACCACTTCCATCCGTTTGGTGGATGTGGTCTATCTGCTGGCCACCACCGATTCCTGCCTACCCGGCATTGTATTTGCCGTTACCTCCGCTATGATTATCTATGGCGTTATCCTGTTGGTCAAGCGGTTTATCGGCTCGGTTCGGCTTAGCCAGCTTATGATGTTCTACCTCATTCAGATTGTTGCCATTGCCTTTAATTTGATCTATGTGGCCTTCAATCTGCCGGTGAAGGTCACCCTGCCGGAAATGTTGGTGGTGGGCACCTTCTTGGATATTCTCATCAACTGCGTCATCGTTTACCTATGCGTAAAACAGCGCCGATCCAGATTTGTCACCGTGGGAGGCCTTTGATGAAACAACTGGCGATTTTTGACTTAGATGGCACTCTGCTCAACACCATTCAGGACTTGGCCAACGCCTACAATCACGCTTTGGATGCCTATGGATTTCCCGGCCACAGCGTAGACGATTACAAGAAGATGGTGGGCCACGGCGTAGTGAAGCTGCTGCTGTCCTGCCTGCCCGAGGGGCACCGGGACCAGGATACCATGCTGCGGGTACAGGGGGTATTTCAGCAGCATTACAACCTACACGCCAACGACAACACTCGCCCCTACCCCGGCGTCCCCCAACTGCTGAGTGCCCTGCAGAAACAGGGAACCAAGGTGGCGGTGCTTTCCAATAAGCCTCATCCGTTTACGGCCTCTATGGTTCAGCTACAGCTACCCGGTCTGGTGGATTTGGCTCTGGGTGCCCGGAATCACGTTGCCCTCAAGCCTGACCCCGCCGCTGTTCTGGAGATTCTGGAGCACTTCGAGGTGGAAAAACAAAGCTGCGTTTACATTGGCGACAGCGATACCGACATCCAAACCGGGCGGAATGCCGGCGTGGAAACCATTGGTGTTTCCTGGGGATACCGCACAAAGCAAACTCTAATAGACAGTGGAGCTTCGGTAATAGTTGACAAAATCGATGAGCTGAGCAAAATTTTAGTTGACAAACAGTAAATCTATCCCATATACTAACAGCAAGATAGAAAAAAGCGATGACAAGGACGGCTGTGTCCACGATTTCGTTTGCAGAGAGCCGGTGGTTGGTGCAAACCGGTGACGAAAGGTACACAGGCATCACCTTGGAGCTGAGGATCGAACGCGGCCCGGCCGCAAGTAGTCTCCTACGCAAAGGCAGCGTTATAGGCCGAGGATTTGATGGAATCCGTAAATGAGTGGTCGGTGTATCGTTTTTCACCGGCAATTTGGGTGGTAACACGGGTATTGGACTCGTCCCATGATTGGGGCGGGTCTTTTTGTTTTGTTTGTACTTTTATCACCATACGGGGAGGACTTACTCATGGAAAACCTGAACAACCGGCTGGCAGAAATTGCAATGCGAATCCGGGTCATGCGGGAGATTATGGAAATACCGGCAGAGGAAATGGCAAGGATAACAGGCACCACCGTGGAAGAGTACCTCGCCCACGAAGAAGGAGATCGGGATTTTTCCTTTACCTTTCTGCTGCACTGCGCCTCCGCCTTTGGAATGGATATGGTGGAGCTGATCACCGGCACCCCCCCCAAGCTGAGCTACTACACTGTGGTGCGCAAGGGGCAGGGGCTTCCCATCAAGCGCCGCAAAAACCTCAACTACGAGCATCTGGCCTTCCGAATGAAAAACAAGCTGGCGGAGCCTTTTCTGGTCACCGCCCCCTACGAGGAAGAAGCCCAAAACAAGCCCATCCAGCTTTCCCGCCATACAGGGCAGGAGTTTGATTACATTCTGGAAGGCAGGCTGCGGGTTCAAATCGAAGACCATGTGGAGGAGCTGGGACCGGGGGATGCCATCTACTACGATTCCCGTTTTGGCCACGGTATGATTGCCGTCGGCGGTCAGCCATGCACCTTTATTGCCGTGGTCGTCAAAGAAACCGATCCCGCCCAACCTCAGGAAAGCAGGGAGGATTATGCATGAGGACATCATCACAAACCCAAGTGGTTTATGCCAAAAACACGCAACTAAACGGGGGAGCTTCCATGGATCTTTCAGTTTTTTACAAGCAGTTTTGCAAAGAAGAATTTAACGCCAAAGGTGTTTTGACCGCTTATGAATCCATTGTGCCCGAACACTTTAACTTTGCCTATGATGTGCTGGACGAAATTGCCCGTCTGGAGCCGGGACGCCGCTGCCTTGTGTGGTGCAATGATACCGGAGAGGAGCGGATCTTCTCCTATGGGGAGATGAGTCGACTTTCCAATCAGGCGGCCAACCTCTTTGCCTCCCATGGAGTAAAGAAGGGAGACATGGTGATGCTGGTGCTCAAGCGCCACTACCAGTTCTGGTATGCCCTCATGGGGCTTCACAAGCTGGGGGCCATCGGGGTACCCGCCACCAATCTCCTCACCACCAACGACTACGTCTACCGCTTTGATGCCGCTGAAATCAAGCATCTGGTGGTCACCAGCGAGGGAGATTGCTGTAGCCGCATTGAAGAGGCCATGGACGAATACGATGGCATCCGCAGCCGCTTTGTAGTCAAGGGCAGTCGGGAGGGCTGGATGGATTTTGATGCCGAACTGGCAAAGCAGCCCGATACCTTCCAGCGGGTGGAAACCTGTGCCGACGATTCCCTGCTGCTCTACTTTACATCCGGAACCACCGGCTACCCCAAGATGGTGTACCACGATCACAGCTACCCCATCGCCCATATCATCACCGCCAAGCACTGGCAGAATGTTCAGGCCGACGGCCTCCACCTCACCGTATCCGAAACCGGCTGGGCCAAATCGGTTTGGGGCAAGCTCTACGGCCAGTGGCTCTGCGCCGCCGCTGTCTTTGTCTACGACTTCGACCACTTTGACGCCGCCGCCCTGTTGGAGCGGATGGACAAATACGGCGTCACCTCCTTCTGTGCCCCTCCCACCATCTACCGCTTCCTCATCAAAGGGGGAATGGAGCAGGGCGGCTTCAAAACCGTTAAATACGCCGTGGTGGCCGGGGAGGCCCTCAACCCCGAGGTCTACAATCGTTTTAAGGAGCTGACGGGGCTCTCTCTCATGGAGGCCTTTGGCCAGACCGAAACCACCGTCATGACCCTCAATCTGGTGGGAACCAAGCCCAAGGTGGGCTCTATGGGCAAGCCCTCCCCTCTTTATGACGTGACTCTGCTGGACGAAAACGACTGCGAGGTCCCTCCCGGAGAGGTGGGTGAGGTCTGCATCCGGGTACCGGAGGGCCAAAAGCAGAACGGTCTGTACAGGGGCTATTACAAAGCTCCCGAGCTAACTCAAAAGGTCTGGCACGACGGCGCCTACCACACCGGCGACACTGCTTGGAAGGATGAGGACGGCTTCTACTGGTATGTGGGCCGCACCGACGATATTATCAAATCCTCCGGCTACCGCATCGGGCCCTTTGAGGTAGAAAGCGTGCTGATGGAGCACCCTGCTGTCATGGAGTGCGCCGTCACGGGTGCTCCCCACCCCGACCGGGGACAGGTGGTCAAGGCCACCATCGTTCTCACCAAGGGCTACTCCCCCAGCGAGGAGCTGCGTAAGGAGCTGCAGAAGCATGTCAAGAAGCAGACGGCTCCCTATAAATACCCTAGAATCATCGAGTTTGTAGATACACTCCCCAAAACCATCAGCGGAAAAATCCGTCGCAACGTCATCCGCAAGGAAGCGGAGGAATAACTCCCCATCGACAAAAAGACCTGCCTTGCGGTAGGTCTTTTGGTTGCGCTTAAAAAGCTTGGGCCAAATCATCCAGCAAATCGTCGATATGCTCGGTGCCGATAGAAAGCCGCACGGTACCCGGCCGAATACCGGAATCCAGCAGCTCCTGCTTATTCATCTGAGAGTGAGTGGTGCTGGCAGGGTGAATCACCAAGGATTTGACGTCGGCGACATTGGCAAGGAGGGAAAAAAGCTGCAGCTTGTCGATAAAGGCTTTAGCTTCCTTCGCGCCGCCCTTGATCTCAAAGGTGAAGATGGAGCCACCACCCTTGGGAAAGTACTTCTGGTACAACTGGTGGTGGGGGTTGTTGGGGAGAGAGGGGTGATTGACCCGCTCCACCTTGGGATGATGGTTCAGGAAATTTACCACCTTGAGGGTGTTCTCCACATGGCGCTCCACTCGCAGAGAGAGGGTCTCCAGTCCCTGCAGGAACAGGAAGGAATGAAAGGGGCTTAAGGTGGCTCCGGTATCCCGCAGAAGGGTGACTCTTGCCTTAGTGATATAGGCTGCCGCTCCCGCCACATCGGTCAGGCGTACGCCGTGATAGCTGGGGTTGGGCTGGGAAAGTCCCGGGAACTTGTCGGAAGCCGCCCAGTCAAACTTGCCGCCGTCTACAATGACGCCGCCGATGGAGGTTCCATGGCCCCCGATAAACTTGGTTGCCGAGTGAACCACAATATCGGCGCCATATTCGATGGGACGCAGCAAGTAGGGTGTGGCAAAGGTGTTGTCGATGATCAGGGGGATGCCGTGGTTGTGGGCAATGTCCGCCACCTGCCGAATATCAATAAGGATGGAGTTGGGGTTACCCAAAGTCTCAATAAAGAATGCCTTGGTGTTGGGGCGAATAGCGCCTTCAAAACTGCCGGGAAGATCGGGGTCTACAAAGGTCACGTCAATTCCAAAATCCTGTAAGGTATGGGCGAACAGGTTATAGGTACCTCCATACAGGGTATTGGCGGAAACGATGTGGTCTCCCGCCCGGGCAATGTTCTGGATGGCGTATGTAGTGGCCGCCGCCCCGCTGGACAGGGCCAGTGCACCAATGCCTCCTTCCAGTGCCGTCATGCGCTTTTCAAAAACATCGGAGGTGGGATTCATAATGCGAGAATAGATGTTGCCCGGTTCGGTCAGATCAAAGCGTCCCGCCGCCTGAGCACTGTCTGCAAAAACAAAAGATGACGTCTGATAAATGGGTACAGCCCGTGCATCTGTCGCAGAGTCAGGATGCTCCTGCCCCGCATGAAGCTGAAGAGTTTCGAACTTGTAATTCCTTGTCTCCATTTGAATCCACTCCTAACATCAACATTGTGTATCATTCATATAGCTATAATATGAATAGTATAATATCTATCTTTTGGGTAAATGTCAAGGAGGCGTCATCTTCTTTGTCAATCTTATCACTTCCCTTCCTTGGCCTGCTGCTCCGCCTTGTGGTTTTAAACAAGATTTTCCAAGAATCATGTACCCCTAATCTGCTCAACGATCAGGCATTGGAGTGGAGATGGCTCCGGTGGGATGCCTCTTGATAAGAAAAGGCACCGCCCTTAGGCGATGCCTTTGCAGTAGACTTAGTTGTTTACTCGGAAAACAGCGGGGTGGAAAGATACCGCTCTCCAGTATCGGGCAGGATGACCACAATCATCTTCCCCTCATACTCAGGGCGCCGAGCCAGCTGAGTGGCCGCCCAAAGAGCAGCTCCCGCCGAAATGCCTACCAGCAACCCTTCCGCTTTGGAAAGCTCTTTTGCCGCGGCAAAAGCCTCCTGATTGAGGACGCGAATCACCTCGTCATACACCGATGTGTTCAGCACCTGAGGTACAAATCCCGCTCCGATCCCTTGAATCTGGTGAGGACCTGCCTTGCCTTCGGATAGAATCGGTGAGGCGTCAGGCTCCACCGCCACCACTTTGATGTTATGGTTCTTAGATTTTAA
>JAHDPQ010000031.1 GCA_018434245.1 Oscillospiraceae bacterium
AACTGGCCTCCAGTATGGCCATTGCCTTGGTCACCACCTTCTACGGTTCCATGCTGGCTAACGTGATTTTTATGCCTATTTCCAACCAGCTGCGGATGCGGCACGAGGAAGAAATGCTCTGCAAGGAAATTGTCATCGAGGGCATTATATCCATTCAGGCGGGAGAAAACCCCCGCCATATCAACGAAAAGCTGATGGCCTATCTGGACCGCAGGCAGCGTGACAAGCTGGTGGCCCAGCGGGAATTGGCGTCGGCGTCTGCCGAGTAGGCGCTGGGATATCTTCCAAGGAGGTGAGGGCGTGGCAAGACGTAAAAAAATGGATGACGGCGGCAGTGGCGGCGGTGAATGGCTCAATACCTATGCCGACATGGTCACCTTGCTGCTGACCTTCTTTATTCTGCTCTTTTCCATGTCCAGCCTGGATTCCACCAAGTTTAACCTGATGGTCAAGGCGTTTTCCGACTCCACCTCAGAAGACATGATCGTCATTCTGGGCCGGGAAGGCCCCAACGATTACGATGGCGCCAAACCTCAGGGCCCCGATTATTTGGAGGGGGACATTGAAATCAAAGACCTGACCGAAATTTTTCATGCGATTTCTCAGTATATTGAGGAAAAAGGCATTCAGGATTCAGTGCAGGTTGCTCAGGGAGACGGCTTTGTCTTTATCCAGTTTATGGACAATATGCTCTTTGAACCCAACAGCGCCCGGTTAAAGCCTGCCGACTTAAACATCCTGAACTTTGTGGGGATGGGCATCAAGTCGGTGCAAAACCAGCTGAAGCTGGTGCGGATCGACGGCCATACGGCGGCCATTCCGGAAAACCCAAACTACGAGGTTTCCGACCGGCTGCTGTCCAGCGAGCGGGCCAACAGCGTGCTGATGTATTTTGAAGATGTGATCGGCATACGCCCCGAGCTGCTGGTTCAGATGGGTTTTGGAAAGCAAATGCCCCTGCCGGATAACACCAATTCCACCGACGCAGAACGCTCGAAAAATCGGCGGGTGGAAATTTATATCAGTACGGAAAACATTATTACAGAGCAGCTGGACAATATTTACGAGAAACTTGTCGAATAAGCAACGCGTATTCTGGCAAAAAATACACTTTTATGCTATAATGGCTCAAGGCATTTTAAGCCCTTTGCAGTGCTGAACTTCGGCGCATCTGCCTCAAGGGTATGCTATTGGCGTTGGGAGGGAAACCGTGGAAGTACTATCGCAAAGTCAAATAGATGATCTTCTCAATTCGCTTACTTCCGGCGCTATGGATATTGAAACCGTTACCGAGGAAGCATCCAGAAAGGTAAAGGAGTACGATTTTCGATCCCCAAAGCGCTTTACCAAAGAACAGCTCAAGCTGGTTACCAGCGTGTACGAAAACTATTCTCGGCTGCTTTCTTCCTACCTGACCGGCATGTTGCGCCTGTATGTCAGCGTAGAATGTGTTCATATTGAGGAGCAGCGGTACTCGGAATTTAATAATGCCTTGCCCGACTCTGTCATGGTGGCCATCGGAGAGATGCGCTTTCCCGGCTCCAGTGACGAAAACAATACCATCATTATGGATTTTTCCCGCCCCATCGCCTTTGCCATCATCGAGCGGCTTCTGGGAGGCACCGGAGATGGCTTGGAGTTAGAGCGGGATTTCACTGAGATTGAAACCTCCCTAATGGACAATGTCTTCAAAGGCGTATTCCCCCAAATGTCCGACAGCTGGGCCGGATACTACGAGGTAGATACCCTTTATCGCAAACTGGAAACCAACTCCCGGCTGATGCAGGCTATCGGCAGTGACGAGACGGTGGTCATCCTGATGCTGGACTGTTCCATCAAGGATATTACCGGCACCATCAGCATTTGCTTCCCCGCTGTCTGTCTGGAGGAGATGCTGAAAAAAATCGATTCCCAGTATATACGCAATCTCAAGCGGATCAACTCCGCTGGAGACAAGGAGCGCCGGGAACTGGTGATGCAGTATCTCAGCGAAAGCGATCTGGAACTGCGCTGCGTCATCGGAAGCACACAAGTGAGTCTGGAAGATGTGATGTACCTAAGCGAAGGGGATGTGCTTCAGCTGAATAAGTCCATCACCGAGCCGGTGCATCTCAACGTAGGGGAGTCGGTCTGGTTTCATGGCAACATTGGAATACAACGCAATAAAAAAGCTTTTCAGGTACAAAAGGTACTCTAACGGCCCCAGAGGCCAATGGTGCCAAGAGCACGCAATAGGAGACGCCAGGTTGCGTCCGGTAAGAGAGGTGTCAGTTACATGAGTGGGGATGCGAACATTTTCTCAACCCTCGAAATCGATACTATAGGCGAGATTATGAATATCAGTATGGGTTCTGCCGCCACCGCGGCCTCTACCCTACTGGACAAAAAGGTCACCATCACCACTCCCATTGTCAACATTGTTGATGTGGATTCCTTTGACATCAGTGTGCTGGAACCTGCTATCGCCGTAGAAATCAAATATATCGAGGGAATTTCCGGCTCCAATATTCTCATCCTTCGGCTGGAGGATGCCAAGACCATTTTATCTCAAATGATGCAGACCGAGCTGCCCGACGATTATGTCTTTGATGAAATGGGTTCCTCCGCCATCTGTGAGATGATGAACCAGATGATGGGCTCTTCCGCCACCGTTCTCAGCTGCTTTTTGGGGCGGTCTATCAACATTTCCACCCCGGTCACCATTCCCATTGACGAGTGGAATAGCTTCAAAGCCCAGCATCTACCCCAGAATGACCATCTGGTGACCATTCAGTTTACCCTCAACATCGAAGGCGTGATGGAAAGCGAATTCATCAGTGTTATGGAGGTCAAACTGGCCAAAGAGATCATTGCCGTCTCCCTCAACTTCGATACGGACCCGGAAACACCTCAACCCCAGCAGGAAGCTCCTCCACCGCCCATCTCTCAGGAAGATGCCTTCCCCGCGGCTGCTGTACCTCAGCCCACTCCCATTCCCCAAGCGCCCTTCCCGGAGCCACCTGCAGCACCGCCTCAGCAAGATATTTCGGCAATACCGCCTGCGCCTTCTTATGGGGCCCCACCCCAGCAACCGGCAGGCTATGGGCCGTATCCGCCTCAGGGATATCCCCAATACTCTCCCCATCCTGGGTACCAGCCAATGCCACCGGCAGGTTATGGGTATCCCCAGCAGGCACCGGCTCCTGCGGGTTCGCCACCCCACTACCATCACACTCAGGATCCGGTGCTGGTAAAGGATTACGACTATAATAATTTTTCCAATGGCAAAGACATCAAAGAAGTTCCCCATAACCTGGATCTTGTAATGAATGTACCGGTGCAGGTGACGGTGGAACTAGGCCGTACCAAACGCAAAATCAAAGAAATTCTGGAATTCGGCCAGGGCACCATTGTGGAGCTGGATAAACAGGCCGGAAGCCAGGTGGATGTCATTGTCAACGGGCAGCTGATTGCCAAAGGGGATGTGGTGGTGGTGGACGATAACTTTTCCATCCGCATTACCGAAATTCTCAAGGCCAGAGATTCCCTCACCATGATTTGATCCGAGCTTTGTCCTGAGAGTTGGGAGAACCGACAGCAGGGCCGTGAACAATATATAATTAGGTGGTGCAAGTAGTTATGAGCAAAATTTTGGTTGTTGACGATGCCGCTTTTATGCGGATGATGATCAAGGATACCCTAAACAAACTGGGCTACACCGACGTGGAAGAAGCGGCCGACGGTGCCATCGCCGTGGAAAAATATCAGCAGCTCAACCCCGATCTGGTGATGCTGGACGTTACCATGCCCAATCTGGACGGAATCGGCGCCCTGAGAGCCATCAAGCAAATCAACCCCAACGCCAAGGTAGTGATGTGCTCTGCCATGGGTCAGGAATCCATGGTGGTGGAAGCCATCAAGCTGGGAGCCCTTGACTTTATCGTCAAACCCTTTAAGCCAGATCGCATTGCCAAGACCATGAAGGCGGTTTTGGGATAAGTTCTCTTACCCGAAGCGGTGCTTTGTCGCGCCGTTTCATCATTTCAGAGGGCTTTGGCCCCCTAAGGTGGGTGAAGCTTCCAAGTGAATGTTTGGGATGTCTTGTCGATGGCGGGAGCCTTTGTCGTCATCGCACTGATGCTGGTCCTCACCTATTATGCCAGCCGCTGGTATGCCCGGCGGATGAATGCAGCCCCCGGTTCGGGCAGGTATATCAAGTTTTGCGACAGAGTAGCGGCGGGACAGGGCTCATCCCTAGCCATCATCCAAGTAGGAGAACAATACTACCTGCTGGGAATCAGCGACAAAAACATGCAGCTCATCTGTGAGCTGCCCGGCTTTACACCGCAGGAGGAAGGGCCTCAGGCACCACCTTCCTTTGGCCGGATGTTTTCTGATTTGCTGCGCAAAAACCGAGACAGTGGGGTAGAAGATGAAACGCAGGGAGCAGTGGATGAATAAAAGGAAACTGGTTCGAGTTGCCGTGGTGCTGCTGGTACTGGCGGCGGTGACAGCCACCTGCTGTATTTCTGCCTTTGCCGCTGTGGACACTCCCGGGGGTGGCCCCGGCAGTCAGGACCCCAACATCAACATCAGCATCAACGGAGAAAGCTCCGATGCCGTGCGCATCGTTCTGCTGCTCACCATTCTGACGGTGCTGCCCTCCATTCTGCTGATGATGACTTGTTTTACCCGGGTGGTAATTGTCTTTTCCCTATTGCGAAACGCTTTGGGATTGCAGCAGACGCCCCCCAATCAGGTACTGATCGGGCTGGCGCTGTTCCTCAGTCTGTTTATCATGAATCCGGTGATTGCCGACATCAACCAAAATGCCTACCGCCCCTTTTCCGACGGGGATATTTCCAGTCAGGAGTTTGTTGAGCGGGCTGCCGCCCCCCTCAAAGACTGGATGCTCAAGCAGACCAAGACCGATGACCTCAATATGTTCCTCAATCTTTCGGGGGGAGAGCGTCCCCAGTCGGTGCAGGAATACCCCATGACGGTGGTGGTTCCCTCCTTTATCACCAGTGAGTTGAAGCGGGCATTTACCATCGGCTTTTTGTTGTTTTTACCCTTTTTGATTGTGGATGTGGTGGTGGCCTCTGCACTGATGTCCATGGGCATGATGATGATGCCCCCGGCTACCGTGGCCTTGCCCTTTAAGATATTGCTGTTTATTTTGGTGGATGGCTGGGGTCTGGTGATACGGGCTCTGGTGCAAACCTACCGATGAAACGGCTTACATATGCAACAACTGTTTCGTGAGGCCAAGGGCCTCCACCATCAAGCCGCCGGGCGGGAACAGAGAGGAGAACCGCGTTGACTCAAGGTCAGATCATGGAAATTTTTCGGGATACGCTGTTCACCACCTTTAAGCTGGCAGCGCCGCTGCTGGTGGGAAGTCTGGCGGTGGGACTGATCATTGCCGTGATTCAGGCAGCGACCCAGATTCACGAGCAGACCCTTACCTTTGTACCCAAGCTGCTGACCATCGGCCTGCTGCTGCTGCTGATCGGTC
The DNA here is from genome assembly GCA_018434245.1 of Oscillospiraceae bacterium. Classification (GTDB taxonomy): domain Bacteria; phylum Bacillota; class Clostridia; order Oscillospirales; family Ruminococcaceae; genus WRAV01. The sequence goes on from JAHDPQ010000031.1 coordinate 5,498, forward strand.
CCTGGATTATGACCCAGATGGGGGAATTTGTGGAAAGGCTGCTGGCCTATATGATCAGTGTCTAGCGGCTCCGGGGGCGGATAATGTATATTAACCTAGAACAGTACATGATCTTCCTGCTGGTGATGCTGCGCATGGTGGGCATGCTGCTGTTTCATCCCATTTTAGGCCGGCGCAACATCCCGCCGATGCTTGGCACCGGTTTGGCGTTTGTGCTGGCTCTTTTGTTGACCGGGACCCTTAGCTTTGAACCGTTGCCGGATCTCAATCTCTTCAACTTCTTCTACCTTGTGGTCAAGGAGCTGGCCGTGGGGCTGATGACGGGAACCATCCTGCGCATCTTTTTGTCTGCGCTGATCATCGGCGGCGAAATCATCGATATGCAAAACGGTCTGGGCATGGCCAAAAGCTTTGACCCGGCCTCCAACACCTCGGTTTCGGTGACGGCCAACCTGCTCAACGCCTTCTTTATCCTCACCTTTTTTGCCACCAACAACCACCTTACCTTTCTCTATCTGGTGGCCCAAACCTTTCGAATCATTCCCTTGGGTACGGCTTTTGTAAGCCCCGATGCCCTCTACTTTATCCCCCAGCTCTTTTCCTCCGCCTTTTTGCTGGCCATCAAGCTGTGCCTGCCCATTGTGGCGGTGGAGCTGGTGGTGACGGTGGCGGTGGGCATCATCATGCGGATTATCCCGCAAATCAACATCTTTGTAGTCAACATCCAATTTAAGCTCTTCATCGGTATCTTTGCGCTGATTGTGCTGGTGGTTCCCATGATGGGATTCTTTGAAAACCTGCTGGTCATCTGCATGGAACAGGTGCAGGAGGCTTGGAACTACCTGTTGCCGGTGTAGGGCAGCGACTCAAAGAAGCAACCGATGGGGGGGATGAACCATGGCCCAGAACGAGGGCGGCGAGAGAACCGAAAAGGCAACACCAAAACGGCGAAGTGACGAGCGAAAAAAGGGAAACGTATTCCAAAGCCGAGATGTCACTACTATTTTGTCTCTGGTGGGTGGATTCTTTATCATCGGGTTCTTTGTGGGAAGCTTTCTAGAACAAATTCAGGAGCTGTATCGCCGTCAGGTCTACCGCATCAACGACATCCCTCAGCTGGACACCACGGTGGTGATGGCCCTGTTTCGGGAGCTAGCCACTCTGGTCGCAACCACCCTGCTGCCCGCCATTATCCTCACGGGACTCTTGACGGTGTTGGTGGTGGGTTTTCAGACCAGATGGATCTGGTCTACCGAACAGCTGAAATTTAAATTGGAACGCATCGATCCCATCAAGGGATTTAAAAAGCTCTTTGCCCTACGCTCTCTGGTGGAGCTGGCCAAAAGCATCATTAAAATTGTGGTCATCGTCTGGCTGCTTTACGGCAAGGTGATGAACACCGTAGAATACCTCCCCCTGATGATGGACTGGGACCTGATGCAGGCCACCCGCTTTGTGGGCAAAGAAATGATGGGCCTTGTGATCACTGTAGGCATCGCCTTTGGAGCGGTGGCGGTCATCGACTACACCTACCAGTGGTGGGAGTACGAAAAAAATATTAAGATGACCAAGCAGGAGATCAAGGACGAGTATAAGCAGATGGAGGGCGACCCCCAAATCAAGGGGAAGCGCCGGCAAAAGCAGCGGGAGTACGCCATGTCCCGGATGATGCAGGCAGTCAAGGAAGCCGACGTGGTGGTGCGAAACCCCACCCACTTTGCCGTGGCCCTCAAGTATGATTTGGAAAAAGACGCGGCGCCTTTGGTGTTGGCCAAAGGGCAGGACCACATTGCCCTGCGGATTGTGGAAGAAGCCGAGGCCAACAGCGTCCCCACTGTCGAAAACAAGGCTTTGGCCCGCAGCCTTTACGAGCTGGCCCAAATTGACGAGATGATTCCCCCCGAGCTGTTTGCTCCGGTAGCCGAGTTGCTGGCCTGGCTGTTTAGCCAGCGGCAGGAAGGTGGGATGCCCCCCAAGGCTCCCCATCCTTCCCACGATACCTACTCTCCGATTGAAGGATAACCTATGAAAAAACTCCTGACAAACGTAGTTTCTGTATTGGTGGTCACGGTCATTATCTTTTTGATCGTGCCTCTTCCCCCTGCGATTCTGGACTTTATGTTCCTGCTCAATATGGGGCTTTCCCTGATGATTTTGCTCCTTTCCATGTACATCAAGGAAACGCTGGAGTTTTCGGCTTTCCCCACGCTGATGCTGATTACCACCCTGCTGCGCCTGGCCCTCAACGTCTCTTCCACCCGGTGGATCCTCAGCAACAACGGTCAGGCGGGCAAGGTGATTGAGGCCTTCGGCAACTTTGTACTCAAGGGCAATGTGGTGGTAGGCTTTGTCATCTTCATCATCATTGTGCTGGTCAACCTGATGGTCATTGCCAAGGGCGCCGAGCGGGTGGCGGAGGTTTCCGCCCGGTTTACCTTGGACGCCATGCCCGGCAAGCAGATGGCGCTTGACGCCGACGTAAACTCCGGCATGATTGACGAGCAGGAGGCCAAACTCCGCCGCTCCAAAATCCAGCGGGAGGCCGACTTCTTTGGCGCCATGGACGGTGCCACCAAGTTTGTAAAGGGCGATGCCACCATTGGCATCCTCATTACCATTGTCAACTTTGTGGGCGGAGTCCTTGTGGGTATGGTCTCCTCCGGAATGGACTTTAATCAGGTTCTCTCCGTGTATTCCATTGCCACAGTGGGGGACGGTCTGGTCAGCCAGATTCCGTCCATCCTCATCTCCTCCGCCACCGGTATGATTGTCACCCGATCCTCCAGCGAAAACAACATCAACGTGGATGTTTCCGGCCAGCTGTTCCAGAACCCCACGGTTCTGATGATTGCAGGGGGTGTAGTGGGAGCCTTTGCCCTCATTCCCGGCGGACCCAAGGTGCAGCCGGTGATTTTGGCGGCCGTCCTCATCACCCTGGGGATGTTCCTGCAAAGGGGACCGCAGAAAGCTCTGGTCAGCGGAACTTCCGGGGACGCCGACCTGTCCGCGTTGGATGCCGAGGCTATTCCCGAGGTGCTCAACGAGGCCAGCTATTACAAGAATATCGAAAATGTCTATGGTCTGCTCAACGTAGACCCTATTGAGATGGAGTTCGGATACTCTTTGGTGCCGTTGGTGGATGAAAGTTCCGGCGGCAGCTTTATCGACCGGATTGTCATGTTCCGCAAGCAGTTTGCCACCGAATACGGCATGGTGATTCCCACTGTGCGGCTGCGGGACAACGGCATGCTCAATCCCAACCAGTATGTGGTGAAGCTCAAGGGAGAAGAAATCGGCCGGGGCGAAGTGCTGGTGGATTACTATCTGGCCCTGGACCCGGGCAACACCATGGACGAGATCGACGGCATCGACACCGTGGAGCCTGCCTACGGCATCCCCGGCAAGTGGATCACTGAGGAGCTGCGGGAAACCGCCGAGGTTTATGGCTACACCGTCATTGACCCTTTGTCCGTCATTGTAACCCATATGAGCGAGATCATCCGCAGACATGCCCACGAGCTGCTCACTCGTCAGGATGTCAACACCCTGCTGGAAAACACCGCCAAGCGGGATAAGAGCATCGTCGCCGATGTGGTTCCCGGCATTGTCTCGGTGGCCGATGTACAAAAGGTCCTGCAGAACCTTTTGCGGGAAGGGGTTCCCATCAAGGATATGGAGTCCATTCTGGAGACGCTGGGGGATTACGCCCTCACCACCAAGGATACCGATATGCTCACCGAGTATGTCCGCCAGCGTCTGCGCCGGACCATTACCCGGCAGTATGTCCAGGGCAACGCTCTCAAGGTGATCACCGTGGATCAGGACGTGGAGCAGGCTATTTTAGGCAGCATCAAAAAGGGGGAGCACGGAACCTACATGGCTCTGGAGCCGGAAAAGGTGCAGCATATTGTCTCCAGCATCATCGACGACATGGCGGCTCTCAAGGATATTGTCTCCACCCCCATTATCCTCACCTCTCCGGTGGTGCGCATCTACCTCAAAAAGATGCTGGATCAGTTTACCCCAAATGTCACCGTCCTCAGTTTTTCCGAGGTGGACCCCAGCGTGCAGATTCAGGCGCTGGCCAACGTGACCATGTAATGCCTTTGGGTTTCAATTCCGTGCCGTTTCCGGCTACTTGATGACAGATACGAAGGGTGTGAAAGACATGACAACTGCTCAGGAGCAGAAGACCATCACCATAGAAACTTGGGAGGAGTACCTTGCCAACCGGGATGTAGATCTGCGCAACGAGATTGTCATGGCTTACGCCAACTTGGTCAAGATCATTGCCCTGCGGATGCGGGGAGTCTACAAAAACTATGCCCAGCTGGACGATGTGGTCAATCAGGGGATGATCGCCCTTATTGATGCGGTGGAAAAGTACGATCCCACCCGCAACATCAAGTTCGAGACCTTTGCTTCTATCAAGGTCAAGGGATCCATCATCGACTTTATCCGGGCTCAGGACTGGATTCCCCGCAGACTGCGCAAGCTCTCGGGGGATTTGGAGCAAACCTACTACCACCTGTGCACTCAGTTGGAGCGCCAGCCCACCCACGCCGAACTGGCCAAGGCCATGAGTCTAACCACCGAACAGCTGGACCGGGTGATGGAGCAGACCTATAACTTCAACCTGCTTTCCTACGAGGAAGTGGTGTGGCAGAAGCTTACCACGGTGGGGGAAGATTTGTCCGAGGACCGGGCGGAGGATTCCCCCGAAGGCAACCTGATGGAAAATGAACTGCGCCATCAGCTGGGGCAGGCCATCGATGCTCTCAACGAGAGGGAACGAACGGTCATCTCCCTGTACTATTACGAGAAGCTCAAGCTCAAGGAAATCGCCGAGGTGCTGGGCGTCAGCGAGTCCCGAGTCAGTCAGATTCACTCGGCGGCTATCTTAAAGATGAAGAATACAATGAAAACCTATATCGAGCTTTAGTGAAAAATAGGTGCGGCTGGACGTCTTGTGTCATATTATAGTAAGTTCCAGCCAGTTTATGTGAAAAATATGTGATAAGAGGGAAGAAATAAGGCGTAACGCTACACTGTTATAGTAGGAGTATGCTTTTCCAAAGATGTGGATGCTTTTTGCACCCATCCCCCCTCTTTTCCGGCATGATTATAGATGGGGCATCGTGCAACGCTTCCCATGATGGCCCGCAGGGAAACATCAGGGAAAAACGGTGTACTGTAGCCATTTGCATAGCAATCTACCCATAAGGAGGGCTTTATCAATGCTCAGGGGTTATTACACGGCAGCGTCCGGAATCGTCAGTCAGGAAAAGCGGCTCAACTCCATTGCCAACAATATTTCCAACGCCACCAAAGCAGGATATAAAAAAGACGACCTTGTGTTTTCCACCTTTGGAGAGCACGTCGCCGTGCGGATGAACACCTATAACCAGAGCAGGCTCCATCCCATTGGGGGCGGTGTCTGGATGCAGACGGTGGACGAAAAATACACCAACTATCAGCAGGGGGGCTTTGATGCCACCGGCCGCACTTTGGATATGGCCATTCAGGGAGAAGGTTTTTTTATCATCGCCGGGGAGGAGGGCGAGCCCCGCCTGACCCGAGACGGCCAGTTTGCTCTGGATCAGGAGGGATATCTGGTGCTGCCGGGCTTTGGCAGGGTACAGGGCCAAAACGGTGACCTTCAGATCGGAGTCTCTGACTTTGTGGTAAGCAAAAACGGAACCATCTTTATTCCCGGGGAAGACGACGAGGAGGAACCGCAGGAAGTGGGCAGGCTGGCCCTTGCCATTCCGGCCGACTACACCGCATTGGAAAAAGAAGCCAGCGGCCTGTTCATCCCGGAGGAGTATACCCTTCTGGAGGAGGGGGACCGGCGGGGCGTGGTGCTTCAAAAGATCGTCGAGCGCTCCAACGTCAACATGTCGGAAGAGATGACCCGGATGATTGCCACCCAGCGCTCCCTTCAGAGCGCCAGCCAGATTGTCAAGATGTATGACGAGATGAGTAACGAAGCCAACAACCGGCTTTCCAACGTCAAATAATGCCGCAGAAAGGGGCGAAACCGAATGATTAGAGGATTTTACAGCGCCCGACTGGGCATCAACGCGCAGCAGGAACATCTAAATGTCATTGCCAACAACATGGCAAACCTCAACACCGTAGGCTTTAAAGGCTCCCGGGTCAGCTTTGCCGACCTGATGTATCAGAACCTCAACCGAAATACCGCCGAAAACGCTGTCATGGTGGGCCACGGAGTCAAGATTAACAAGACCGACCTTTCCATGGAGCAGGGGGCACTGGACCCCACCGGCTACCATCTGGACTACGCCATCACCCAGGAGGGGCAGTTTTTTGCGGTGCGGGATGCCGCCGGGGATGTTTACTATACCCGGGCGGGGAACTTCATCCTTTCTCTGGGGGATGACGATGAATACTATCTGGCCGCCGGAAACGGGGACCGGATTCTGAGCCCGGATCTGGAAGACATTGCCATTGAGATGGATGACGAGGGCAAGTTCGTGGTGGAGCGGGATTCCATCGGGGTCTTTGCCTTTCACAACCCCTACGGGCTCAATAGCGTGGGGGACAACCGCTTTATGCCCACCGATATTTCGGGAGAGGCCGTGGTGGTAGAAGAGCCCCAGATCATGGCGGGCTATCTGGAAGGTTCGGCGGTGGAAGTGGCTGCCGAAATGGTCAAGATGATTGAGGCTTCCAGAGCCTTTAGCTTTAATTCCCGGATGGTTCAGGTTGCCGATGAGGTAGAGCAAACCATCAACAATTTGCGGTAGAAGTCTATCGGCAAAAGGGAAAAAAGAGGTGGGAAGGGTAGCAGAGTCGTGCTCCCTGTTTGACAAAGATATGGAGGTGCAGCATGTTTGGAGATAAGATGCAAGGGGCAACCGGGGGACAGGAATCGATGGAACTTCCTGTTAAGCCGGACATTCGGGTGAATGTGATTCGGGATGCCCACCAGTGCGAGCTAATGTTACAGTGCACCAATCCAAATACTGTTCCCCCTCTGTTGGGCGATCTTCACGCAGCCCTTGCCGAAAAAGGCGTCACCTATGGAATCAATGAGGAGTTCCTGAAAAGCCTAACCCAAGACCCTATTTTTAATAAGCAATTGGTGGTGGCTCAGGGGAAAAAGCCCACCGTGGGACAGGACGGTTCCCTGCGCTTTCTCATCTCGACTGAGCGGGACCTGCGTCCTGCCATTCGGGAGGACGGCACCGCCGATTACAAGGATCTTGGCTATGTTCACAACGTGGAAAAAGGACAGCCCCTTTGCGACATTATCCCCCCCGAAAAGGGAGAGGATGGAATGGATGTGCTGGGGCAGGTGCTGGAGGGTATTTACGGCAAGGAAGCCCCTTCCCCCCAGGGGTTGGGCACCGAAATTTCGGAAGACGGCAGACAGCTGCTGGCGGCAGTGTCCGGCAACGCGGTAGTTCATAAAAATGTGGTCACCGTACAGGAAGTTCTGAAAATTAAAGGGAACGTTGATAACTCCACCGGCGATATCTACTTTGTGGGGGATGTCTATATTGATGGGGATGTATATTCCGGGTTTACCGTTTCGGGTGTCAACCTGATCATCCGAGGCAATGTGGAAGGCGCCACCCTGATTGCAGCCGGAGATGTCTCGCTGGCTCAGGGGATGAACGGCATGAACCGGGGCGTCATCAATGCTGTGGGCAGTGTCAAAGCACGGTACCTGCAGAACTGTACCATCAAGGCAGAAGGGGATGTCTACGCCGACACCATCATGTACTCCAACTTGGAATGCGACGGCAGCGTGGAGCTGGGGGGCAAGCGGGCCACCTTGATTGGTGGCCGGTCCTATCTGGCCGGGCGACTGATTGCCAAAACACTGGGCACCGAGGCCCACACCGCTACCGAGATCAATATGGCCACCACCGGTATGGCGGCGAAGCGTCAGGTAGAGCAGCTTTCCGCCAACATTCAAACCATCGATGGAGAAATTATCAAGCTGGTGCAAAGTCTTAACCGGTTGGACAGCCTGCGCAAACAAAATCGTCTGACCCAGGAGCATGCCGCCATTATCCAGCAGATCAAAGAGCGGTACATTGCCCTTAACAGTGACCGCAAAAACGTAGTGGCAGCTCTGGAGGAGATTAAGAGCCGCCAGCTGCAAGAAAGCAGCCTCAACTCCTATATCGAGTGCAAGGGCAGGATCCATACCGGGGTTCGCATCACCTTTGGCCCACTTACCTACAATGTTCAGGACAGCTTTGTGAATTGCCGCATTGGCATTATCGATGGAGACATCAAAGTTTCCACCCTGTGACAACGGTCCATGAATAGAACAAGAAACCCTCTGCTGCAGCATATCGCTGCCACAGAGGGTTTTATGTTTTCTATAAAGGGGATTTTCGGTTTCACCGGGTCTACTACAGCTCTTTGATGGTTTTGTTCAGCGCCTTTACCGTCATGATGCCGGTAGCGGGATCAAAGAGCACGGTGCGCCCATAGTTCTGCAGCACATCCTTGGCCACAATGGGAATGCTCATGGCCTGCAGAGTGGCGATGACAGCGGCCACATTGCGCTGGCCGATCTGCCAGATGTCGTTGGCTCCGTTGGAAGAAGCGGACGAGGTGGAGCCGAACATCTGAGCTCCTCCGGCGATTTTAGCGGTCAGATGACCGCGGAACGCGCCTTGCATTTCCATCCGCCTCACCAGATCGGGAATGGCAGTGTCGGCAAACTTCATGATATTTTTATCCCCGGGGGACACCTTGATGGTGGGGAGCATAATGTGGGCCAGTCCCCCCACCCGGGTCATGGGGTCCAACATGCAGATACCCACACAGGAGCCCAAAGCGTATGTAACCAGAGTATCCGGGGGCTTTGCAAGTTTTAAATCGGAAATACCTACAATTACGGCCCCCATATCACGCCAGCCCCAACTTGGATAACATGAGATTGAGGGATTGCATCTCGGCAAATAAGATCATGTGACTCATAACGCTTTGGGTGGGGGATTGGAAGTTCTCCTCAATAAACAGAACCTTGTCGCCCACGGTACCAAACTTGATGATAGGCACCGACAAGAGTGCCCCCGCCATATCAATGCTCACCTCGGGCACCGAAACATTGATGAACAGCCCGGTCAACTCCGCAATGG
>JAHDPQ010000077.1 GCA_018434245.1 Oscillospiraceae bacterium
CCGGGTCAAGCATCTGCCCAACGAGCTTTCCGGTGGGCAAAAGCAGCGGGTAGCCATTGCCCGGGCCATGGCCACCGACCCCGATATTCTGCTGGCCGACGAGCCCACAGGCGCTCTGGACACCCAGACCGGGCGGCTGGTGATGGATATTTTCCACAAGCTCCATCGGGAGCAGGGGAAAACAGTGATCCTGATTACCCACAACCCGGAACTTGCCGCCGAAACCGATCGAATTCTCACTTTGAGCGACGGCCAGTTTGTGGGCGAATCTCGCCCGGGGTACAGCGCCAAGGAATTTTTGCCCCTGATGGAGCGGGAAGAGGGGGATAGTGAAATTGAATCTGTTTGAAAATATTCAACTGGCCTTTTCCGGCCTAAAGGCGGGAAAGATGCGGGCCTTTCTCACCATGTTGGGCATCATTATCGGTATCGGTTCGGTCATTGCCATTGTGGCCATGGGTTCTTCCCTGCAGGCAAGCTTTGCCACCACCATGGCGGAGATGGGGATGAACAACATCGAGGTGGGGCTTCAGCCCAGCGGCAATTCCACCACCTACTGGATGAGCGACAGCGACTTAATCTCCATGGAGATGATCGAGGAGATGCAGGCCCGGTTTTCCGACCGGGTGGCGGCGGTGAGCATCAACAACACCATTGGCAACGGCCAGATGAAGGATGGGCGCAAATACGCCAACACCGGCATCCGGGGCGTGACCGATGGCTATAAAATAGCGGAAAACCGCACCATAACAGCCGGCCGCTTTATCACCTCCCGGGATGTGCAGGGAATTAAAAACGTTGCGGTGATCTCCGACTTTGCCGCCCAAAAACTATTTGGCAGCCAAGACCCTTTGGGTCAGGAGGTCAAGGTATATCAGGACACCAAGATCCACACCTTTACGGTGGTGGGAGTGTATGAACACAACATGTCGGGGTTTAGAGGCATGGCAGCCACTTCCCAGGATGATATATCCACCGATATTTACATTCCCCTCACCACCTCCTACTATATCGAGGGGTGGTTTCCCACCGGCTATTCCTGGTTTAGTGTGGTGGCCAAGGCGGGAGTCGACGCCAAGGTTTTGGCCGACGACATTAGCGCTTATTTTAACCGGTTTTATGACAACAATCTCAACTGGAGGGTTTACGCCTACGCCATGGAGATGTATCTGGAGCAGATGAACACCATGCTGGGAGGAGTCGCCCTGTTTATTGGAGCAGTGGCCGCCATCTCCCTGATTGTGGGGGGCATCGGCGTCATGAACATCATGCTGGTGTCGGTGACCGAGCGCACCCGGGAAATTGGCACCCGCAAGGCTCTGGGAGCCAGAAACAGTGCCATCCGGATGCAGTTTATCGTGGAGGCCATCATCATCTGCCTCATCGGAGGCATTCTGGGCATCCTGGTTGGTATTGCTCTGGGAGCGGTGGGCTCCTCAGTGGTGATTCAAACCATGGGAGAAGGCATGTTGCAAAATGCCTTTGCCATTCCTGTCACAGCCATCGTGGTTGCGGTAGTCTTTTCTATGGTTATCGGTGTCTTTTTTGGATTCTACCCCGCCAACAAGGCAGCCAAGCTGGACCCCATCGATGCATTGCGTTACGAATAAGCCCATTCCCTATTTCCCCGATGCAAAGCCCCGGCTTCTTCCCAAGGAGAAGCCGGGGCTTTGGCATGTGCCCGTTTGCTTATGTACTGGCTAATGGAATCCAGCAGGCGAAAGGTTGGCCTTTAGCAGCCGCAACCGCAGCCGTCGAACGAATTGCCGCAGCCGCAGCCACTGTTGCCAAAGCTGTTTCCGCAGCAGAAGCACAGCAGGAGAATAATGATAATGATCCAACAGCAATTGTTGTTACCGAACATGTAAGCTCCTCCTTTAATTGGATTCACCCCATACTATGCCCTAAAGAGAAATAGGGTTACAAAATTAAAAATAGAAACTCCTCTTTTTACCCAAAAATACGGAATAACCTTCCTTTCCCCCGTCAAAGCTGTTAGTAGCAGAACAGGCATCGGGTTTTTGCGAATGATCAGCAAAATTATTCGGCCCATAAGGACTGGCCGCTTCTGCATATATAGTAATGACGGGCCTGTTTTTGGTCCCTGGCGAAAGGATTGATTACATGTTTCGTTTCAGCGGGTTTACTCAAAAAGCTAACAATGCCATCAACACCGCAATTACTCAGGCGGGCTCCCTGGGCCACACGTATGTTGGCAGCGAGCATTTGATTCTGGGGATGCTGGATGAGGGCAGCGGTGTGGCTTATACCGTGCTGACCCAGAAAAACATCACCTTTGAAGGGTACCGGGGACAGATTGTCCAAAGTGTGGGGCGGGGGGCAAAGACCAACCTGACTCCCGAGGATTTTACGCCCCGGTGTAAAAAGGTGCTGGAAATGAGCATCATCAAGGCCAGGATGATGGGCCAAAGCTATGTGGGTACCGAGCATATCCTCATGGTGATTGCCAAAGAGCCGGACAGCTACGGCGTCAAGCTGCTGCGGGAACTGGGGGCCCTCCCCGATGTTTTGGTCAGCAGCATGCTGGAATCCCTTTCCTCCGAGCTGGGGGAAGGGGCGGCGGGGGAAAAGTTCCGCAAGCCTCTTTCCCGTCGCAGCGAGCCCAGCGGCTCTACCCAAACTCTGGATCGGTATAGCCGGGATCTGACCGCCATGGCCCGGATGGGCCGTCTGGACCCGGTGATCGGACGGGACAAAGAGGTGCAGCGCCTCATTCAGATTCTTTCCCGCCGCACCAAGAACAACCCTTGTCTGGTGGGGGAGGCAGGGGTGGGGAAAACCGCCGTGGTAGAGGGGCTGGCCCAGAAGATTGTCCTCTGCGAAGTACCCGAGACTCTGCGGGATAAGCGGCTGGTGACGCTGGACATCACCTCCATGGTGGCGGGGGCCAAGTACCGGGGTGACTTTGAGGACCGGATTAAAAACACCTTGGAAGAAGTCATTCAAAGCCGGGATGTAATCCTTTTTATTGACGAGCTCCACACCATCATCGGGGCGGGAGCGGCAGAAGGAGCCATCGACGCCGCCAACATCCTCAAGCCTCAGCTGGCCCGGGGAGAACTTCAGCTCATCGGGGCCACCACCATCAGCGAATACCGCAAGCACATCGAAAAGGATTCCGCCTTGGAGCGGCGCTTTCAGAGCATTGTGGTGGAGGAACCCACCGAAGATGAGGCCATTGAGATTTTGCGGGGACTGCGCAGCCGCTACGAGGAGCATCACCGGCTGGTTATCTCCGATGACGCCCTCATTGCCGCCGTCACCCTCTCCTCCAAGTATATCCCTGACCGCTACCTGCCCGACAAGGCCATCGACCTCATTGACGAGGCGGCCTCCCGGGTGCGGCTCCAGCTCTTTTCCGCTCCTCAGGACCTGAGCGAGATGGAAAGCCGTCTGATGCAGTACAAGGAGGAAAAGCGGGAGGCTATCAACAGTCAGGATTTTGAGCTGGCCAGCGACATTCGGGACCGGGAGCGAGTGCTCAAGGGGCGGATTGCCGAGCTGCGGGGGGGCTGGACCACCGAGGGGGCCTACACGCAGGAAAGGGTGGGGCGGGAGGACATCGCCCAGCTGATTGCCGACATCACCGGTATTGAGGTAGCCGCCCTGACCCAGGAGCAGAGCAAGCGGCTCATCAATCTGGAGGAGAGCCTGCGGGAGCGGATTGTGGGGCAAGATCAGGCGGTGACCGCCGTGGCGGGAGCCATCCGGCGCAGCAAAGTGGGGCTCAAGGACCCTCAACGGCCCATCGGTTCCTTTATCTTTTTAGGGCCCACCGGCGTAGGAAAAACCGAGCTCTGCCTGGCTTTGGCCGAGACTCTCTTTTCCAAAAAGGACGCCCTTATCCGGCTGGATATGAGTGAATATATGGAAAAGCATACGGTGGCTAAGCTGATCGGCTCTCCCCCCGGCTATGTGGGCTACGACGACGGAGGCCAGCTTACCGAAAAGGTTCGCCGCAGACCCTATGGCGTGGTCCTCTTTGACGAAATTGAAAAGGCCCACCCCGACGTCTTCAACATTCTCCTGCAGATTTTGGAGGACGGCATCCTCACCGACTCGCAAGGCCGGAGCGTCAGCTTTAAAAATTCCGTCATCATCATGACCTCCAACGTGGGGGCCCGGCACATCACCGAACAGCGGCAGCTGGGCTTTTCCGGCAGCTTCACCGATGCCCAAAGCGCTCAGGAGATGAAGAAAGAGGTAATGGGTGAGCTCAAGCACCTCTTTAAACCGGAGTTCCTCAACCGGGTGGATGAAATCATCGTCTTTGACAAGTTGGGCCGGGAAGAAATCCGTCAGATTGCTCAAAAAATGTTCCGGCAGCTGGCTCTCAAAGCACTGGATATGGGAATCCGGCTAGAGTTTACCGACTTGGCCGTGGATAAAATCTCCGAGGTGGGGTTTGATATCATCTACGGGGCCCGGCCTCTGCGCCGGGCGGTGCAGCAGAAGATTGAGGATAAACTGGCCGATTCCATCCTCAAAGGCCACGTCTTGCCAGGAGAAGCCCTTCTCTGCGACTTTCAGGAGGACTTTGTATTTGTCAAGGTATAGTAGAATAGCAAGCATCGCCGCCCCGGGAATCGGCTTATCCGCCGACGTCCGGGGCGATGCTCGATGCCTTGTTAAAATTGGACTGTTTGGCTGTGATGAGATATAATGTTAAGGTATCATGCATTGAACCGAAAGGGAGCATGATTTCCCATAGCGGGAGGCTCTGTCCGCGGCCCTTATTATATATAATAAGGTATGGCAGTATATTTTTGTCGGGAAAGGGCACTTTTTAAATGGTAGGGCAGCGCAATTACAGAAAAAAATATCATGAAATTTAAAAAAGGTATTGCAAACGGTCGGCTAATTTGCTATTATATCTTAGCGTGACTGCACGAGATATGCGTTGAAGCGGGAGGTTGCCGCATTTTGCGGGTGAAATTTCCGTGGAGTATGTCCGATTTTAAACCGGGCGACTTTTCTGACCGGACGTGGGAAAGCGGTATTTTGTACCGCAAGGGAGCGTTTCAGTGATAAAAGGCGACGATGATCCGGACAAACCAGTTTGGTGAGGCCGGATTTTTCCATGCCAAAGTATGAAACACCCGGTAACGTGTGCGGGAAGAAAATCTCTCGCCAGTAAAGAACTAGGAGGCGAAGAAAGTGGCAGTCAAGGAAAAACTCAGAATCAAGCTCAGAGGTTACGACGCAAAGCTGGTGGATACATCCGCACAGAAAATTGTCGAAACCGCAAAGCGGACCGGCGCCGATGTCAGCGGCCCCATTCCGCTGCCCACCAAGAAGGAAATCATCACCGTTCTGCGGGCGGTCCACAAGTACAAGGACAGCCGGGAGCAGTTTGAGATGCGCACCCACAAGCGGCTCATCGACATTCTGCGCCCTTCCAGCAAGACGGTAGAGGCCCTGCAAACTCTGGAGCTCCCTGCCGGTGTGGAAGTAGAGATCAAACTGTAAACTGCCACACGGCAAGGTCATGTTGGCCGGAAGATCCGGTCAACCAATAGCCTTTGAAGGAGGAAAACCCTGTGAAAAAAGCAATCCTCGGCACGAAAGTGGGTATGACCCAGATCTTTGACGAAAACGGCAAAGTCATCCCGGTCACCGTGGTTCAGGCCGGCCCCTGCGTCGTCGTCCAGAAGAAGACAATCGAAAACGACGGTTACGAAGCCGTGCAGATCGGTTATGGCGACATCGCGGACAAAAACGCAAGCAAACCCCGGAAAGGCCACTTTGCCAAGAACGACCTGCCGGTGAAACGTCACCTGCGGGAATTCAAACTGGAAGACTGCGCCTCTGTCAATGTAGGCGACGTCCTCAAGCCCGACATCTTTGAGGTGGGCGACGTGGTAGACGTTTGCGGCACTTCCAAAGGCAAGGGATTTGCCGGTAGCGTCAAGCGCCACGGCACCCGGATGCAAAAGCGTTCCCACGGTGGCGGCCCCGTTCATCGTCATCCCGGCTCTCTCGGCTCCAGCGCTACCCCCGGCCGCGTGATGAAGGGAAAGAAGCTGCCCGGACATATGGGCGCCGAACGAGTGACCATACAGAATCTTGACGTGGTCAAGATCGATGCAGAAAACAACCTGATCGCGCTGCGCGGCGCCATCCCCGGCCCTAAGGGGGGCCTTGTGGCGATCACCAGCAGCGTGAAGAAGGCGTAAGGGAGGAGGAAACACAATGCCTAAAGTAACTGTTTACGATATGGCCGGCGCCAGTGTAGGCGAAATCGAGCTTGCCGAGTCTGTGTTCGGTATTCAGCCCAACAAGGCCATTATGCATGCGGCTGTTGTGAACTACCTCGCCAACCAGCGCCAGGGCACACAGTCCACCCTCACCCGGGCAGAAGTCCGCGGTGGTGGCCGCAAACCGTGGAGGCAGAAGGGCACAGGCCACGCCCGTCAGGGCTCCACCCGCTCTCCCCAGTGGCGGCACGGCGGAATCGCTTTTGGCCCCAAGCCCAGAAGCTACCGCTTTACCCTTAACAAAAAGGTGCGGCGTATCGCCATGAAGAGCGCCTTCTCGACCAAGGTTCTGGAAGGCAGCATGATTGTGGTAGATAACATTTCCATGGACGAGATCAAAACCAAGACCATGGTAAAGATGCTGGAAAGCCTGGGTGCGGATCAAAAGGCTCTCATTGTTACCCCCGAGGCCAACCAGATGGTAATCCGCAGTGCCAGAAACATCCCCGGCGTCAAAACCGCAGCGGTCAACACCCTCAATGTCTACGACATCCTTGGCTGCGATAAGTTTATCATCGCACGGGAAGCCGTCAACAAGCTCACGGAGGTGTACGCATAATGAAGGATCCCAGGGATATTATCCTGCGCCCTGTCATCACCGAGCGCAGCATGGCCGGAATCGCCGGGCGCAAGTATACCTTCCAGGTCGCTCCCGACGCCAACAAGATTGAAATCGGCAAGGCTGTGGAAGCTTTGTTCGCCGGCACCAAGGTCAAGAGCGTTAACACCATGAATGTTCGCGGCCAGCTTAAGCGGATGGGCCGAAACATGGGCTATACTTCCAGCTGGAAGAAAGCCATTGTCACCCTGGCCCCCGATTCCAAGGGCATCGAATTCTTCGAAAGCATGGTTTAACGACTGCGACCTCTGGCAGCTTGGGCCGCGGAACCGTCCGCAGTGCGGCTGCCAACGTATAGGGTTGCTCAACCCTGCAAGAAAAATGAGGAGTGAAATCTAAATGGCCATCAAAAGTTACAGGCCCACAACGCCTGGCAGACGTCAGATGACCGTGACGGACTTTTCCATGCTTTCCAAGGTGGAACCCGAAAAGTCTCTTCTGACGCCTCTTAAAAAGAGTGCAGGCCGCAACAATACCGGCCGCATCACCGTCCGCCATCGTGGCGGCGGTAACCGCAGAAAGTATCGTGTCATTGACTTTAAGCGGAACAAGTTCGATATCCCCGGCGTGGTAAAAACCATCGAATACGACCCCAACCGCAGCGCCTTTATTGCTCTGGTGGAGTACGAAGACGGGGAAAAGCGCTACATCCTGTATCCCGAAGATCTTCGGATCGGCGACACCGTGATCTCTAGCCGTCAAGCCGACATCAAGCCCGGAAACGCCCTGCCTTTGGAAAACATCCCCGTGGGTACCATCATCCACAATGTGGAGCTGCACCCCGGAAAGGGCGGCCAGCTGGCTCGCTCGGCAGGCAACCAGGCTCAACTGATGGCAAAGGAAGGCAACTACGTTCTGCTGCGTCTGCCCTCTGGCGAGTTGCGCAACGTACTGGCCACCTGCATGGCCACTGTAGGCCAGGTTGGCAACACCGACCACGAGAACGTCTCCATTGGTAAGGCCGGACGCACCCGTCATCTGGGAATTCGCCCCACGGTTCGCGGCTCCGCCATGAACCCCTGCGATCACCCCCATGGCGGCGGTGAGGGCAGAAGCCCCATCGGTCGTCCCAGTCCTGTTACCCCTTGGGGCAAACCGGCTCTGGGCTACAAGACCAGAAAGAAGCATAACCGCAACGATCAATTTATCGTTAAGCGCCGCGGCGCGAAATAACGGCCGAAAGGAGGCAAACACGTAATGGGCAGAAGTGTCAAGAAGGGACCATTCGTACAACCTGTGCTGCTCAAGCGCGTTCAGGAGATGAATGCTAAGAACGAGAAAAAGGTTCTGAAAACCTGGAGCCGCGCATCCACCATATTCCCCGACTTTGTTGGGCATACCTTTGCCGTCCACGACGGCCGCAAGCACGTGCCTGTCTACATCACGGAAGACATGGTCGGTCACAAGCTGGGGGAATTTGCCCCCACTAGAACCTACAGGGGCCACGCAGGCGCCAAGAAAACGAAATAAGAGTGGCCGGAAGGAGGAAGACACATGGAAGCCAGGGCATATCTCAAGTACGCCCGCATTTCGCCCCGCAAGGTGCAAATCGTGTTGGATCTTATCCGCTCCAAGCCGGTTGATCTTGCCGCTGCGATTTTAAAGCATACCCCTAAGGCCGCCAGCCATGAGCTGCTTAAGCTGCTCAACTCTGCGGCGGCCAACGCCGAGAACAATCACGGCATGAACCCCGAAGCTCTGTATGTGGCCGAGTGCTTTGTCACCCCCGGCCCCACCCTCAAAAGGATCCGCCCCGTCTCCAAGGGCAGGGCTTTCCGTATCCTCAAGAGAACGTCCCATGTCACCATGGTGCTCAAAGAGCGCGAAGAAGTCTAGAAGGAGGTTAAACCATGGGCCAAAAGGTAAATCCCCACGGTCTGCGCGTGGGTATCATCAAGAACTGGGATTCCCGCTGGTTTGCTCGCGACGACGTCTTCGGCGACACCCTGGTCGAGGACTACCAGCTGCGTAAGTTTCTAAAAAAGAAGCTTTATGACGCCGGTGTGCCCAACATCGAAATCGAGCGGGATGCAGCCCGCGTGCGCATCCACATTCACTGCGCCCGTCCCGGTGTCGTCATCGGCAAGGGTGGCACCGAGATCGAAAAAACCCGCAAAGCCTGCGAGGCGATCATCAACAAAAACCGGGAGCAAAAACTGGCTGTTTATCTCAACGTCGTTGAGGTAAAGCAGATCGACAAGAATGCTCAGCTGGTGGCCGAAAACATCGCCCAGCAGCTGGAAAACCGGGTTTCTTTCCGCCGTGCCATGAAGCAAGCCATCGGCCGTGCCATGCGCTTTGGCGCAAGGGGCATCAAGGTGCAGGTCAGCGGTCGTTTGGGCGGAGCCGAAATCGCACGCACCGAGCACTACCACGAAGGAACCATTCCCCTGCAAACTCTGCGGGCCGACATCGACTATGGCTTTGCCGAAGCTGCTACCACTTACGGTCGCATCGGCGTTAAGGTTTGGATTTATGCTGGAGAGGTGCTGGGCGAAGTGCGCAGCGACCGCCCCAGAAATCCCCGCCAGCCTCGCCGGGACAATCGGGATCGCAGGGATGCAAGAGCTCCCAGAAGCGACAACCGTCCGCCCAGGGGCGACAATCGCCCTCCCCGGGCAGAGGGAAGGAGGCCCCAGTAAATGCTGTTACCGAAAAGAGTAAAATACCGCCGCGTTCAGCGGGGCAGGCTGAAGGGTAAAGCCCTGCGGGGCAACACCGTCACCTACGGCGATTTTGGTCTGATGGCCATGGAGCCTGCCTGGATCACCTCCAACCA
>JAHDPQ010000105.1 GCA_018434245.1 Oscillospiraceae bacterium
GATTTCCCATGTGCAGACATGCGCCGTCAAGGGATTCGATGCCATGGTTGTCAATATGGTAAACGCAGATAATGCCGCGGAGGTGTTGGCAGCAGCCGGTGATATGAAGGTGGTATTTGTCAACCGTGCTCCCGACCTTGCGCTTCTTGAAAAGGGTAAATACGTCTATGTGGGTTCCGACGAAAATGTCTCCGGAGGACTTCAGGGAAAATTCCTGGCCGAGCACTTTCAAGCTGAGGGTAAAACCTCCATCAACATTGTGGTGTTCAAGGGTGATCTGACTCACCCGGCTACTCCTGCCCGCACCAACTCTGCCTTAAATGGTCTCAAGGAAGGCGGCATTGAATACAACATTCTGTACGAAGACACCGCCAACTGGGACCGGGCCACCGCCATGAACAAATTTGTACAGTTTATGGGTAAAGGCGAAAGCTTAGATGCTGTTATCTGCAACAACGACGAAATGGCCCTGGGTGTCATTGAAGCCATGAAGACCAGCGGCTCTGGCGAAATCTTCTGCCCTGTGGTGGGAATTGACGCTACAGTGGTAGGTTGTGAGTCCGTGAAGGCCGGCGAGATGGCTTTTACCGTGTTCCAGTCTGCTGTAGGTCAGGGTGCCGGCTCGGTACAAGCTGCCGTGGATATTCTGGATGGCAAGGATTTGCAGAATGCCAACGAAGACGGCACCATCAGCTGGGTTGCCTTTGAGCCTGTCGGCCCCGAAAACGTGGATGAGTACATGTAACATTACATCACCCATTGCAATAACTTGTTGATGCTTGGGGGCTGTGTGCCCCCAAGTCCTTATATTCAGAGAACAAGGAGCGGCTTATGAGCGAATATGTGCTGGAAATGAGGGATATTGTCAAGAGCTTCCCCGGAGTGCGCGCCCTTAAGGGGGTGCAGCTCAAGGTTCGGCCAGGCCAGGTACACGCGCTGTTGGGTGAAAATGGCGCCGGTAAATCCACCCTGATGAAGTGCCTAATCGGAATCTACCAAAAGGATAGCGGAACCATCCTCTACAAAGGCAAGGAAACTAATTTCAGTAATGTGTACGAGGCGCTTTCCAGTGGGATTTCCATGATACATCAGGAGCTGACTCCTGTCCCTGCGCGCAGCGTTTGCGAAAATGTCTGGATGGGCCGGGAACCTTGCAAGGGCATTCTGGTGGACCACAAGGCCATGCGGGAAAAGACAAAACAACTGTTTGACCGGCTGGATGTTTCCATAGACCCGGATGCCGTCATGAGCAGCCTGACAGTGGCTCAGATGCAGATGGTAGAAATTGTCAAGGCGGTATCCTATGATTCGGATATTGTGGTGATGGATGAGCCCACCAGCTCCCTGACCGAAACAGAGGTGGAAAACCTGTTCCGCATCATCGGCCAATTAAAGGAGCAGGGAGTGGCGGTGATTTATATCAGCCACAAGATGGATGAAATTTTCCGCATTTGCGACGAGATTACCACCTTTCGCGATGGGGAGTACATCTCCACCGACAAAGTAGATGAAATCGATATCAACACCCTTATCACCAAAATGGTGGGGCGGGAGCTGACCCAGATGTTTCCCAAAGTGGAATGCCCCATCGGGGAAACGGTGCTTCGGGTAGAGCATCTCAGTGTGCCCCACTTGGTGCACGATGTTTCCTTTGAGCTGCGGCGGGGTGAAATCCTGGGATTTGCAGGTCTGGTAGGGGCCGGAAGGACCGAGCTGGTGGAGGCAATCTTCGGGCTGCGCCGCAAAAGCCAAGGCAAGGTTTATAAAGACGGTAAAGAGCTACAGATTAAAAACCCGGGGGATGCCATACACAACCGCATTGTGCTTTTAACCGAAGATCGGCGGGGCCAGGGAACGGTGGGAGTGCGCAGCGTTGCCGACAACATCGTTCTTTCCGCTCTGGAGCGGTACGGCTTCCCCATCAGGCATCGGGAAATTCGCAAGGATTCAACAGAATATATTGAGCAGCTCTCCATTAAAACCACCGGCATTCACCAGCTGGTGATGGATCTTTCGGGCGGTAACCAGCAAAAGGTTTTGGTGGCCCGCCTGCTTTTGAACGACCCGGATATTCTGATTGTTGACGAGCCCACAAGGGGCATTGATGTAGGTGCCAAATCAGAAATCCATGCCATTATTACACAGCTGGCCAGCATGGGCAAAGCCATCATCCTGATTTCTTCCGAGTTGCCGGAAATACTGGGTATGTCCGACCGCATTTTGGTGATGCACGAGGGCTCCATGAAAGCCATTCTGGACCGCCGGGAGGCGAATCAGGAAACGATTATGAGCTACGCCACCGGAGGCGTGGAACAATAAAGGAGGTGTACATCGTGGAGGTGCAGAAAATCAAACGGTTTACCAGTACCCATTCCATCTGGCTGGTTCTGGTGGTCATGGTGATTTTTACCGCTGTAATGAATCCAAGGTTTCTCTCCATGGATAATTTACATAATATCCTCATGACAGAAGCTGTGATCGGTATTCTGGCCGCTGGGGTCATGTGGTGTATTCTGGCCAAAGGGATCGATCTTTCTCTGGGTTCGGTGGTGGCCCTGGTTTCGGTGGTGTCTGCCTCTTTTGTACAGGTGTTTGATTATGGGAGCAAGTTGTTCCCCAATCTGCCCGACCTACCCATTGGCGTTGGCGTTGCCGCCGGCATTGCAGTAGGGACTCTCATTGGACTCATCAACGGCCTGCTGGTGGCCTACACCAAAATTCCACCCTTTATCGCCACCTTGGGTACCCAACTGATCGCCCGCTCTCTGGCCCAACTTTACACCAATGCCTATCCTGTTCCCACACTCAAGCCGGAGTTTAAAGCCCTTGGCCAGGGGTGGTTCCTTGGCATGCCCAACATTGTATGGTTTATGGTTATCATCCTGGCTATCTCCGGCTTTATGTTAACCCAAACCCGCTTTGGTAAAAACATATACGCCATTGGGGGCAATGAGCAGGCCGCCCGGGTGGCGGGCATCCATGTGGAGAAGAATCTGATTAAAGTTTACACCTGGAGCTGCTTTTGCGCCGCTGTTGGCGGTGTGTTACTGGCTGCCCGGGCCGGTTCGGGCAACTCCAGCTATGGGCTGAACTACGAGCTGGATGCCATTGCTGCCGTTACGGTGGGAGGAACCTCTCACTCGGGGGGGATCTGCCGTATTTCTGGTGTGATTGCCGGAATCCTGATTCTGGGTGTTCTGAAAAATGCCATGATCTTTATTGGCATCAATCCCTATGTGCAGCAGGCCATCAAAGGTGCCATCATTATTGGCGCCGTGGTATTCGACATGCGCAAAAACGCCAAAAAAGCGTAAATGCTGTTTCTAACAATATATCATAACTGGTTGAGCATCCGCAAGGAGTGCAAACGAAAGGACGATACTTATGAAACTCTGCTTTAACGAGGCTACCACCATTGGCAACTCCACTTTGGAGCAGGATTTGATTCTTTGTGAACGTTATGGATACGATTTTATTGAAATCCGTTTGGATAAGCTGCGGGAATACTTGCAAACCCACTGCGTAGCCGACCTGAAGGCCTTCTTCGCCGAAAGCCGGCTCAAGCCCTATGCTTTCAATGCCCTGGAGGGCATCAACTTCCGCACTCCTCAGGAATGGGAGGAGCTTCTCTCCGGCCTAGACCTGTTCTGTGAGGTAGGCAAAGAAATCAGCTGCAACAAAGTAGTTGTTGTGCCCACCAACGATGTGGGGCATAAAACGGTGAACGAGATTAAGGCGTCCTCTCTGGAAGCCATCTGTGCCATTGACGAGAGAGCACGCAGCAACGGCTGGCCCATGGATCTGGCCTTTGAATTCGTGGGATACCCCAACCTTTGCGTCAACACCTTTGGGCAGGCTTACGATATTGTAGAGGCTGCCAATATGGAAAATGTGGGTATCGTGCTGGATTGCTTCCACTTTTACGCCATGAACTCCCGCTGGGAGGATCTGGAGCGGTTAGACATCAATAAGCTCTTTATCTTCCACATTGATGACAGCGAGGATCTGCCGGTGGGAGCTTTGCGGGATGAACATCGCCTTTGGCCGGGGGATGGGGCCATTGATCTGGACCGAATCTTTGCCTTGTTAAAGAAGAAAGGCTACTGCGAAATGGCTTCGGTGGAGCTGTTCCGGCCGGAGTACTACGACATGCCTGCCCAGGATACCATCCGCATCGCCAAAGAAAAAAGCATAGGGGCTCTTTCCGGTCACTGGCACATCGGATAAGGAATCGACTGCACGGAAAGGAGTTGTGGCGATGACTACCCATGACAAGGATATTTTACGCAAGCTGGCAACCCGGCTGGCGGAAATTTCCGCCCTGCCGGTACAGGAGGAAACCCGCAGGCTGTGGCATAAGCTAAACCATCTGGAGCCGGAGCGAACCATGTTTATGGTCGATGAGCTGCCATGGCACGAGATGAACTGGGAAGATGAGCTGACTCTCCAGTGCGAGGATGAGGTCTGCCGGGAGCTGGAAACAGATTTGCGCCGGCAGCTTTACCGCTGGAACCACTTCCGGGACGACACTGTTTTTGATCCGGTGATCTACGTGCCCTACGCCATTGAGGGGCTCCACTACGGACTGCTGGTTCAGGAGGAGACCACCCAGTTGGACAGCGCCAACACCGTCAAGGCTCATTCCTACATCGATCAGCTGGAGACCGAGGAGGATCTGGAAAAGCTGCAGCCCTGCAAGCTAACCCTGAATGAGGCACTGACCCAGCGCCGGGAGGGAACCGCTCGGGAGGCCTTTGAGGGGATTCTGGATGTGGTAATGGACGGGCCGGAAATTTACTATGCTCCCTGGGATCGCATCATTGAGTGGCGGGGGGCCGAGCAGTGGATGTACGACGTGATAGAGGACCCGGAATTTATCGACAAGCTGGTGGATAAGACCATCGACTGTCATCTGGCGCTGCTGGATCAGCTGGAGGAAAACGGGTGGCTGATGCACATGAACCGGCTGGTTCACTGCACCGGCGCCTGGACGGACGAACTGCCCGCCCCGGGGTACGATCCGGCAAAGCCCCGGGCCAAAGATGTTTGGACTTACGGCATGGCGCAGATTTTATACATGCTCTCTCCCGAGCAGCACGACCGGTTTGAATTTTCCAAGGCCCACCGGTGGTACGGGCGGTTTGGTCTGGGGTATTACGGCTGCTGCGAGCCGTTGGAGGACCGGTTTCAGTATGTGAAGAAAATTCCCAACATCCGCAAGATCAGCGTCAGCGCATGGGTGAAGGATTATCCCGGCTTTGCCCAGCAACTGGAAGGGAAGTACGTTTACTCGATGAAGCCTTCCCCGGCCAGAGTGGCGGTGCCCTCCGCCTGGAATCCACAGGAAACCGAGAAGGAGCTGCGTTTTTACAAGCAATGCGCTGACGATGCAGGCTGCCCCTGCGAACTGACCCTGAAGGATATTTCCACCGTGGGATACCGCCCGCAAAGTGTATGGGAGTGGGCCGATATCATGCGTAAAATTGTTCTGGAATAATGGGGGGATAACATGCACTGCGGTAAACGGGAAATCCTGACCCTGAGCTTTTCCAATGAGGGGCTGGATCGGGGCGTGGTGGAGGAGAGCATGTACCCTTGGGACAAAACGGTAGCTGCCTTTTTAGAGCAGGGGCTGGAAACTGACATGCTTAACCGGGTGCAGTTTGCCACCCTGCCCACCGATAACCTTTACGCCAAAAAGGAACCTTATGAGCCTTGGGAAAACTACTACGTCTGGAGCCGGTGATTCGTCAGGGAGGCTGTATCATCTGCGCCGACCATCAGGCAGCTCCTCAAACGCCGCTGCCCCACTACCGGTACTATCTGCGCCGCCTGCGGGAAGTGATGAGTGACGTGCGGGGAGAAAAAGTTGTAACCGCGAGATGAGGCACTCCTGCCGGATGACATTGATTTGATACCGCCCCAGCATCTTGCCATGAGAACACAAAGGAATATTCTTTTAAAGAAGGGTACTTTCACAAAAGTGAAAGTACCCTTTTGCGGTGCCACAGGTGTTTGCTCCTTGTCATACCCGGCCTGGCTTTAAAGGGCCAGGCTGCCAGCCAATACAAACTGCAACCCCGATTGTATATTATGCCCTTTTTCTATAGTAACCTTGATAAAAGAATTTGCAAACTTTTTGTTCATTGTATAGAAAATGCTCCTCTTTATGACAATTATTAAAAAATGGTTTGACAAAGTTAGGAAATTATATTAGGATGATACCAAGAAAATAAAATGTCATTACTCCAAGTGTGTGTATGACTTGATGGAGGTGCCGTTTTGGGTTATCATGAACCTGGAAAGTGGTGGGTAAGTCCCGACAATTACGAGCCGGAAGTGACACAACAGTTCCACTTTCCAAAAAAGATCGAATTTTTGGATACTACGCTGCGGGATGGTGAGCAACAGCCCAGCATCATCCTTACCAAGGATGAAAAAGTAGAAATTGCCAAGAAGCTTGCAGAGGTGGGCGTCCAGCGCATTGAGGCGGGAACTCCCGCAGTGCTGCAGGAGGATGCAGAGGCCATTCGCGAAATCTGCAGCCTGGGCCTTTCTGCCAAGGTTTTTGCCTTTGTGCGCAACATGCCCGGTGACATGAAGCTGGCCAAGGAGTGCGGCGTGGACGGCGTTATTGCGGAGATGGTGGGCAGCCGCCACATGCTGGAAGGCGCCAAAAAGTGGACCATTGACCGGGCCATCAAATCCTCGGTGGAGGCCACACTGGCCGCCAAGGAGATGGGTCTTTACGTTACATATTTTCCGGCGGACTCTTCCCGCGCCGAATTCGATTACCTGCTGGAACTGGTGCAGGCTGTTTACGAAGAGGGCCACATGGACTCTTTGGCGCTGGTAGATACCATGGGCGTCTTTTCGCCGGAGGGGGCGGCATACCGGGTGCGAAAGCTGAAAAAGCAGTTCCCCAATTTGCCCATTGAGGTGCACTTCCACGACGATTACGCCATGGGTGTTTCCACCACCATTGCCGCTCTGGCGGCGGGAGCGGAAGTAGCCCATGTCACTGTCAACGGTATTGGCGAACGGGCTGGCGGTGCCCAGTTGGAAGCCGTTGCTCTGGGGCTAGAAGCTCTTTACGGACAAGATACTGGCTTGAATCTGCAAAAATTCAAGGAGCTTTCCAAGTTTGTTCTTGAACGGACCCGGGTGCCTATCGGCCCCACCAAGCCGGTAGTCGGGGATAAAATCTTCTTGTGGGAGACCGGACTTCCCTCCAGCCTTTGGGTCAACTGCAAGGATGAGGACCCCCTGATCATGCTTCCTTACATGTACGATCTGACCGGACAAAACGAGCCCTATCTACTGTTGGGTAAAAAGAGTGGAAAAGATAATCTCAAAACTTGGATCGCCGATTCCGGTATGGATGTGCCGGAAGAAAAAATGAACGATCTGTTGCAGCTGGTCAAGAAAAAATCCTATGAGTTGAAAAGCGATCTGACCATGGAGCAATTCAAGGAACTGATCGCCCAATTATAAGTCGTAGAAGAAATTCAAGAGAAGGAGACAGCGCATATGAAAGGTAATTTTGTAAGAGTGGCGGGTCTTTTATTGGCAATAATTCTGGTGCTGAGCGCTTGCGGAGGTGGCACTTCCGCGGGCACCGGAAACAACAGCACTGCGGAAAGCAAAGGTTCTTCCACCCCTGCTGCCGACGGAAAGGTTTATCAAATGCGCATTGGCAACGTCACTGCTCCCGACCACATCCTGAACCTGACCTTTGAGGCTATGGCCGAGCGAATCAACGAGCGTTCGGGCGGCCGCATTCAGGCTACCGTTTATCCCAGCGGTCAGCTGGGTACCCTGCGCACCATGACCGAGGGTCTGCAGACCGGTACTCTGGAGATGACTACCCAGTCCCCCGGCGGTTTGGGCTCCTTTCTGCCTATTATGGGCGTGCTGGAAATGCCCTACATGTACTCCAGCCATCAGCATGTGTATGGCGTAGTGGACGGGGAGATCGGCGCAGAGCTGAACCAGAAGTTCCTGGAAGCTACCGGCATCCGCATTGTGGGATACTGGATGAACCTGTACCGCCACACTACCAACAACGTGCGCCCCATTCACACACCCGAGGACTTTAAAGGGCTTAACATCCGTGTGCCCGAGACAAAAACGGTAATGGATACCATCTCCAACCTGGGCGCCAATGCTGTTCCCATGGCGGTGGGCGAGTTGTACACCGGTCTCTCTCAGGGCTCGGTAGACGGACAGGAAAACCCCACCTCCATCATCTACGCTTCCAAATACTACGAAGTACAGAAGTATCTCAGCCTGACCGGCCACATCTATAGTCCCACCGTTGTGATGATTGCCGACAAATTCTACCAGAGCCTGCCGGAGGACCTGCGCCAGATTGTAGACGAGGAAGTGGCCAATGCAACTGCCTCCGGCCGGGAAGCCTCTGAAAAGATGGATGCCGATCTGATTGAAGAACTGGGCGGTAAAATGGAAGTAAACGAAATTGCCGACATGGCTCCCTTCCGGGCAGCAGTGCAGCCTGTTTATGACGATATGGTAAAGGTGCTGGGTGAAGAAGCACGGAGCTACTTTGACCGCATCGAAGCAGCCAAGCCCTAATAGAACTATAACCATTGGTGCCGCACAAGTCTCAGCTGGCTTGTGCGGCGCAAACGAGGTGAATGCAATGAGGACTTTTACCAATGGGTTACGTGTTGCCCTAAAAGCTATTTGGAAAGTTCTGTGTGTCCTGCTGGTGCTATTGGTGGTAACCATGACCGTGGTGATGTTTATGCAGATTGCCATGCGTACCATGGGTATGCAATCCTATAAATGGTCGGAAGAAGTTTTGCGCTATCTGTACATTTGGGTGGTATTCCTAGGTGTACCCGTGGCGGTTTACTCCAACGACCTGACCCGCTTTGATCTGATTCAGTCCAAGCTGTCTCCCCTCGCCAATAAAATTTTAGAAACCCTGATTCTAATCATTATGCTGGGCATTCTTTTCTTTATGGCGCAGGGCTCCTTTACGCTGATCCGAATCCAGATGCGTCAGACGATGACCTCCCTCAACGTGCCGATGGGGATTGTCTACCTTTCCATCCCCATTTGCGCCTTGGCCTCGATTCTGTTTTTTGTGGCCAAGCTGTTCCTGCTCTGGACCGGTCAGCCCGATTTGGATGAACTCCAGCAGCCTGCGGAAGGGGGGGACCCACAATGATTCTTTTATTTTTAGGTTTGTTTTTGGTAAGCGTTGTCATCGGTTTGCCGGTTGCTTTTTCCCTGAGCGGTATTGGCACCGCCATTATGGCCTGGCAGGGAATCTTTAACCCGGTTACCATCAGTCAGAATATGTTTGCCGGCAACGATTCCACTCCCCTGATCGCCGTGCTGTTCTTTATGCTGGCCGGTGCTTTGATGGAAGAATCCAAGCTGACCCAGCGCCTGATGGATTTTGCCTACTCTATTGTGGGATATTTTCATGGCGGACTGGCCCATGTGGCCATTTTGGTGGCGATGATCTTTGCCGCCATGTCCGGTTCTGCCGTGGCAACCGCCGCTGCCGTAGGCGGCATGCTGCTGCCCACCATGCGGGCCAAGGGATATGACGATGGATTTTCTGCGGCTCTGATCGCTTCCGGCGGCGCGATCGGACCTATCATCCCGCCCAGTATTCCCATGGTCATCTATGCGGTCATTGCCAACTGCTCGGTAGAGCGGATGTTTCTGGGGGGAGCGGTCCCCGGCATCCTGTTTGGCGTGGGCCTGATGGTGTATGCACGGTTTTATGCCAAAAATCGCAACTATCCTCGGGAAGAGGGCAAATTTAGCTTCCGGGAGTTTGGCAACTCCTTCAAAAAGAGTATTCTGGCTCTGCTGATGCCGGTTATCATCCTTGGGGGCATCTTTTCCGGAACCTTTACCGCCACCGAGGCCGCCTGTGTGGCTGCGGTTTACACCTTTTTGATCGGTAAGTTTGTCTACCGCACCATTGCCTGGAAGAGACTGCCCTCGATCTGTTTGGCCGCTGCCAAGAACACGGCGGTGGTCATGTTCATCATCTCCTCCTGCTCGGTCCTTGCCTGGGTGCTGACCAGTCAGCAGATTCCTCAGCAAATTGCGCGAACCCTGCTGTCGGTTTCTACCAACCCCACCATTGTTCTGTTGCTGATCAATGCTTTTGTACTGGTTCTGGGCTGCTTTATGGATGCCGTGGCCATTGTGGTGCTTCTCAGCCCCATTATGCTGACGGTATTGCAGCAGCTCAGTATTGATCCGGTTTTCTTTGGAGTACTGCTGGTGGTCAATGTCTGCATCGGCGCTTTGACGCCTCCTGTGGGTACCTGCCTGTTTGTGGCCTCCAAGATTGGCGGAGTCAGCCTTGCTAAAATGGCAAAAGCAGTGATTCCCATGGTGCTGATTGCCGTTGTGGTGCTTAGCCTGTGTATCCTCTTCCCTAATGTAGTGATGTTCCTGCCCAATGCCCTTTCCCCGATTCTCTAACGAAAGGGTGGATGGCCCCCGGTCACATCCGGTGCATCGGAAAGAATATCGATGCATTCCCCCCACCTTGGTCGCCCATGTAGTTTGCATTCCTAGAAGGATCACGGAGCTGAATTGTTTTACTTCGGGCTGCCCGAACACTCAGGCAGCTCGCCTTTTCTTTAAATAACTTCCTATCATTATAAATACAATTAATAAAGTAAGGAGATGTGGCTATGCTGACACCTGTTCACAATCCCGCCAGCGGCAAGCTGCGAGTGATTGGCTACGCATCCGGATCAGGCAATACTCTGTGGAAAGCCTATGAGCTGCAAAAGGAAATGGAGCAAACTTGGGAGGGGTGCCCTTTTGAGGTGGTAGGCGTTTTTTCCGACAACCCGCAGTCCAAGGCTGTTGCCACCGCAGAAAAGCTGGGTGTGCCCCACGTTTCTTTGGATATTCGGGAATACTATAAGCGGCGGGAAAAACCCCTGCGGGACCGCCAGGTGCGCCGGGAATATGACCAGGAGGTTTTGCGGCTGCTGGCTTCTCTCGAGGCTGACGCCATTTTGCTGGCCGGTTATGTTTGGGCCACCACCGATGCTCTGCTGGGCCGCTATCTGATGATCAACGTTCACCCCGCCGACCTCTCCATCCGCAAGGAAGGCAGGCGGGCGTATGCAGGCGCAAACGGCGTAGGCGATGCTCTGGCTGCCCGGGAACCTGCGCTGTGCTCCACCTCTCATCTAGCTACCAAGGAGATTGACGGCGGCCCTATTCTTGTGATTTCGCCCCGGGTTTCGGTGGATTACAACCTCCACGATGATGAGACGGAGCGGATGCGCCACTACCTACATCTGGTCAATGACCAGAGCCGCGAGGTAGGGGCTAGAACCCTGCTGGAAGTTGCGTTGGGCCATTTTTCCACCGACGAGGCAGGCAAGGTCTACTATAAAAAGCAATCTGCGCCCGCCGGAATCCGCATCGAAAGCTGGGAAGAAAACCAGCCTGTTTTCCGGCGGCAAACCGACAAGCTGCTGGCTCCCGAAACCGTAGCGGTCATCGGTGCTTCCAACAAACCGGGGCTGGGCCGCAGTGTGGTGGAAAACCTGTTGCGGGATGGCTTTACCGGGAAGGTTTACGCCGTCAATATGCGGGGGGAGGGTGTGCTGGGGGCCAAGGGCTATTCTTCGGTGGGAGAGATTCCGGGTTCTGTGGATTTGGCCGTCATTGCCACACCCAGCGCCACCGTCTTGGATTTGGCGGAGCAGTGCGGACAAAAGGGAGTCGCCGCTCTCATCTGCATCTCGGCCGGCTTTAAAGAAGTGGGGGCAGAGGGGGCCGCCGCTCAGGAAAAGCTGCTGGAAACTGTCAACCGCTACAACATGCGGATGATTGGCCCAAACTGCATGGGCCTGATGAGCGCCGGGGCCAACCTCAACGCCACCATGCTCACCACCCCCATTGTCAAGGGCAGCGTTGCTCTGGTGACACAAAGCGGAGCCATTGGAGCCGCCATGCTGGACTACGCCCAAGAGCTGGGCATGGGCTTTTCCTCCATTGTGTCTCTGGGGAATCAGGCGGATGTCAACATCTGCGATCTGCTGTTCCATCTGGATCAGGACCCCCACACAAAGGTGATCGTCCTCTATCTGGAATCCATTCTGGAGCCGGTGCGCTTCTGGCGGTTGGCAGCCAAGGTTGGCAAGCCCATTCTCCTCATCAAGGCGGGAAGTACCTCGGCAGGGATGGCGGCGGCCAGTTCCCACACCGGCAGTCTGGCAGGGAATGATCAGATTGTTCAGGCGCTGATTCACAAGGCAGGCATCACAAGAATGTCCTCTTTGCAGGAGGC
Organism: Oscillospiraceae bacterium; assembly: GCA_018434245.1. Classification (GTDB taxonomy): domain Bacteria; phylum Bacillota; class Clostridia; order Oscillospirales; family Ruminococcaceae; genus WRAV01. Next base: position 12,314 of record JAHDPQ010000105.1, read on the forward strand.
GTTCTTCTGTGCCAGCGCCCTTGCCAATATGCCCCGGATTCAGGGGAACCGGGTGGCGCTGCTCACCAATGCGGGAGGCCCCGGCATCCTCATCTCCGATGCTCTGAGCAATCTGGGATTTGAGCTGCCGACTCCGCAGGAGAAGCTGAAGAGTTACCTGAGGGAAAATCTAATGAAAGAGGCCTCTGTCGCCAACCCTGTGGACCTGGTTGCTCCAGCGCCGCCGGAACACTATGCTCTGGCTGCCAAGGCCATGCTGGAAAGCGGCGAGTACGATGCTCTGCTGGTTTGCTGCGTTCCCCCGGCAACGGTGGATACCACAAAAGTGGCTCAGGCTTTAGTTCCGGTGCTCAAGGATACCAAGCTGCCGGTGCTGTGCAACTTCTTTGGGCCTGCACTGGGCCATGGTGCCCGAGCCTGCCTGCGGGAAAACGGAATCCCGGTGGCGGAATATCCGGAGCAGCTGGCGTGTATGCTGGCGGGAATGCGCCAAAAGGACGCCTGCGAGGAGGTCCGTGCTCCCCGTGCTATGCCCGCGGTGATGGAGCAGGCCATGGAGCTGCTCCAGACAGCTGGCGAGGGACAGTACCTGCCCACCGCTCAAGCCTATGAGCTGCTGCGCCTGTTTGGAGTAAATGCAGCCCACAACAAGCTGCTTCGCACCGCAGAAGAAGCCAAGGACGCAGGTCTTGCTTACCCAGTGGTGGCCAAAATCGACCATCCGGAGATTGTGCACAAATCCGATGTGGGCGGGGTTCGTCTCCACATCCGCTCCGACGAGGAGCTGGAGGAAGTGGTCGGGGATTTCCTCACCCGGTTTCCCGGAGCCAATGGCGTGCTCTGCCAGGAAATGGTGCCCGACGGCGTAGAGCTGATTGTGGGCAGTGCTCTGGATCCTCAGCTGGGGCATGGTTTGATGGTGGGCCTTGGGGGTGTGTGGGTAGAGGTGATGAAGGATGTAGCCTTTGCCTATCCTCCCGTAGGCAGACAGGAGGTGCTGGATTTGCTTAATTCCCTGCGCTGCGAGCCTCTGCTGTCCGGCTACCGGGGCAAGCCCGGGGTAGATAAACAAGCCATGGTACAGCTGCTGGAGCGACTGGGAGCCATGCTGCTGGCGCTGCCCGGCATTGCGGAGATCGACTTGAATCCTGTCATCTATGACCCTGCCAAGGGAGCTTTTATCGCCGCAGATGTGAGAATCAAAAAGGGGTAGGAACTATTTGACAGGGAACGAAAATCTGTTTATACTGGACGAGGATAACGGTACAAAGGTGGTGGCGATGTGGCGCGAAAACCAAAGATTCATCAGGATGAAATGTATTTTACCATCAATCAGGTGGCAAAACAGATTGGCGTGGTGCCCGCCACCATCCGCAATTGGGAAAAGCAAGGGCTGTTTGTGGCCAAGCGAACAGAAAGCGGCTACCGGATTTACACCATGGGCGATATCGAGCGGCTGCGGGGGATTAAGAAGTACTCCAAAGACGAAAACATGGGGATTAATGCCATTCGCATGTTGTACAGCGCTCAGGTGGACGGTACTCTGCCTCACAAGCAGGAGGAAAAGGTTCAGGTTTCTAAAAAGCTGCTGAGCCAAAAATGGAAGGACTACCGCACCGAGCGAGGGTATCTTCTGGAAGATGTAGCCAAAGCGGTGGGGATTTCCGCCTCCTACCTTTCCAAGATTGAAAATACCCAGGCCAATGTTTCCTACGATGTTCTGCAAAAGCTTGCGGAATTTTATGGCGAGAACATTCTCTACTATGTTCAGGATACCGAAGAGGACCGCCATCTGGTGCGGAAAAACGAGGGAGAAGTTTTTTCCATCGGCATTGAAGGCATGACGGTGGAATCGGTGGTTGCCCTAAAAAAGCACACCCTTTCTTCCATGATCTACACCGTGGAACCGGGCAGCGGGCGGATGAGCCCTTCTACCCATAACGGCGAGGAGTTTGTTCACATCCTCAGTGGCAGAATTAAGATTAAACTGGGGGAGCAGGAGTATATCCTCAAGGCGGGGGATTCTGTCAGTTTTCGCTCCACCGAGCCCCATTCCTGGTATAACTGCGGAAAATCCAACGCAAGGATTCTGTGGGTTTACACACCCCTGGTTCAACAATAAAGATTTCTTCCCGGGATACGCAAACCGCTGCCCGGGGCAGCGTGTTTCAACAAAGCAGGGCCTGACGGCAAATCTTTTGCTGTCAGGCCCTGCTTTGTGATGGGTAAACGAAAGTTTTTCTGTGTGTCAGGAGGAGGCCGCCGCCTGTATCAGGCGGACAAAGGCCTCGCGGATTCCCTGCATCTGACGAAAAAACAGGTGTCCAAAGAGTCCCTCTGCGTTACCTCCAACACAACGGGATGCTCATAGGGGGACCGGGCCACCAGCAAGGCAAAGCCCTCCCAGTCAAACAGTCCGTCAAAGAGCAGGAGAAAAATCCCGACATCAACCTTCTGGAACTTTCTTCTATTTTGGTTACGCCGACTATGCCTATTTTTTCAAGGTATTTAAGGTAGTATCGGTGTCAATCCCAACCATTACCCCACTGCCAAGGCAGAAAAAACTGGGAGGATCATTTTTTAATGACCCTCCCAGTGCTATGATGGAACACAGACAACAAGCCTTTCCAGGTCGTGATCAAATCGGAAGGGTGTTGTTTTTTTGATGCAACAGCCACCGCCTCAGCCAACGGCTCACCCCCCCTTACAGGGTGGTACTGGCGGGGTATTCGCAGGTGTCCCGCTTGCGGCCGGTGCCGTATTGCTGTACATACCCAAACTCCACAAGGTCGGTGTCGAAAAAGCACTCCGAGTAGAGAATGGGTTGGTCCTTGGTGTCATAGCAGATGTTCTTGACCAGCAGCAGAGGCCTGAAATCCTCCGGCGCAACCTGCATCAGGCGGCCCACCTCCGGCACCCGCCGGGTGTCGGAAGCACTGAGCATGGTGTTGGCCCAAACCACCACGCAGCCCGAGGTCTCATAAAGCATCTGAAAGATGGAACACTGTTTCATAGGAGTAAAAGTTTCCCGGTTGATCAGCCCAGCGTCAAAGTAGTCGTAGCAGACGATGCAAATCTGCCCGTCAGCGCAGTAGGCCAGCTTCAGGCGGGCAATGTCCCGGCCTGGCGGCAACTGCAGATGCTGGGCACACTGGGGCGGATGCTCCAGAATGGTGTAATCCACAAAGCGGATGCTGGGTGTTTTGCCGCAACCGGCAATGATATCCCAGAAGTAGGGCATGGGAGTCAGAGGCGTTTTCAGCTGAGTCAGGGTAGGATTAATATAGGTACCGCAGCCGTGACGGCGAATGATCCAGCCCTCTCCCGCCAGCACGGAAAGCACCTCCCGGATGGTGGAGCGGCTGACCCCAAGCTTCTGAGCCAAAACCACCTCGGCAGGCATTTGGCGGTCCCCTGTCTGCAGTTGCTCCTCAATTAATGCACAGATTTGCTGCCGCACCGACTGGCGCAAATTATATCCGGTTTGCTCCGGCATAACACCCTCTCCCTTCTGCTTTTACAGTAGCAGGGAAGGCCACCCTTGTCAACATAGAAAGGTAGGACCTATTTACAAAGTGTTGCATTTACTGATATCATATGGTTTAATAGGACAGTTGGTCCGTGCAGCTAAGGCAGGACCACTCCCCAGAAAAGGGGAACACTAAAACAATACGACTAGTAAAGGGGAACATAAAACATGAAGAAAATTCTTGCAGTTATGATGGTGTTGCTGCTGATCCTTTCTATGGCCGCCTGCGGCAACTCCGGTGGCGGCGGCAGCGAACAAACCTCTGATGCGGGCTCTTCTCAGGCAGGGCAGCCTGCTGAATCCACTCAGGACGAGTCTGGGGCAGAGACCCAAGGCGCCGGCCTAAAGCCCACCAAGGACCCCTCTGAAATGAAGGTGGCTCTGGTGATGCTGGGTGCCATCAGCGACCTGGGCTGGGACTACACCGCCTCCTTGGGCCTTGAGAAGATTGCCGCCATGGGTCCTCAGACCTCCTATAAGGAAAAGGTTGCCATGTCCGATCTGGAAGCTGCCTTCCGCACCTATGCTTCCGAAGGATACGACGTTATCTTCTACGCCACCAGCATGGGAGAGGAAGCCGTCGCCACCGTGGCTAAGGACTTCCCCGACACCCAGTTTATCGTGGTGGCCGGCAACCTGATGGAAGACAACATCGTCTCCATTAAGATGGCCGATGAGCAGCAGGGCTTTATGCTGGGCGCCATTGCCGCCATGGCTTCCAAAAGCGGCATCGTGGGCTTTGTAGGTGCCAACGAGATCGTCCCCGTGGTCAACGGCCTCAAGGGCTTTGAGCAGGGCGCCAAGTATATCAACCCCGACATTCAGGTGCTCTCCACCTTCACCGGCTCCGACTTTGACGTCAACCTGGCCAAGGAAGTTGCCCTTGCCATGATCGACCAGGGCGCCGATGCTCTGTCCTCCATTGCCACCGCCGGAACCGTCGGCGTGCTGGAAGCTTGTGTGGATCGTGGCGTTTACGCCGTGTCCGAGAGCGCCGGCCTGGCCGAAGCCGCTACCAGCGCTGTCCTCACCTCTGTGATCAAGGATGCTTCCATCGGCTACGAGGTCATCTTCCAGCAGTATCTGGACGGCCAGCTGCCCGACCACATTGTGAAGATGGGTGCTGCCGAGGGTGTAGTGTTCTACAATCCTTGGAACGATGCGATCAAGGGTGACGGCCTGACCGATGAGCAGAAGGCCAAGATCGAAGAGATCTATCAGGATATGGCCGCCGGCAAGATCAAAATTTCCATCGACTAAGTTCGTCAGCTGATACAATTCAACAGGATGAGCCGGCTTTATAGGGATATAAAGGCTGCTCATCCTGTTTGAGCATGTGGGGTCCCGGTGGCCCCGGGAGGAGAGTGGAACGTGCAAGCACGCGATGTCAGAGCCTTTGCCCTCAAGGTGTTTTATCCCATACTTGCCATTATAATTGCCTTGGTGTTCACCGGGTTTATTATCTTTTTTATGGGATTTAGCCCCCTGGAGGCCTACGCCATGATGGTGAGCGGCTCCATGAAGAACCTCAGCGCCATTGGAGAGACGGTGGTCAGCGCCGTTCCCCTTATTTTTTCGGGGCTGAGCTTTGCCTTTGCCTACAAAAGCGGCATCTTTAACATAGGCGTAGAGGGGCAGATTTACATCGGAGCCCTGTTCACTATTTTAGTGGGCACCCTAAAGGGGATTCCCCCGGTGATCCATATGCCTCTGACCATTGCGGCGGGATTTGTAGGGGGAGCTTTGTGGGGACTGCTCATCGGCTGGCTCAAGGTGCGCTTTGGCGCCAAGGAGATGATCACCTCCATCATGCTCAATTACGTAGCCACTATTTTTATCAGCTACTGTGTATCCGGCCCCATGAAGGAGCAGTCGGGCAGCGGCATGTCCCAGACCGAGGCGGTGGCCGAAGGTATCCGGCTTCCCCGTTTTGTGGCGGGAACCCGCCTTCACGCCGGGGTGTTTCTGGCTCTGGCAGCCCTGTTTTTCTTCTGGATTTTTATCTGGAAGTCCAAGAAGGGGTATGAGCTGCGGGTGACGGGGCTCAACCCCAACGCTGCCCAATATGCGGGAATGAACACCGACCGCAACACCCTGCTGGTGATGCTGCTGGCGGGAGGCATTGCCGGGCTGGCCGGCTGCGTGGAAATTCTGGCTCTACAGGGGCGTCTCATGGCGGGCTTTGCCGGAAACATTGGCTTTAACGGCATTACGGTGGCCTTGTTGGGAGACTGTAATCCCGTGGGGATTCTGCTTTCCGCCCTGCTGTTTGGGGCATTGAACGCAGGTTCCAACAAAATGGAGATGCTGGTAGGTGTACCCAGTGCCACCGTCTCCATTATGCAGGGCATCATCATCCTTGCGGTGGTGGCCCGGGTGGCCTTTGAACGGGGCATGTTCCAATGGAAGACCAGGGGAAAGGGGGCGCAGGCATGATTGCCACCATTACCAGCTTTGTGGCCTCCAACATCCGCACCACCACTCCGCTGCTTCTGGCAGGACTGGGCGTGGTGTTCAGCGAGAGGGCGGGGGTGGTTAACATCGGCGTGGAGGGCACCATGCTCATCGGCGCATTTACCGGCGTGGTGGCCTCCTACTATTCCGGCTCCGCCTTGGTGGGAGGACTGGCAGCCATGGTCAGCGGCCTGATTGTGGCTCTGATCATCGCCTTCTTTTCCATCACCGTCAAGGCCAATCAGGTGATTGTGGGAACCGCTGTCAACATCTTTGCCGGTGGATTTACCATTACCCTCAACCGTTTGATCTTTGGGGTGAGCACCTCGGTCACCATGATCGACTCCTTCCGGGAGGTTCCTTTCCCCCTGCTGAGCAAGCTGCCGGTGGTGGGGAGCAGCATCTTCACCCAGACCATACCCGGTTACCTTGCTTTTTCGCTGGTTCCGGTGGCTTGGTTTGTCATGCAGAAAACCAAAACTGGCCTGAAGATTCGGGCGGTGGGAGAAAATCCTCACGCCTGTGCTACCATGGGAAACAACGTCATCCGCATCCGTTATCTGGCCATGGCGTACAGCGGCCTGATGGTGGGGTTGGCGGGAGCCTTTGTCTCCATGGGAACTCTAAGCTCCTTTACCGAGAACATGGTGGCGGGCCGCGGCTTTATTGTGCTGGCGGCGGTGGTGGTGGGCAACTATACCCCCGTTGGTGTTCTGCTGGCCACCCTGCTGTTTGGAGCCAGTTCCGCCCTTCAGTTCCAGCTGATGGCCGGCAGCGCCGTTATTCCCTACCAGTTCTGGAGCATGCTGCCCTACATCATCACGGTGGTGGCCATCTGCATCTACCGCAAGGGTTCCAACGCCCCTGCGGCCAGCGGACGGGCCTACAGTCGGGAATAGGAGGGGAGAGGCTATGGCATATCTGGAAATGAAAAACATCACCAAGGTGTTTGGAACACTGCGGGCCAACGACAACGTCAGCCTTTCGGTGGAGCGGGGAGAGGTTCACGCTCTGCTGGGAGAAAACGGCGCGGGAAAATCCACCCTGATGAACATCCTCTACGGACTCTACGCTCCCACCGAAGGCGAAATCCTTATCGACGGGCAGCCTGTAGCCATTAACGACCCTCTGGACGCTGTGGCCAAGGGTATTGGCATGGTGCACCAGCACTTTATGTTGATTCCTGCCCTGACCGTGATCGAAAACGTGGTGCTGGGCCAAAAGGACCACAGTCAGGTGCTGGACCTGAAAACTGCCGCCGAAAACTTCAGCAAACTGGCCCAAAACTTCGGGCTGGAGGTGGACCCATGGGCCAAGGTGAGCCAGCTGACTGTGGGACAACAGCAGCGGGTGGAAATCCTCAAGGCCCTTTCCCACAACGTAAAAATTCTGATTCTGGATGAGCCCACCGCTGTCCTCACCCCTCAGGAGGCCAAGGGGCTTTTCGACACCATGCGGATGCTCAAGGAGCAGGGCCACACCATTATCTTTATCAGCCACAAGCTGATGGAGGTGATGGAAATCTGCGACCGCTGCACCGTGCTGCGTCACGGCCAAAAAATTGCCACCACCAATATTTCCGAAGTGGAGAACACTCAGCAGCTGGCCACCATGATGGTGGGCCATTCGGTGGATTTGGAGCTCCACAAGAAGGAGGCAAACCCCGGGGAAAAAATTCTAGCGGTGGAACACCTCTGCTTTACCAATGAGCGGGGAGTAGACGTCCTGCGAGATGTGAGCTTTGGGGTACACGCCGGAGAGATTCTGAGCATCTGCGGAGTGGACGGCAACGGCCAGTCGGAGCTGATCCACTGCATCACCGGTCTGGAACGGGCTACCTCGGGGAAGATCACCATGGGGAAAGAGGACACCACCCACAAGCCGGTGCGGGAGATTTTGGATTCGGGGGTTTCCCACATTCCAGAAGACCGCCACAAATTTGGCATGGTAGCGGAGATGAGCGTGGGGGAAAACATGCTCCTCACCACCTATTGGAAGGAGCCCTACACCAAAAAGGGATTCTTAAACCGCAAATGGTGTCTGGAACACGGCAAAAAGCTGTGCGAAACCTACAATGTGGTGATGAGCTCCATTCAGGGGCCTGGGGGCAAGCTTTCCGGGGGAAACCAGCAGAAGATGGTGGTGGCCCGGGAACTGGATCGCTCCCCCAAGCTGCTCATCGCCACCCACCCTGCCCGGGGACTGGATATTGCCGCCACCAAATACATTCAGTCCCGCATCATCGAAGCCCGGGACAAGGGAGCCGCCGTACTGCTGGTTTCCACCGAGCTGGATGAGATTCTGGAGCTTTCCGACCGCATTCTGGTGATCTACGAGGGTCGGGTCATGGATATTCTACCCCGAAGTCAGGCCACCTTGGAACAGTTGGGCCTGTTGATGGCAGGGGTAAAAGAGACAAGCGCAAAGGAGTAAGAGATGACAACCATCCGAGAACAGGTACAGGCCATAGCCGACGAAGTAATTGAGATGCGTCGCTGGCTACATCAGCATGCCGAGCTCTCCTTTCAGGAGGAAGAAACCGCTGGGTACATTGAAAAGAAACTGCGGGAAATGGAAGGGGATTTGGAAATTACCCGTCCCACCCCCACCAGCGTGATGGCGGTGCTCCACACCGGAAAGCCGGGCCGGACGGTAGCCTTGCGGGCGGATATTGATGCCCTGCCCATTCAGGAGCCTCAGGGGCTGCCCTATGCTTCCAAAAATGACGGGGTGATGCACGCCTGCGGCCACGACGGCCACGCAGCTATCCTGCTGGGGACCGTCAAGGTGCTGCTGCAACATCGGGATAAATTAAACGGGGAAGTCCGCTTCTTCTTCCAGCACGCCGAGGAAGTACCCCCCGGTGGCGCTATCGAGATGCTGCAGGCAGGGGTGATGGAGGGAGTGGATGAGGTCTACGGTCTTCACCTCACCACCACCTTAGAGACCGGATGCTTTGGTATCTGCAAGGGGATTCTCACCTCTAACACCGACAGCTTTACCATTGTGGTGCAGGGCAAGGGAGGCCATTCGGCCATGCCCCAGCTTTGCATCGACCCGGTGATTATCGGCGGGCAGATCATCACCGCCCTGCAGACGGTGGTGTCCCGGCGGATGGCTCCCGACGAGACCTTGGCTCTTTCCATCTGCCGGGTGCAATCGGGCAGCGCCTACAACATCATCCCAAATACCTTTGAGATGGAAGGCTCAGTGCGGACCTTCTCTCATGCAGCCCGGGAACAGGTGGAGGCTCTCATCGGGGAGATTGCCTGCGGTATTGCCGCCGCCAACGGAGCCACTGTGGACTACCGCTACAACAAGGGCTACGACGCTGTGGACAACGATCCGGAGCTGACCGACCTTGCCGCCAAAGTTATTGCCGATACCTTTGGCCCCGGTGCTCCCACCCCCATGGACCCGGTAATGCCGGGGGAGGACTTCGGCTATTTTTCCAGCTGCTGCCGGGGCTTCTTTCTGGAGTTAGGCGCTGCCAGTGCCGCCAAGGGGATCACCGCGCCCCACCACAACCCTGCCTTTACCTTTGACGAGGACGCTCTGGCTTTGGGAGTGGAATACAACGTCAGCCTGCTGCTGAACAGAATGGAGTAGCCAAATGCCCTGTGTCACCCTTTCTCTGCGGGCGGCCTGCAAGGACAATGCCCGCACCGAAATACAAAGCAAAAACCATAGCTGGGTCATTGACGAGCCCAAGCTGTTTGGGGGAGAGGACACTGCCCCCAGCCCGGTGGAGATGCTGCTGGGTTCTCTCGCCGGATGCATCGCCGCCGCCGGGCATCTCATCGCTCAGGAGATGGGAATTGGGCTCAAGGCTTTGGATATCGCCATGGACGGGGAGATTGATTCCCAAGTGTTTTTGGGGAAGAGAGATGGTGGCCGGGCAGGCTTCCGGCGGATTGCTGTCTCCCTCACTGCCGATGCCGACTGGACCCCTGCTCAGCAGGCAGAGTGGATGGAGCAGGTGAACCGGCGCTGCCCCGTCATCGATAACCTGACCCTTCCCACCGGTGTGGAGATTGACTTTGCCTGACAGGAGGCCCTTCATGTACCGCAATCTATTTGAATCCCACGCCCATTATGACGAAGGCTGTTACGCCCCCCATCTGGACCGGGTGCTAAAGGAGCAGGGGCAAAAAGGTGTGAGCCACATCATCAACTGCGGCTCGGATGTGGCCTCCTCCCGACGCTCGGTGGAGCTTGCCGCCCGGTATGACCTGATTTATGCCGCCGTGGGAGTCTTTCCCCTTTCGGCGGGGGATTTGCAGGAGGGCTGGCTGGAGGAAATTCGCGCCCTTTCCAAGGCGGAAAAGGTGGTGGCCATCGGGGAAATTGGGCTGGACTACCACGCCGGAACCAAAGACCGGGACCGGCAGATGGTGGTGTTTGAAGCCCAGCTTAAGCTGGCGGGGGAGCGGGGACTCCCCATCCAGATTCACGACCGGGAGGCCGACGCTGACACCATCGCTCTGGTGGAAAAGCACCGGCCCCGGGGAATGGTTCACCGCTTTGCCTCGCCGCCCCAGGCGGGGCGGGCCTTTCTGGAGCTGGGGATGCATCTGGGCATTGGGCCCAACATCACCTACCCGGAATTCGCCCATGTGTTGGAGACGGTGCGCACCATGCCTCTGGAGCTTCTGGTGCTGGAAACGGATTCTCCCTTTCTGCCCCCGGCCCGGTTGGCGGGGCAGATTTCCACCTCGGATATGATGGGCGAGGTGGCTGAGACCATTGCCAAGGTGCGGGGAGACTGCACCCCGCAGGAGCTGCTGGATCTGACTTGTAGCAACGCAAAAAGGCTGTTTGGTATAGCATAGCAAAAGCCAAAAGACCGGCCCTTTCGGGCCGGTCTTTTTGTTGCGTTAACTTGGTAGGACACTGCCAGAAAAAGAAAAGTGCGGTGCCAAAACTCTAAGAAAGCTCTACCTTCTGACCCGTGTTAGAGGACTCATAGATACCCAGAATAATCTCCAGAGGCAGGCGGCCGGTGGACGCGTCGGAAAGCAACGGCTCATCTCTCAAAATAGCATTGACCAGATTTTGAATCTGGTTGGTGTGGCCGGTGACGTCAATGGCCTTGGGGTCGGAGGAGGCCACATTCTCTGCCCGGGCTCCCACCGGCAAGGGGCAGGGAATGGGCAAATTCCAGCTTAAGATGCTGTCCTCTTCCAAAATTACGCTGCCCTGATCCCCATAGACGGCAATGTTTCGGGGGTAGCCGGGGTAACAGGTGGTGGAGGCCTGAATCGTACCGATGGCTCCGTTTGCGAATTCCAGCACGGCCGCCGCACAATCCTCCACCTCTATAGGGCGGGTCTGTGTGCGGGTGAGGGCAAAAATGGACTTGACCGGGCCCATCAAGGAGCGGAATACATCAATGCCGTGGATTCCCTGATTCATGAGAGCGCCACCGCCATCCATGGCCCAGGTCCCCCGCCAGTCCGCTGAGCAGTAATACTCCTCGGAGCGGTAATACTGCATAGAAAGACTCCCCGACACAATCTTGCCAAAGGCCCCTTGTGCGATGGCCTCCCGAATGGCAACCACAGCCGGGCTAAAACGAAACTGTGAAATAACACAAACCTTTACCCCGGTCTTTCGGGCGGTTTCGATGAGCAGATCCGCTTCTTCCAGACTCAGGCTCATGGGCTTTTCCACCACGATATGCTTTTGATGATTCATCATCAAAACAGCCTGCCGGGTGTGCAGTCCACTGGGGGTGCAGATGCAAACTGCATCCACCTCCGGGCTTTGGGCCATTTCTTCTATGGTGGCGTATACCTTGATTCCCATCTCTCGGGCAAAGGCTTGGGCCCGCTCCCCGCTGGAACCGCAGACTCCCACCAGCCGGGCCTCGGGAATTTTCTCGATGGCCCGGGCGTGAAAACGGGCAATCACCCCCGACCCCAACAAACCGAACCGCACTGTTTTGTTCATGTAACTTCTCCCATCCAGTTGTATTCATCCCGCAAAATGTTAAGATATGCCACCGAGGCCTCGTACCCTCCCTCCGAGAAGGAACTGCCTTGGGGGCGCACCAGCAAAGCGTCCTCCAGCTGCTCCTGCTGAATCCGGTAATGAGTTTCCACACTGACATACCCCCGATAATCATCCTGCCGGAGCTGTTTAAATACGCCGTGAAAATCCACATCTCCCCGGCCCATCAGGGCGGGCTCGTAGAAGGTGCCTGTGGGCTTTGCCTTGATGTCCTTAATGTGCACATGCCTAATGTAGGGCTTGAGGAGGGCGTAGCCATCGGGATAGGGCGGGGGAGCCATGGGGTCGGCGATTTCATTGCCGGGATCCCACAAAGCCGCCACGTAAGGCGAGTGGAGCAGCTGCAGGAATTCCACCAACTGCTTTGTGTTGCGGGTGTTGACACTGGGCTCCGACTCGATGACCAGTGTTACACCGCCATCCCGGGCAATCTCGATGGCCTTCTGAAATTTTTCCCCGATGGCCTCTAGCTCTGCCCCCTCCTGATGCCAAAAGGTAAAGGCCCGGATGATGTCGGTCTGCCAGAGATTGGCGGCCTCCACACATTTTTTTAAGCCTTCCAGGTGCTGATGGTACTGGGCGGGGTTGTCCAGACTGCACTTGAACAAGGGACTGCTGATACCGCAGATTTTAAGGTTGTGGGCATCGGTCACCTCCCGGATGTGGACAAAATCCTGCCGGTCCATCTGGAAGGGGTTGCGCTCATCCACCGAGCGAATCTCCAAAGCATCAAGGCGGTATTGGTTGGCCAGCTTTGCCGCAACTGAAAGATTCTGAGAAATCTCGTCGGATATGATACCGGTCTTATACATAGAGTACCTCCCGTCTATGATATATCATACACCATACACCATCAGTTCGACAACAGCGCCGTCCGGTGTTTTGTAAAATCCCACCACATGCCCTGCCACTGACGGAAAGGGGGGCAAGATCACCTCCAGCCCAGCACTTTCTGCAGCAATGTCATCCACCCAAAAGGCAATGTGCGGGCTGCTCTTTAAAATGGAGGGAACCGGGCTGTCCTCTTGATACCGCAGCCACTCCACCTGAAACGCATGGAGCTTGGGATCGGTCACCCAGGTTTTGGTGGCCTGTACCAGCCGCTCTCCGGGCTGTTGAACCTGTGTGGGGATTCCGATATGATCAAATACTCTCATGCCGTCACCTCCGTTTTGTCGCGCTTCTTCCCCTTGATTTTGGCAATCAAGCGACTGACGAGGGGAATTTGCGGCAGCACCAACGCCAGAATAAAGAGAATAAAGAAGATACTGATGGGTCTTGTGACAAAGGGAAGCAGGTTGCCCTTATGTAAAATCAGAGCCCGCCGCAGGTTTTCGTCTGCCATGTTGCCTAAAATTACTCCCAGCAGGAAGGGGGCGGAGGGATACCCCATATAGCTCATGGCAACTCCCAGCAGCCCGAACACCAGCATCAGATACACATCAAACACCCGGTTGTTCACCACAAAGGCGCCGATGACACAACAGATAAAGATAATGGGCATGAGGATTCGGTTATCGATCTGCAGAACCCGCACTGTCAGCTTAGACATATTGGAGGCGATGATCCACATCACAATAGCGGAAAAAATCATAAAGATGACGACGTAATATAAAAACTCGGGGGTGTCCTTCATCATCAGGGGGCCGGGGCGGTAGCCGTGCATCCAAAAGGCTGCCAGCAATACCGCTGCCGGAGCGCTGCCGGGGATAGCCAGAGACAAAACCGGGATAATGGCTCCGCCGATGGCGGCATTGTTTCCCGTTTCGGAGGCAACTACGCCGTTGATCTCTCCTTCTCCCCAGCGGCTTCCGGGTTTGGCCCGCTTTTTTTCCGCCCAGTAGGCTAACCATCCGCCGGTATCCTCCCCTACACCGGGTATGGCTCCCATACATACCCCCAATGCGGCGGAACGCAGGATGTTCACCTTGTTGCGCAGCAGGATGGCGACGCCTTCCTTTGGGCTAAAGCTGTCGATCTGAATCAAGTCTCTGCTTTGAGGTGAAAAGGCATGGACAATTTCGGGGAATCCGAACAGCCCAATCATGACGGGAAGAAGGGAAATCCCTCCGGTCAGGTCGATGGTTCCAAAGCAAAACCGTGCAACGGAGTTGACGGTATCCCGGCCCACCTGAGAGATCAGCAGACCCACGAATCCGGAAATCCAGCCCTTGAGAGGATTCCCCCCAGAGGTGAGATTCCCGCAGATGACAATGCCAAACACCGCCAGCAGGAACATCTCGTGGGAGTTAAATTTTAGGGCGATATCGGTGAGGAGGGGAGTAAACAGCATGACGCAAAATACGCTGAGCAGCGTCCCGAAAAAGGAGGAGGCGTTGGCTACAAAGATGGCAAGGCTGCCTTTACCCTGTTTAGCCAGCGGGTGACCCTCGATGGCGGTGGCGGCGGAGGCGGGAGTGCCGGGGATGTTGAGGAGAATGGCCGACTGACAACCCCCGGAAATCGCCCCCACATATACTCCGATCAGAACCAGCACGGCCAGAGGACCATCAAAATTATAGGTGACTCCTGTCAGCAGTGCCACCCCCATGGTGGCGGTCAAGCCCGGAAGCATGCCGAAAATAAGCCCCAAAAACACCGAGATAATCAGAGAGATCATTCCAATGGGAGAACATGCAACGGATAACGCCTGGATGAGATACTCAAAGCTCATAACCTACCTCCTGCCGCTCCGGTTTTGACCAGAGCCTGTATACACAACACAATATCTCGCGCCTAGAAGGGGCCGTATGCCCCCGGCTTTCAGCAAAGATCAAGGCATGGGAACCGAAAACGCAACCTGAAACAACAGGATGATTCCCCCGATACTCAGGGCAGAAATGAGGAATAGCTTACAGGCAGTCAGCAGGGTCTTGTCAAACCGTAGGAACATCAAAACTGCAAATAGGGTAAGGAGGGATGCCGCCCAGAAGGGCATCTTCCCCAGCATACCAAACACGTAGACGGCAAACATCCCAATGCCGATGGTGGCCCGGTGCACCGTCTTGCTGGAAAGAGTTTGCCGAAAGGCTCGGGTCAGCTGGCCGATGCGTTCCTGGAAGGAACTGTTTTTTAGGGAGCGGGCCATCAAAATCAGGGACATGATTCCCAGAGCACTGCAGATCAGGATGGGCATAAACCCGGGAGAAGCGTAAAACCGTCCCCCCATCTTTTTCCAGTATCCAATACTGGCAACGGACGCCCAAAGGCAGATGAGAAACAAAACAGCACCGGTGATAAAATCCAGATGGGCCTGTGGGTTGGAGTTGGACTTGTTTGGTTGTTCCATGGTACAGCCTCCCATACCGATTTCGTTAAACGGAATCATCGATAACAAAAGGGGGCATTGCTGAAATCTTCAAGCAAATACCCCCTACTTGTTCAGTTGTGGAGTTATGGGCGAGCGATGCCGAAACCTTCGGGGGAGTTTTTGGCCACACCGCTATCGTAGAAAATCCAGCATACTTTTGAGGCAGTATCGTCCCGCAGTTTGTTGGACTGCGCCAGATTCATGCCCTCAAGAATCACGCCTTTTTCGCGGGCAAAGGACTTGGCGGCATCACTTTCGCAAGCCTTCAGGTAGGCGGCCTCCAGAGCATCTTTGGCTTCTTGAGGCACATCGGAGGGGAACATTAGGCCAAAGGCATCGCCGCAGGGCAGCACCTGAGCTGTTTCCGGCAGGAAGCTTTGAATGGAAGGAATGGTGTAGGGAATCCCCTCCAGCGTCAGGTCCTCCTCGGTGAGGGCCGCCAGCGCAACCAGATCCCCGGAGCGCAGCAGATCAATCATCTCGTTGGAAAGTTGGGGAGTAAAGTCCACCTCCCCCGCCAAAGTGGCGGTGACGGCGGCGGCTCCCCCTGCGTAGGCAATGTGCTCGTAGTGGCCCATTTCCGGCACCGCAGATTTGAGCAGCTCCATATTGGTAAAGCCTGTGGAACCGGCACCGGCCGTGCCCCCTGTTACGGTGCCGGGGCTGTTCTTCAGAGCCTGGAACAGGTCGTCAAAGGTTTTGTACTGGCTGTCCTTGCTCACGGCGATAATGCCGGGAACATAGTAGGCTCCCAAAAAATCCCAATCCGAAGGCTTCCAGTCGGCCAAGCCCATCACGCCGTGGCTGTAGGGTGTGGCGTTGGCAATGAGGGTGTAGCCATCGTGGGGCTTGTTGTTGGCATCGTTCATTCCCACCGTTCCGGTAGCCCCGGGCGTGTTGACCACACTAAACTTCTGGCCAAGGGTCTGCTCCATTTCTGCCACCAGAAGGCGGCCGATCAGATCGGAGGAGCCTCCGGCGTTCCAGGGGACAATTAGGGTAAGGCCTTTAGAGGGGAAGGTCTTTGCGGCTGGTTGGGTCGGTTGTGCCGGCGATGCTTCGGCGGGTTTGCCTGCGGTGGGGCTTTGGGCTGGAGCCTGTGAGGATGCACTGGGGGTGGGACCGGCGGTAGAACTGCATGCCACCAGACTTAAAATCAGCAGCAACGCTAAAGTGGATGCCATCAACCTACTTATATTTTTATTCATGTTGTTCCCCCTTAACAATTTTGGAAAATAATGGTACAATCTAATTATATATCCCTGCTGCAATACCTAGAAGCTAAAAATATGTCGATTCCGTATTAAAATGTTCATAATCTTTGCTTCTTTGACTAAAATAACAATGAAAATGGGGTGATAAGATGCGATATGGATTTTGCACCGGCTTTGCGACGAAACAAAAGGATGGGATCGACTATCCTCTCCTGCAGGCGATCAAGGCATGGGGATACGATTATGCGGAGTTGCCTTTGATGCTGACCAACGCTCTTGGAGAGAAGGCATTCGATGAGCTGGAATCTGCCCTGCAGGAGTTGGACCTTGCGGCCGACGCCACCTGCAATCTCTTTCCCTCCCACTTGAAGTTGCTGGGTCCCTGGGCAGACAAGGGGCTGATTGCAGCCTATCTGGATCAGGCCTTTGAACGGATGGCCCGCCTGGGAACCTACAAAGTGGTGTTTGGCAGCTCGGGAGCCCGGGATTTACCCTCCGGCATGAGCCGGGAGGAGGGGATGAAACAGCTGGTGGAGCTGCTCATCCACAGGATGGTTCCCAAGCTGGAGCGCTACGGCATCCAACTGGTGATGGAGCCTATTTCTCAGCAGGAGGCCAATTTCATCACCAGCCTGCCGGAGGGAATGGCAGTGGTGGAAAAAGTGGGTAGCCCCCATGTTACCCTGCTGGCGGACAGCGTACATATGTTGCGGGATCAGGAGGATATGGAACACCTCAATCGATATTACCCTTATCTGGACCACATTCACATTTCGGAGCTGGGAAGAAGGCTACCCACCGCTTCTTACTCCGCCGGGCTGGAAAAGTTTTTACAAAAGCTGAAGCAACGGGGCTACAGCAAAACCGTCAGCTTTGAACCCGTTCCATGCCCCGAGCCCCAAGGGCCTGCCAAGGCTTTGCGGCTGCTGCGGTGGGTGTTTGAGGGGGAGGGTGCAAAAGGGTAGGAATCTATCCCGCCAGGTTCCAAAACAGAATACTAATCTAAAAAAGCAGGCCGGACATTCTTGGAATGTCCGGCCTGCTTGACAGGGTGCGTCCTTGACAGGGTGATCATAATATTTTGTGCGATAAAAATAGTGTTCTTCCTTTAGGACAATAAGGCGGGGATGCCCATGGTAATATGGGTATGGTTACTTGTAACAAGTTATTAGGCGATTGTCACAAGTTTTTGCAAAGCGCCATCCCCGCTGCTGATGGAGCTCATCAACAACGGGGATTTTGTGATTTGCTACTCTTTCGTTTCCTTATGGAGATTGGAAAGTTCCAGTGCTTCCTGACTGGATAGCATATTTCTAATCAGGCTGTTCATATGGATACTCATGTCGGCTTTCGCTATGTCAGGGGCCTGGTCTTCGATAGCGTCGGCGATCCTTCTATGCTGGACATAAAACAGCTTGTGAGCCTGTGTTTGCTCCTGCTGGATAATCAGCTTCCAATGATCTTTGGCTACCCGCGCGATATGCCCGAAAACAATATGATGCAGGTGCCGGAAACCATGGTGATCATTGGAGGCGGCGTGATCGGCGTGGAGACGATTTATGCCGCTCTGGGTTGTGTTCCGTCACCATTGTGGAGATGCTGGATCAAATCCTGCCGATGATGGATCGGGAATTGACCGGCATTCTCCGCAAAAAACTGGAGCAGAAA
>JAHDPQ010000026.1 GCA_018434245.1 Oscillospiraceae bacterium
CTTTGTCTACACCATGGGCCGGGTTTCCGCCCCTTGGGGCAACGAGATCCGGGCAGGCGCTTTGGAGGCTTTGTTTGCCCTGATGTTTTCCGGAATCCTGCTGTTTTCCATCACCGGGGGACTGCGGGACATCAACCGGGATATTCCCAACAACAAGGAGCACTTCTTCTTTGTGATGATCAGCCTTCTGCTGGGGGCTCTGTTAGCTGTCACCTACACTAATGATATTTTTACCGCCTATGTGTTTATCGACATCATCACCATTTCCGCCTGCTCCATCATCACCATCAAGCCGGGGGGAAAACCTCTGATTGCCACCATGCTCTATCTGATTATGAGCATGGTGGGCTCCAGCTTGGTGCTGTTGTCCATCTCTCTGCTCTACGCTGTGACAGGTCATCTGCTGATGGAGCCTCTACACGGGGCGGTTCAGGCGCTGGCGGCGGCAGGAAGCTATACCCTGCCCCTTTTTGTTTTGTTTGCCTTAATGGCGGTGGGGCTTGCCATGAAAAGTGCCCTCTTTCCCTTCCATGTCTGGCTGCCGGGAGCCCATGCCAGTGCCACCACCGCATCCTCTTCCATCTTGTCCGGGCTGATCATCAAATGCTACCTGATCTTTCTACTCAAGGTGATCTGCCGGGTGCTGGGGCCTGCTGTGGCGGCCCAGATTCATGTGGGGGATATGCTGCTGATCTTTGGCATTCTGGGAATGATCATCGGCTCTCTGTACGCCATCCGGCAACGGGACATCAAGAGGATGCTTTCTTACTCCACAGTGGCCCAGATCGGGTATATCTGCATCGGCATCGGCCTTGGAACCACTGCCGGAAGGGTGGCGGCCTGCTTTCACATTCTGGTTCATGCTGTGGCTAAGGCCATGCTCTTTACCTCTGCCGGAGGACTCATTGGAGTTTCTCAGCATCGGCGTGATTACGACTCCCTGCGAGGAGCGGCCCGTCGGGATCCTTTGTCCGGCGCAGTGTTCCTTTGCGGTGCCCTTTCTATGGTGGGAATTCCGCTATTTTCCGGCTTTGTCTCTAAGTTTTATCTGGCCTTTGCATCGGTGAACACTCCGTTTACCGAGGTAGTGGTGCTGTCGGTGATGGTGGTGTCCACCTTGCTTAACGCTATGTACTACCTGCCGGTTATCCTCGGCCTATTTTCTAAGCCCTTGGATGAGACTTCTGCCCCTGCCCGGGCCTATAACCCCTTTCTGTACCGATTCAGTCTCAGTGCTTTCATGGTGTTTCACATGGGGTTGGGCCTTGTTCCCACCCCGATACTGGAGATCATCGAGCAGGGCCTTGCCGCATTTGGGTAAATTTATTGCGGATAAATCTTGCGAAAACTACATGAAGTGACGGTGTCCCTATGAATTACTTAATGCTCCTCTGTATTTTGCTGCCGGTTCTGGCCGGGGTTCTGATGCCTGCCTTCCCTTGTCTGAAAAGGGAGGGCTGTCGCCGGATTTACCTTGTGGCCGTGCTGATCCTCAACCTGCTGATGGCGTTGGCCATTTGTCTGACACCCCATCTGCGTCTGCAGTTGTTGAGCCTGACTCCCAAGATGCCCATTTTGCTCAAGTCCGACGGCCTGAGCCGCTTTTTTGCTCTGCTGGTGGGGAGCATGTTCTTGTTGGCGGGCATCTATTCCCTGGAATATATGAAGGATGACCCCCACCGGGAGCGGTTTTATGTGTTTTATCTGGTAGTGTTGGGGACTTTAAATGGCATCGCCTACGCTGGCAACCTGATTACCCTATACCTGTTTTTTGAGGGGATGACCCTGCTGTCGGTTCCGCTGGTGCTCCATAACCTCACCAAAGAGGCAGTGGCAGCAGCCTTTAAGTACCTGTTTTACTCCATTGCGGGAGCCTCTCTGGCTCTTATCGGCATCTTCTATATCTATATCGATAGCAATAATTTGGAATTCACTGCCGGTGGCGCTCTGGATGCCTCAGCGGTGGCAGGGCAGGAGACGACTCTGTTGGTGGTCAGTCTACTGGCGGTAATAGGCTTTGCCGCCAAGGCGGGAATGTTTCCCCTCCACGCTTGGCTGCCGGATGCCCACCCGGTGGCTCCTGCTCCGGCCAGCGCCATCTTATCCGGGGTGATTACCAAGGCGGGGGTGGTGGCCATCATCCGCTTTGTCTACTTTACGGTGGGGCCCGATCTGCTGCGGGGAACCTGGATGCAGTACGCTTGGATCAGCCTGGCGTTGCTGACGGTGGTAATGGGTTCCATGCTGGCCTATCAGGAGCCTTTGCTCAAGAAGCGGCTGGCCTATTCCTCGGTGAGTCAGGTCAGCTACATCCTGTTTGGCCTTGCCACCTTGACGGTGGGAGGCGTGGTGGGGGCGTTGCTCCACATGATGTTCCACAGCATCATCAAGGATGCTCTCTTTATGGTGGCGGGAGCCATCCCCAGCCCCACAGAACCGGTGGCAGTTTCTCAACTCAGGGGCATTGGCAGGAAGATGCCGGTGACTCTCGGGTGTTTCGCTTTGGTGAGTATTGCTTTGGTAGGCATACCTCCAACGGGCGGATTTTTAAGCAAGTGGCATCTTTCCATGGGGTCTTTATCCTCTCAAAGCGGAGTCTTTGATTGGCTGGGGCCTGCGGTGCTGCTGTTTTCCGCCCTGTTGACGGCGGGGTATCTGTTTCCCATTGCCATTCGGGGCTTTTTCCCCGGCAGCGAGGGGGAAGATTCCGCCTTGGAGCAGCGGGAGCCCGGCATTCTGATGTTGGCTCCCATGGTAATTTTGGCGGCGGCTTCTCTGGTTTTGGGAGTCTTTCCTGAGCAATGGATGGCAGCCTTGAACCATCTGGCGGAGCAAATGGCCTAAACGAGCCACAGTGCAAAGGAGGTGAGGTTGTTTGTCGCTGATATTGCCTGTTTTGGTATTGGGCCCCATGGCGGGAAGCCTGCTCCTCTGCCGAGTGAGCAAATACCGGGACGCTTGGGGGGATTGGCTGCTGCGGGGAATGTCAGTTGCATTCTGTTGTCTGGCGGCTGCTGTGGTGGCGGCGGTGTCCCGCGGCGATCTCCTTGCCTTTACCTTTTCGGGGGCGGCAGGTTTTGGAATCTCTCTGACAGCCGATGGTTTCCGGGGAATATACGGCTTGCTGACGGCATTTTTGTGGCTGGTGACCAGCCTGTTTTCTAAGGACTACTTTGCCCATTCCTCCCACCAAAGCCGTTATCGTCTCTTTAACCAACTGACCTTTGGCGCTACCATGGGAGTCTTGTTTTCGGCGGATTTACTGACAACCTTTCTCTTTTTTGAGCTGGTGAGCCTCTTTTCCTACGCTCTGGTGGCTCATGAGGAAACGCCTCAAAGCTTGCGGGCGGCCGACACCTATCTTGCGGTGGCGGTGATCGGTGGACTGGTGATGCTGATGGGACTATTCTTGCTGCATCATCATGCCGGTACCTTGGAGATTGCAGCTCTTTACAACGCTTGCCAAAACCTTGCAAAGCCCACACGCTACCTGATTGGGGGGCTGCTCCTCACCGGATTTGGGGCCAAAGCGGGGATGTTCCCCCTCCATGTCTGGCTACCCAAAGCCCATCCGCAGGCGCCTGCCCCGGCCAGCGCCCTATTGTCGGGCATCCTCACCAAAAGCGGGATTTTCGGGGTGCTGGTGATCAACTGCGAGTTGTTCCGACAGGATTTTGCCTGGGGCCTTGGATTGGTGCTGCTGGGAAGCGTCACCATGGTGTTGGGAGCGGTACTGGCTATCTTCTCGATCAACCTCAAGCGGACACTGGCCTGCTCCTCCGTTTCCCAGATGGGGTTTGTTGTGGTGGGAATCGGGATGCAATGCCTGCTGGGGAGCCACAACTCTCTTGCCGTTAGGGGAACATTGCTACACATGGTTAACCATTCCCTAGTGAAGCTGGTGCTGTTTGTGGCGGCAGGGGTGATCTACCTCAATCTCCACCAGTTGCATCTGGATGACATCCGCGGGTTCGGCAGAGGAAAGCCCTTGCTGGCCTTTGTCTTTCTCATGGGGGCCCTGAGCCTTGGCGGCGTGCCCTTCTTTCCCGGATACCTCAGCAAGACTCTGCTTCACGAGAGCATTGTGGAGTATCTTTGGATGCTGCCCGACTACGCTTTTCCCGCCCGACTGATGCAGGGGGTGGAGATGGCCTTTCTCTTGACCGGAGGCATGACGGTGGCCTACCTGACCAAGCTGTTTGTCACCATCTTTGTGGAGAAAAATCCTCGCCAGAATGAACTGGATGCCCCCAGGGAACCCTATTGCAGCAAAACTACGGGGGTGGCACTGGTTCTGTCCGCCTGTTTGCTACCTATTTTGGGGATATTCCCTGCCTTAGCCGACGGGGTGGCCGATCTGGGCCAGGACTTTCTGCGGGGGCACTCGCCGGAGTATCCAGTTGCATATTTTGCGTGGGTAAACCTTAAAGGGGCCTTTGCGTCTCTTACCATTGGCGCTATTCTTTATCTTTTGATCGTTCGGGGGGTTCTGGGAAAAAATGAGGGGGAAACTCTCACCTATCCGGAGCGCTGGCCCCGCTTTTTGGATGTGGAGGACAGCCTCTACCGCCCCTTGCTAGAGGGAATCTGCCACGTGGGGGCTGCTTTGATGAGGCTTCTCGCTACCCTGCCCGATGCTCTGATTAGAGCTATCCGCGATGGGGGAGCCACTTTGATGAGACTTCTCGCTGCTTTGCCCGGCGCTCTGGTTGGGGCTGTCTACGCCGGGGCAACCGCTATTCTAAAGCTTATGGCTGGCCTGCCTGATGCTGTGGTTGGTGCAATCAACCGGGGAGGATTCTGCTTGGCCCAGGCCTTGGATGGCCTGTTGGATGGCCTAGTCAGCCGACTCCAGCAGTGGTTTTTGCGGCCGGCCAGACCCAAACCCTTTCCGGGGAAGCTGCTGGGAAGCTTTTGCCGGGTTCTCTTTCCCTCTGATGAGGAGGAGCCGCCGCCCCGCCCGGTTTTCACCGAGAGCATCTCCTACGGGCTGCTGCTGTTTAGCCTAGGCATTGTGGCTATGTTGCTCTACGTCTTTGTCCATGCTTGGCAAACAATCCGGTAGATACCGCCAGAATGCAATTGAAAGCCCTGTCCACACCGCAAGAGGGGGACAGGGCTTTGTGTTGCTGCCAACAGGCGGCTAATCTCGCAAAATGACGGTGACCATGAGATAAATGCAGCAGATCAAAAGAGTGAAGTTGACGATTCCCCGCAACAGCAGCAGTACTGAAAGGACGATGAGGGGGGTCAGAATCACAAAGCTGACAATGCGGGAGATATTTTGCGCAATCTGGGGTGGGAACAGGATGTCGCAGAGGCAGTGCAGAATTTGTCCACCGTCCAGATGGCCTGCCGGCAGCAGGTTAAAGAGGGCCACTGCCAAATTGGAGGCAATCATCAAAATGGTGCGCATGGACTGAAAGGCTAGCCGCCAAAGTAAAAAGGCCGCCAACAGGTTGGCGGCGATTCCTGCAAAGGCCACAGCCAGTTCCCGCTGGAAGGAGAGAGGGGAGGGGCTGCGGGTGTAGATGGCTATGCCCGCCGGGGCAAAGCGAATCTCCGACACCGGAATGTGCAGCAGTGCCAGTACCAAAAGGTGGCCCCCTTCGTGAATCACCACGGGAAAGGCTAGATAGAATAGCAGTGCCTGATGATTGAGCAGAGTAAAGCAGGCGACAAGGGCGAAAAACCAAAAATCGAACACCAGCCGCAACCGGCCCAGACGCAGCGTCAAATTCACTCCACCAACTCCAGATACTCACTTAAAATCCAATAGGGGTCGGCAAACTGCTCCTCGACAATCACCGAGAAGTGTAGATGGGGTCCTGTGGCCACCCCGGTCTGTCCCACCAGAGCGATCCTTTCCCCCTGCCGGACTGCTACCCCCTCCTTGGCGATGATTTTGGAGCAGTGGGCGTAAAAGGTCTTAAGGTTGGTGGCATGCTGCAAAATCATATAGTTCCCGTAGGTTTCGGAGTAGCCGGTCTCCACCACCTCACCGGGAAGAGCGGCCAGAATGCCCCGGCCTTCTGGAGCCGCCACGTCAATGCCGTTGTGAAAATCTACCTTGTCGTCCAGAGGGTGCAGCCGGTATGCAAAGGGAGAGGTCACCTCCCCTGCCAGTGGCGGGCGAACCTTTCCGGCCAGATAGACAGGGGCCAGTGTGTTTCCGGCGGGGGCTTCCATCTGCCGGGCGAGATTACCGCCCATGGCAAAGGGGACCCGGCCGGTGGTCACCTCCTGAGGCTCCAGATAGCTGTAGCTAAAACTCTCCTGATTAGCGGGAGGACTGGCGGAAGGAGCTTGGCTGGCTCCTTCGCCGCCCCCAAATATCCTGCGCAGCAGATTTTCCACCGAGTTGAAGAAGCTCTGGCCAAGGTCCCCCAGCTCCTGAAAGTAAGTGGCCAGCTGTTCTGTGCTGGCATCGTTGCCCACCAGATGGATAAATTCCTGCTGGAACCGACTATATTCTTCCTCATTGACCCGTTTGGCAATTCCCACGGCAAGCAGCAGGATCAAGCAGACAATAATCTGCACGGTCAGGGCCACGGCAACGGCGTCCACCTCTGTGTCGGGGCGGCGGCTCCGGGAGCGGGAGCGGTAATCTCTTCTTTCAGCCACGTTGAAAACTCCTTCCCTCATTACAGCATGTCTCACTCTATACCTATTCATAAAGGGAAGGAAAAATGCAAAGGCAGTGCTAAGGAAGGGGAAGAAGAAGGGGGGTGCTCCATCAGAAATGAAGGCAGAAAATAAAGAAGGACGCTCATGGCGTCCACAGAATGGGGATGTATTATCTCCCGCGGATGGAGGAATTGCAACAACAAAGCCCCCAAACAGGGGGCTGGAATCAGCTCTTGGATGCAAGGCAGGGGATCAGCTCCTGAATTTGATGCAGGGTTTCGTCCAGAGCCTGCCGGTATTCCTCCAACAAAGCGGGATCGACGCTGTTCTGGCGGTACTGAACCATCAGCCGGGAGGTGAGGTCAAACACGGCCGTTAAGGCCAGATTTCCGCTCATTCCCTTGATGGTGTGCACCAAATGGGCCGCGGTATCGGTATCTCCTGCCGCGATAGCGTCCTCCAACTTCTGAAACTCCGGGCTATCGGCGAACATCCCTAACAGACGCAAGTAAAGCTGCTTGTTTTTTCTCACACGGGACAGGCCGACCTCAAAATCAATATACTTGTAATCTGTCATCTATCCAGCCTCCTTGTACATCAACATGAAGCGGAACGTCTTTCCCCACAGTATACCACAGAGGTGGCGGTGTTTTCAAGGCGGTGCTGTCCCCTATGCAGAGGCTAAAACTTTTTGCGCCCCGTGGCAGGGGGGATGCCCGCAAGGTCCCGGTATTTGGCTACCGTGCGCCGGGAGATGCAAATCCCCAACTGTGCCAGACGCAGAGCCAGCTGCTGGTCGGAAAACGGCTTTTGAGGGTCCTCCTCCTCAATGATCCGCTGCAATTGGGTGATGGCCATATCCTGAGAGGTATTCTCGGATTTTTGGCTGACGTTCCGGGAAAAGAAGTCCCCCAGCCGATAGGTTCCCCATTGGCATTGCAGGTATTTGTCGCTGACTGCCCGGCTGACAGTGGAAGGGTGTACCCCCAAGTCGTCAGCCACATCGGCCAGAGTCATGGGAACCAGATTGCCGGGCCCCTCTTTAAAGAACCGGGTCTGCCGCTGGAGGATGGAGCCGGCACAATCCATCATGGTGGTTTTCCTCTGGTTGATGTTGGAGATGAGGTTTTCGGCTTTTTGGAGCCGTTCCTGTATGTAGGCGGTGGCTTCCTTGTCCCCACTGCCGGCAACACTGCGGTAAAAGGTGTTCAGGGTGACCTTGGGCTGGTGATAATCGTTGTAGATGATCTCAAAGCGATCTTCAAAATGCACCACGAACAGGTCGGGGCGGATGTAGGGGATGGCGTTGTAGGCGCAGTAGCCGTTTCCCGGCTTGGGATTCAGTTCCAGAAGCTGGCCCCGAGCCTCCTTTACTTCTTCGATGGTGACATTTAGATCCAGTGCCAGCTTGTCCAAACGGTTCTTGGCCAGTGTGTCCAGATGGCCGTCGATCAGCTGGAGGAGAAGGGGAGGAGGATCTTCCATCCGCCGTGCCTGAATCAAAAGGCATTCCCGCAAATCCTCGGCCCCCACGCCGGCAGGGTCCATGTGGTGCAATACCTCCAACGCTTCCTCCAGCCTTGGGAGTGTAACCTGCAGGGAAAGAGCCAGTTGCCCTCTGGAACAGCTTAGGTAGCCGTTTTCATCCAGATTTTCAATGAGGCGTCGGACCAGCAGTTCCCGGGTGCTATCTAACCGGAATCCGGGCAGTTGCTGCAACAGAATTTCGGTCAGCGAGTCCTGAGAGCTCTTTTCGAATAGCGGGAACTCCTTGTTCTCGTCCCGGGAGAAGGAATCGTACCGATAGGTATTGGAATAATCCATGGATTCCAGCCACTCCAGCTTTTTCAGGCGGGTTTCTCCGGGATCTTCCTCCTCCTCCGGCATTTCCATCTCCAGCAGAGGGTTTTCCAACACCTCATTTTGGATGTGCTGCTCCAAATCCATATTGTTCATTTGCAGAATCTTTAGGGACTGCTGCATTTGCAGGGTAATCACCTGCTTTTGCTTTTGCACCAGCTCTAATTTCATGGGAATCACCACCTTTTACTGCCAATGTTGGTTTTGGCTTTCCAACTATAGTTTATCACTTTCCCCGTCAATAGTAAACTCCGCCCTTGCTGTCAACTCTCCCCAAATCCATTGCCGGAAAAGCCTGAGGGAGAAGACCTTCCCCATAGGACGCGCAAAAAATCCCCGGAATGATGACGACGGGGCAGACATCTATTCCGGGAACAGTTGATCTTTAGGCAGGTACTTATGGCCTCCGGATGCCGGAAATCAGGAAAAGGGCGCTGTTATCCACAGTGGCGTCCACATGAAAGTAAGGGCGCATCAAATTGACCAGCCCCTGATTGGGGTACACCGGATGCCCATACAGCACCTGCCCCAAAAAGGCGTCCGCCGCCTTGCCCCGGGTGTGGGAGATGGTCAGCCGGCCGCCGGGACGGATCAGGGTGGCCAGATGCTCCAACAGCAGGTGAGGGTCCCGGAAGTGGGGGAAGGCATTGTATAAAAAGCAGCAGTCGCACAGTTCGCCCTGCAGGGTGAAGATATCGGCGCAGAGAAACTCCACCCGGGGGTCCCGCAGCTTTTCCCGGGCGATACCAATCATCTTTTCGGCAAAATCCACCGCCACCACCCGCCGGGGCTGATAGCCCAACAGATAGGGTTCCAGAACACCGGTACCACAACCCACATCCAGAAAATCCATCCCCGGGGAAAGGTCGGAAAGCGCCAGCATCAGGGAAATTTTAACGGGATCGTGGGTATGGAGCTGGTCCCAGGTAGCTGCCCGGTTGTTAAAAAGAGAGCGGATACTTTGCATCTTCTGCTCCTATAGCCAATACTCTGCGTTTATAGTATAATATTCGTAGTCAGTTGTCAATTGGGTTGTGGGGGCGGCCTCCCACCTCAAAACCGTGTCAGGAGGACGATGTATGGCCTTTAATCTCGCTCATGATCAGTTGCGGTACTCCGTTTATTTTGCTCCCCGGGGCGAACAGCGCATCCTCAATTTGGGGTATCAGATTTCCCAGAAGTATCTCAGCGCCAAGGACTTGCTCATTGGCATTATGGGCAGTCCCGGCTCCGGAAAAAGTCTGCTGGTCAAGGGAATGTTCCCCGGGCTGGAGCTGACCAACGACGACAGCGGCGTCAACATCCGCCCGCTGCCCCTGTTGGACATCAGTGGCAACTTGTTCTTTACCCCCCACACTTACCACGTGGATGTCCGGTTCGAGCAGGCTTTCACCCATCTGGGCACACTGGCGGAGGCTATTCAGAACGCGGTGGATTTGGGCAAGCGGGTGGTGGTGGAGCATTTTGAACTGGTGGCTCCCTTGTTAAAGCAGAGCGCCGACTTGATCATCGGCATTGGGGAGGAGGTCATCGTCACCCGGCCCAATGTCTTTGGACCTCTGCCACAGGACATTGCCGACATTGTACACGCCTCCATCCGCTACCGCAAGATGGCCCACACCGCCGAGGATCTTTCCACCATGGTGCTGATTGACGAGTTTGGCTTTCAGCCCAATGCCTTCTTCAAGCATGGAGACGTTCACCACGGCTTTGTCCTTCAGTTTATGGAGCCCCCCGGCTTTGATTTGGACAAGGTGGAAAAGAGCGTGCGGGAGCTGATTCGGCAGGAGCTGGAGGTCAGCTTTGTGGATGACGACCATATAAAGATTGGGGATGTCACCACCTTCCGCTGCACAGGGCCCCGGATTCACGTGGCCAACACCAGTGAGATCGAGGGTTTTCGCATCCTCCACGAGATTCAGTATGACCGGCAAAGCGGACTGTACTTTGTCACCGGGCTGGTGGGCAACGAGCGGTTCGAAAATCTGGAGGACCTGAACAGCATCCGCCTTGCGCCCAATAAATAGGGTGATTATGTAAGCTGCATCCCAATGCCCCCAAATAGGCAGCTGTGGGAATCCTTCCACGGCATCAAAAAGGGAGGAGACGTATCCGATATGTCTCCTCCCTTTAAAATGTGCAGATCAGGCAGCTTCTACCTCGGAGGGCGCAGAGTCCGCCATCAGGCTTTCGATCAGCTCCACCACGGCAAACCGGGGAACATAGCGGGTTTCCTCCCCCAGATGGGCCAGTTGCTCCTCTAATGGAAGGGGGGAAGCATCCGCGGCGGGGATGCACATGGGGGGGAACATGACGCACCACCAGTTTTTCCCCTGCCCGCTACCGATGATGAGGCGCACCGCATCATAATATCCCGCTGGCATGGTGATGTCGCCATAGTCCCGGGTTTCAAAATACATGTTGACCACCTGAGCGCTGACGCAGTCCGACGAGCCATTTTCCTGCAGAGCACTGTTGGCAATGGACTCGATTTCCCGGAGGTGGTCCTGAGTCAGAGCCATCAGGGATTCTTTGTCGGAGCCGGTCTCAAATAGCCCGGCGGTGCCTTCGAGAACCGCGTCCCGAACCTTGAGCTTGAGGGCCTGATCCTCAGGGCTGTCGGAATTGGCCAGCACATGCAATCGCAGAACCTGCCCGCTGACTTTGCGGCACTCTACTCCAAAGGCTCCCAAGGAAGTGAAGATCACTGCCGCTACCATACCAATAATCAGGGAAAGTTCCCAACGCTTCATGAAAAAATCCGTCCTCTCTCCAATGTCGTGTGGAGAGTATGGACGGATTTTTACCAGTTTATTCCATTAACTACCAAAAGCAGTAATGCATGCTGCCACGGAAACGCCCTCACTTCTCCTGCAACAGGCTGGTGTAGAGGGAAAGATACTCCATAGCAGAACGGCCCCAGCCAAAATCGCAGCCCATAGCTGCCTTGCTGTGCTCGGCCCAGAGCGCCGGATCGGCAAAATCATCACAGGCGCGGTAGATGGTATCCAGCATGTCGTCGGCATTGTAGGTGAGGAAGGTGTAGCCGTTGCCCTCTTCCCCGCCAAAATCCCGGACGCTGTCATTGAGGCCCCCGGTGGAGCGGACCACAGGCAGGGTGCCGTACCGCATGGAAATCATTTGAGCCAAACCGCAGGGTTCGCTGCGGCTGGGCATCAGGAACAGATCAACGCCGCTGTAAATCCGCATGGAAAGAGCCTCGTCAAAGCCAATATGGATGCCTACCCTACCGGGATACAGGTCGGCAGTTTCTCGGAAGAATCGCTCGAACTGCCAATCCCCGGAGCCCAGCAGCACAAACTGCACCCCCCGCTCCATCATGCGGGAAAAGGCGTACTGCACCAGATCTAGCCCCTTGTGATCCACAAGACGGGTCACCATGCCGATGAGCAGGGCGTTGGAATGGGTCTTGAGCCCCATCTCTTCCTGCAAAGCCCGCTTGCAGGCCGCCTTTCCCGAAAGATCGTTGGCGGTGTAGTTTTTGGTCAGCCGGGGGTCGGTAGCGGGATCATAAAGCTTTTGGTCGATGCCGTTGAGAATCCCCCGCATTTTATGGCGCTTTTCTTGCAGCAGGGTATGTAGGCCGTGGGCAAACCACGGGTCCATCAGTTCCTGAGCGTAGGTGGGAGAAACAGTGGTCAAAACATCGCACTGCTCGATGGCCGCCTTCATATAATTGCAGTTGCCCTCATATTCTACCATGCCCTGTGCGCCTTCCGGAAAGCCCAGAATATCTTCAATCACCTGCAGGCCAAAGGTTCCCTGATACTGGATGTTGTGGATGGTGAACACCGTCTTGATGTCCCGGTGCTTTTCGCTTACCCGGTAAAACACATCCAGATAGGCGGGGATCAGGGCGGTTTGCCAGTCGTTGCAGTGAATGATTTCCGGCTCAAAATCTATATGGTGAAGCATTTCCAAAACCGCCCGGGAAAAGAAGGCGAACCGCTCGGCATCGTCAAAGAAGCCATACAGTCCCCGGCGTTTAAAGTAGTACTCGTTGTCCAGAAAATAGTACTTGACCCCCTTGTGGGTGGTTTCCAGAACGCCGCAGTACTGGTTGCGCCACGCCAACTGAACCTGAAAGCGGGCAATCTCCTTCATACCGGCCCGCAGCTCATCAGAAATGTCACCGTAGAGTGGCAGAACCACCCGGCAGGCCTGAGAGCGATTGCGAATCGCCTTGGACAGGGAGCCTGCCACATCGGCCAACCCTCCCGACTTGATAAAGGGGACAGCCTCGCTGGCAGCCAGCAGAATTTTCACCGTAAATCACTCCTTTTCTTCCGGAAAGCTCTGTCAGTATGGTATCAGATCACCGAACCCTTGGCAATGTAGACAGGGTAGGTCTGAAAACCGGTCAGCATACGGCTTTCCCGGACGGTGACATTTTTGTCGGTCATCACCCACTCCAGACTGGAACCTTCACCAATAGTGGTGCCCTGCATGATGACGCTGTTTTTTACCTTGGCTCCCTTACCCACCGTCACCCCGCGGAAGAGGACGCTGTTTTCTACCTCACCCTCCACCACGCAGCCATCGGCCAGCAGGGAGTTGGAGACTTTGGAGCCAAGGCCGTAGCGGACGGGGGCCTCATCCCGCACCTTGGTGTAGATGGGCATTTCACGGGGGAAAAGCTGACTGCGCACTTCGGGGTCCAGCAGGGCCAGATTGGCATCATAGTAGGTTTGCAGGGAGGAAAACCGGCTGACATACCCCGTGTGCTCGTAGGCGTTGATATGGTACTGCCGGGCCCCCGCTTGCAGAATATCCCGCTCAAAGGAGTACTGGTTACGGCTAAAGCAGCTGCTGACCAGATATTCCAGCAGGCTTTTGGAGATGATCATAATATTGAGGTAGACGTTCTGCTCTCCGCTCAGAGGGGGAGCGACCATCACATCCCGAACCCTGCCGTCTTCCTCCAGAGAAAGAACACAGGTATCCTTGGAAGCTTCCCCGATCAGAGGCATCTTTTTGTACATCACCGTAATGTCCGCCCCTGTTTCCATATGGGACAGAAGCATGTCGTCGTAAGTGGTATTAAAGAGCATGTCACAGTCGCAGGTGATGACATGAGTGGCCGGGCTGGACCGCAGATAGCCCATAATACCGTACAGGGCTTCGATGCGGCCGCGGTACATGCCGCTTTCGGTGCGGGAGAAAGGGGGGAGAATGGCAAGTCCCCCGACCTTGCGGGAAAGGTCCCACTCCCGCCCGTTGCCCAGATGGTCCATCAGGCTCTGGTAGTTGGTTTTGGTGATGACTCCCACGTCCTCGATGCCGGAATTGGCCAGAGTGGAGAGGACAAAATCGATAAGGCGGTATCTTCCTCCCACCGGGACGGAGCCCATACAGCGGTGAGGGGTCAGGTCGCTGACCATATGCTCATGAATGTTGGAAAATACGATTCCCAAAAGATTTTTCATGCCCTCATCACCTCCCCGGTTTCCTTCGCGGGTTCCGGTACATCTAAAACAGCTACAGGGCCGGCATCCCAATCGTCGTCCACCACTGCCTTGGCGGGAACTACTGCGCCGGGAGCCACGGTGACTCCCTCAGCAATGACGGTGACTCCCCAAAGGGATTTGTCTGGGGTGTCCTCGGGACGGGAGCCTACCCGGGCGTTCCGGCCGATTTCGCAGCCTTCCGCAAGGATGGCGTAGTCCACCACCGCCCCGGAGTGGATGACGGTGCCCGGCATAACGATGCTGTCCCGCACTGTTGCTCCCGGCTCCACTACCACTCCGGCAAAGAGAACGGAAAAATCCACCTCGCCGTAAATTTCCGCGCCTTCGGTGACGATGGAGTTCTGCACCACAGCATCGCAACCCACATACTGGGGCGGCCGGACCGCATTGCGGGCGTAAATTTTCCATTGGGGGTCCCCCAGATCCAAAGGCATGGAAGGGTCCAGCAGGTCCATATTGGCCTCCCAAAGGCTGTCGATGGTGCCAACGTCCTTCCAGTAGCCCTCAAAGGGATAGGCAAAGAGGCGGGCTGCGCTGCCCAGCATGGCGGGGATGATGTTCTTGCCAAAATCCTTAGAGGAAGCATCGTCCAGAGCATCCTCCTCCAGATAGCGAACCAGAGTCTTGGTGGAGAAAATATAGATGCCCATGGAGGCCATGTTGGATTTTGGCTGGGCGGGCTTTTCCTCAAAGCTGGTGATGTGCCCTTCTTCGTCGCTGGCCAGAATCCCAAAGCGGCTGGCCTCGTGACGGGGTACCTCCAGGGTGGCAATGGTGCAGTCTGCCTGATGCAGGCGATGGAACTGCAGCATCTTGGAATAGTCCATCTTGTAGATGTGGTCCCCCGAAAGAATCAGAACGTAATCGGGATCGTAGCGCTGGATGAACTGCAGGTTCTGGTAGATGGCGTTGGCGGTTCCGGTATACCAATCGGAGCCGGAGCTTTGCTGATAGGGCGGCAGTACAAACACGCCGCCGTGGACCCGGTCCAGATCCCATGGCTGACCGTTGCCGATATATTCGTTGAGCAGCAGAGGCTGGTACTGGGTGAGCACCCCTACCGTATCGATACCGGAGTTGACGCAGTTGGAAAGGGTAAAATCGATGATCCGGTATTTTCCACCAAAGGGGACGGCAGGTTTGGCCAGCCGCTTGGTCAGGGAAAGGAGTCGGCTGCCCTGTCCACCGGCCAAAATCATGGCGATCCATTTTTTCTTATTCAGTTTTAACAAAGCCGTTCATTCCCTTCTGTTAGGAGGTTGAAAGCCGGGGAAAGAATCTGCAGGGCCATGGAGTTTTCTGCATGTTGGTCGCCTCAGCTTTCCTTGGAAGCCTTGGCGGGCGGATCGGGTGCTTGAACCGCCTGTGCATCCTCCCCGATAACCGTTGCTTTGGAACCTTTCCCCTGAGAGGAAGCTTTTTTCTGGGATGCTCTTGTGGAGGTTACCTCCAGAGTGGGGATGGGTTTGCGCTTTTGCAGAGCCACCGGCTTAAACCAGAGGGCGCACAAAGCAGGCAATTCGATGCTGATGCTCCGCTGGTAGCCGTGCATGGGGATTTTCTCGCAGAGGTATTTGATCTGCCCACAGGTTCCGG
Organism: Oscillospiraceae bacterium; assembly: GCA_018434245.1. Classification (GTDB taxonomy): domain Bacteria; phylum Bacillota; class Clostridia; order Oscillospirales; family Ruminococcaceae; genus WRAV01. Next base: position 15,573 of record JAHDPQ010000026.1, read on the forward strand.
AACCGCCGAACTCCACGTCGTCGGAGGAGAGAACCCGGGTGTAGCTGCGGGCGGTCTTTACGCCAAAGCGGTAATTGCTGCGGGCTACAGGGGAAAAGTTGCAGACCACCACCAGCTCGTTTTCTTCCTCGTCAATGCGGCGGAATACTACCACGCTTTGACTGGAATCGTCCGAGACCACCCATTGGAATCCCTCCCAACTGTCCTCCACCTGCCACAGACAGGGGTGCTTGAGATAAAAGTGGTTGAGCGTCTTGACAAAGTGTTGGAATTGGCGGTGGCTTTCGTAATCCAGCAGAAGCCAGTCCAGCTCTTTTTGGTAGTCCCACTCGATAAACTGGGCGAACTCGCAGCCCATAAATAAGAGCTTTTTGCCGGGATGACTCATCATGTAGCCCAAAAAGGTTTTGGCGCCGGCAAACTTGGCCTCGTAGTCTCCCGGCATCTTTTCAAGGAGGGAGCACTTGCCGTGAACCACCTCGTCATGGGAGATGGGCAGCACAAAGTTTTCCGAAAAGGCGTAAAACATGGAAAAGGTGAGCTTGTCGTGATTAAAGGCCCGGTAGATGGGGTCCAGAGAGGTGTAGTGGAGCATATCGTTCATCCAGCCCATGTTCCACTTGAAGTGAAAGCCCAATCCCCCCACGTGAGGGGGCTTGGTGACCAGAGGCCATGCGGTGCTCTCCTCTGCCATCATCATCACATCGGGGTGCAGGGTGAGGATGGACTGATTAAAGAGCTGCAAAAACTCTACCGCCTCCAGATTTTCCCGTCCTCCGTAGATATTGGGGGTCCAGCCGGATTGCTGGCGGTCGTAGTCCAGATAGAGCATGGAGGCCACCGCATCCAGACGCAAACCATCAATGTGGTATTCCTCAATCCAGAACAAAGCGCTGGAAATCAAAAAGCTGCGCACCTCAGGCTTGCCAAAATCAAACACCCGGGTGCCCCAGCCGCTGTGCTCGCTCTTTTTGGGATCGGCATACTCGTAGCAAGGGCCGCCGTCGTACTCGTAAAGCCCGTGGGCATCCTTGGGGAAGTGGGCGGGCACCCAGTCCATCAGCACCCCGATTCCCGCCCGGTGCAGGATGTTGACAAACTCCTTGAACTGGCTGGGCGTGCCGTAGCGGGAGGTGGGGGCAAAGTAACCGGTGACCTGATATCCCCAGGAGCCGTCGTAGGGGTGCTCGGTAATGGGCATCAGCTCCACATGGGTGTAGCCCATCTCCTTGAGGTAGGCGGCAAGTTCCCGGGCCAGCTTGATGTAGTCGAAGGGGTTGCCGTCGGGATACCGCCGCCAAGAACCCAGATGCAGCTCGTAGATGTTGATGGGGCTGTGGTAGTGATTTTTGGTCCGCCGCTGTTCCATCCAGCGGGTATCGGTCCAGGGAAATGGATGCAGGTCCAGCACCTTGGAGGCGTTGGCGGGCGGCGTTTCGAAGTGGAGGGCAAAGGGGTCGGATTTGAGCACCGTTTGACCATTTTTGCCGGTGACAGCGTATTTATAGGTATCGTAGGGCTCCACCCCGGTCAAAAAGGCCTCCCAAACGCCGGTATCTTCCAGCAGGATACAGGGATTTTTCTCCTCGTTCCAATCGTTGAAGTCACCCACCACCGATACGGTTTTTGCGTTGGGTGCCCAGGTGCGAAACACAACTCCCTGTTTGCCCCGGCGCTTTTCCGAGTGATTGCCCAGAATCTGATGGATTCGATGGTTTTCACCTCTGGAAAAAGCGTTTAGGGCATTGGCTGTTTTTTTAGGAACAGGCATTTCAACATCCCTCGTTTCTGCTTGGGTTTTCATAAAAGAGCCTGCAAAATCACAGGAGGATTATCCCCCTTGGATTAATGCTATTTTAGCAATTTTTTCATCTATTTACAAGAGTATTTTGACAAATTACTTAAATTTCATTCGGTGCTGCCAAGTGTTTCTTGTCAAATATTCATAACAGATGAATGCCGACCTAAGTTGTATGCAAGAACCCCCGCCGGGGCATGCCGTATTAGTATAGCAGAAGGGCTTGTCAAATTGAGGGGAAAAAGCACTCTTGTCTGGAAGGTGTGGCGCATCTTTATTTTCCTTGGATGATAAAGGGTTAGAAAATGCGTTTTTGACCCCGCATGGAGCGGAGCAGGCGCAACACCGCAATAAAAACAGGCAATCCCGGTTGGGATTGCCTGGCAGAATTTACAAACCGTCAGGTGGCCAAGGGCACCAATCCGACTTTGGTGCAGGCACCTGCATCACACCTGTTTACCGATGTTAGACTGTACTATGTAGGGATGAGATCATTTTTTCTTTGCGGAAAGTTCCTTGAAGCAGCTTGCGCAGACGTTCTTTCCCTTAAAGGCTTCTACGCCGTTGGAACTTCCGCAAAAAACGCAGTTGGGCTGGTGTTTTTGCAAAATAATGAAGCTGCCATCCACAAAAATTTCCAACTCATCTTTCTCGTTAATTTCCAGCAACTTACGCAGTTCACGGGGCAGAACAATTCTTCCAAGGTCATCCACTCTACGTACAATACCGGTTGATTTCATAATAGTCTCCTTTTAATACCCATTGAGTCAAAACTTCCAATTTCTGGTTGGTATTTGTCATTATAACTCGAATGGCAACTATTGTCAATTCCCATTTTACTCTATTTGTTGCAGGAATGTTTGAAGGGCCTTGAATCATAAGATGTACAAAGGTGATAAGGGAGACAGATGTCATGATGAAGTGGATTTTCTCGGGATTAATCGTGGCTTCTTTGGTGTTTGGCGTCGGACTTGGACGGATGGATGCGGTGTCCAACGCGGCCATTACCGAGTGCGGCGGGGCGGTCAAGCTGGCTATTACGCTGGCAGGCTCTATGGCTTTGTGGAGCGGCATGATGCGCATTGCCCAAAAAGCGGGGATCACCGAAAGGCTTAGCAGGTTGTTTGCTCCGGTGGTGCGGGTGCTGTTTCGGGGGCTGCCCCCGGAAAGCCCGGCGGCTCAGGCCATGTGCCTGAATATTTCCGCCAACCTGCTGGGGCTGGGCAATGCCGCCACCCCTTTGGGAATTGCCGCCATGCGCCAACTGGATCTTCTCAACCGCCACAGTCCCGAGGCCAGCAACTACATGTGCATGTTTGTGGTGCTCAACACCGCTTCTTTGCAGGTGATTCCCACCACCACAGCCCTGCTGAGAGCCAATGCCGGTTCGGCAGCTCCCATGGAGATTATGCCTGCCACCTGGGTGGCGTCGGGAGCCTCCATCCTCTCGGGGATTCTGGTGGCAAAGCTGCTGGAGGGCAGAAGGGGTAATACACGACAAAGGAGAGGGCGCCGATGAGCTTTAACGACCTGATCATTCCGCTGGTCCTTTGCGGTATCCTGATCTATGGGATTTACCGGGGGGTAGATGTTTTTGACGTCTTTTTGGACGGAGCCAAAGAGGGGTTGGGGACAGCGGTGAACATCCTGCCCTCCCTGGTGGCTCTCATGACCTGTGTGGGGATGTTTAAGGCATCCGGCGCACTGGACCTTCTGGTGCGCCTCTTTAATCCTATCGCAAAGTATCTTCTGCTTCCCGGAGAGGTGGTGCCTCTGGCCATCCTCCGGCCCATTTCGGGCAGTGGAGCTATGGTGATCTTCAACGATATTCTGGCCACCTACGGCCCCGACAGCTTTATCGGCAGGGTGGCCAGCGTCATGGAAGGCTCCAGCGAGACCACCTTTTACACCATTGCCGTTTACTACGGAGCGGTCAAGGTATCTAAGACCCGGCACACGCTGCCAGCTTCCCTGACTGCTGATTTAGTGGGTTTTGTCATGAGCGCCGTCATGGTGCGGCTGATCTTTGGCACGTAATCATATGATAAGGAAAAGTGGCCCGGCCAACCTTTAGCCGAGCCACTATTTTATAAGGTAAGAGCCGGGTTCCTTGCCAGCAGGGAACCGGAGGTGTGGGCGTGGCAGATAGCCATGGCCAGAGCATCGGCGGTGTCGTCGGGTTTGGGCAAAGCGGGAAGGCTCAGCAGCATTTTGGTCATCTGCATCACCTGGTTTTTCTCCGCCTTACCGTAACCGGTGACCGCCTGCTTTACCTGCAGGGGGGTGTACTCTCCAATGGAAAGCCCGTGTTGTCGGGCACAGAGCAGGATGACTCCCCGGGCCTGTGCCACATCGATGCCGGTGGTTTTGTTCTTGGTAAAATAGAGCTTTTCCAGCCCTAAAGAAACAGGCCGGTACCGCTCCAAAATCCCGGAAAGCTCCCGGTAGATGATCTCCAGCCGCACCTCAAAGGGCAGACCCGCCTTGGTGAGGATGGCCCCGTAATCCACCGCCTGAAAGGAGTTCCCCGTGTAATCCAGCACTCCCCAGCCTGCAATGGCATAGCCCGGGTCTATTCCGATAATCCGAACGCTTTTCATCTGATCTTCTCCCTTTCCCCTTCCGCAAGGCAATGGGAGCCGTGGGGAAGAAACGCTAAATTTGCACCGGACTTATACATGAAAGCCCATCATAGAGGGGAAGGCGTAGGCCAGCAGCAGCATGATACAGGCGGCGCAGAGGACCCCCAGAGCAATGGGGAGGAAGGAGCGTTTAATCGGCAGGCCCAAAAAGGCGGCAATAAGGGAGCCGGTCCACGCTCCGGTCATGGGCAGGGGAATAGCCACAAAGGCAAACAGGCCAAACAAAATGCGGTGAGGGTATTTTTCCATTAGCTCGGTTCCTTTGCGCAGAGCCTTTTGCTCAAAGTGAGAGGCCACCCTGCCAAAGGTTCTGGTTTTCCCCAGCAGGGAAAGAACCTTGCGGACAAAGAGCAAAATTACCGGTACCGGAAGGATGTTTCCCAAAACGCAGGCCACAGTGGCCTGTACCCAAGGAACCCCCAGCAGGGAAGCGGTAATCAGCCCGCCCCGCAGCTCCAGAACCGGCAGCATGGAGATAAAAAAGCAGGTGAGCCAGGGGGGGATATAGCCAGTGAAGAAATCAATAAAGGCTTGCAGCAAAAAGAATCATCCTGTTCTCAATATAATGTAAGGAGCCACTTGATCTGGCAGTTTGCACCGATCTACACTCGATCAGCCCAAAGGTTCCCAAATAGTATACCAGAAAAGCCTTGGCACTCCAAGGCGGATTTTGGAACGCCCGAAATTCTGTGAAAAAGGAGCGGCGGGAAGACTGCAGCTTTGGGGGAGGGCTACTGCCAGATCAGAGGCGAATAGCCAATATTTTTTCGGCAAAAGCCCTGATTTTCCATTGCGAAACCATAGAGAAAATGGTAGAATTGGTGCAACACAATCAAAGGGGGCGCTGCCTTATGAGCGTTGGCAAAAGCATCTCCCGGGTGGATGCCTACGAAAAGGTGACAGGCCGGGCCATGTACACCGCCGATCTGGAACGGCCCGGCACTCTGGTGGCCCGGGTGATTCGCAGCACCATCGCCAATGGCGTGGTAAAACGCTTTCATCTGGAAAAGGCACTGGCTGTACCGGGAGTGGTAAAAATCCTCACCTGCTTTGACGGCCCCGAGTTTTTGTTCCCCACGGCAGGACACCCCTGGTCCACCGATAAGAGCCATCAGGATGTGGCCGATCGCAGGCTGCTTAACACCCGGGTTCGGGTGTGGGGAGATGACATCGGCGCCGTCATTGCTGAAAACGAGGTTGCCGCCCAGCAGGCTCTTCGCCTGATTGAGGTGGAGTATGAGGAGTATCCCCCTCTGGTTACGGTGGAACAGGCCATGGCCCCCGACGCCACCCAGCTCCACCCGGATTTCCCCGGCAACATCCTCAAGCAGACGGAGTTTCGCATCGGGGAGCCTTCTTACACCCAAGCGGCGGAGGAGGAGGGCCTTGCCCGGATCAGCAAGACTTACGGGGTGCAGACGGTACAGCACTGCCATATCGAAACGGCGGTTTCCATTGCCTGGATGGAAAAGGGCCGGATCGTCATTGTCTCCTCCACTCAAATTCCCCATATTGTCCGGCGGGTGATAGGGCAGGCCACCGGGCTTTCCTGGGGGAAGATCCGGGTGATCAAGCCTTACATAGGGGGCGGCTTCGGCAACAAGCAGGAGGTGCTCTACGAGCCCCTGAACGCATGGCTGACCACGCAGGTGGGGGGCCGCCCCGTGCGGCTGGAGCTTTCCCGGGAGGAGGTGATGGCCTGCACCCGGGTACGCCACGCCATGGACATCACCATCGGGATGGCGGCAAGGCCGGACGGCACCTTTGTGGCCCGCCGGTTTGAGGGCTACTCCAACCAAGGGGGATATGCTTCCCACGGCCACTCCATTATCGCCAATGCTGCCAACGGCTTTCGCAACCTCTACACTCAGGAAAAGGTGGTGGAGGCTCAGGCCACCACGGTTTACACCAACCTTACCTCCGGGGGAGCCATGCGTGGCTACGGGATTCCCCAGCTCAGCTTTGCCATGGAATCCGCTGTGGACGATCTGGCCCTTCAGCTGGGGATGGATCCTTTGGAGCTGCGGCTGAAAAACGCCATGCCGGAAGGCTACGTGGACCCGGGCACCGGCATCACCTGCCATGTCAGCGGCCTGCGGGACTGCATGCAGCGGGGGGCGGAGCACATTGGCTGGGCCAAAAAGCGGGCTGCCTATCAGAATCAAACGGGGCCTCTGCGCAAAGGGGTGGGGATGGCCATCTTCAGCTACAAGACGGGAGTCCACCCCATCTCGCTGGAAACCGCCTCCTGTCGGATGATCCTCAATCAGGACGGCACGATGCAGCTTCAGATGGGGGCTACGGAAATCGGTCAAGGGGCGGATACCGTCTTTACCCAGATGGCCGCTCAGGAACTGGAACTTAGTCCGGAGGATATTCACATCGTCTCCCAGCAGGACACCGACGTCACTCCCTTTGATACGGGAGCCTACGCCTCCCGCCAGACCTATGTCAGCGGCATGGCTCTCCAAAAGACGGCTCGGAGTCTAAAGCGGCGGATTCTGGATTACGCCTCCGGCCTGCTAGAAAAGCCCGCCGATACCCTGCGTCTGGAACAGGGCAATATCCGGGACGTTCAGGGCAACGACCTGATGGCGCTGGATGTTCTGGCCACCGAAGCCTTTTATAGTTTGGAAAGACCCTTGCACATCACCGCCGAGGAAAGTATTCACTGCACCGACAACACCTATGCCTTTGGAGCTTGCTTTGCCGAGGTGGAGGTGGATATTCCCGTGGGCAAGGTAAAGGTGCTAGACATCATCAACGTCCACGACAGCGGCGTTCTCATCAATCCCCAGCTAGCGCAGGCTCAGGTCCACGGAGGGATGAGCATGGGACTGGGCTATGCCTTGGGGGAGCAGCTCCTCTACAACGACAAAGCGGTGCCCCTGAACAACAACCTGCTGGACTACAAGCTGCCCACCGCTTTGGATACCCCCGAGCTCTACGTAGATTTTGTGGAGACGGTAGACCCCACCGGTCCCTACGGCAACAAGGCGCTGGGTGAGCCCCCTGCAATTCCGGTGGCTCCGGCGGTGCGCAACGCCGTGCTCCACGCCACCGGCGTTGCGGTAGGCAGCCTCCCCCTCAACTCTCAAAAGCTGGTGGAAGCCTTTGAACAGGCGGGATTACTCAAAAAGGCAGGTGGGGAAAATGTTTGACGTCCAGAAAATCTATCGGGCGACCAGCGTGGAGGACGCTATCCGGGCGCTCCACCGGATGGAAGGCTCTATTCTGATCAGCGGGGGCAGTGATGTCCTCATCAAGATTCGGGAGGGGAAGCTGGCAGGCTGCACTCTGGTCAGCATCAACGACCTACAGGAGCTCACCGGCATTGTGATGGAGGAGGACGGGACCATCAAAATCGGCCCGGGAGAGACCTTTACCCGGATCACCGAGCATCCCCTGATCCGGCAGCACATTCCGGTGCTGGGCCATGCAGTGGATCAGGCGGGAGGCCCCCAGCTTAGAAATGTGGCCACCATCGGCGGCAATGTCTGCAACGGCGTCACCAGTGCCGACAGCGCCGGTGCCCTGTTGGTTCTGGGAGCTCAGCTGGAGATTACGGGAAGGGACGGTATGCGCACCCTGCCCTTGGAACAGTTTTACAAAGGCCCCGGCCGTGTGGATTTAAACCGGGGGGAAATCCTCACCGCCATCCGCATTCCCCAAAAGGACTACCAAGGCTTTGGGGGGCACTACATCAAATACGCCCAGAGGGCTGCCATGGACATTGCCACCCTGGGCTGCGCCGTCAGCCTGCGTCTGGAGGAGGACCGGCAAACCATAGCCGATTACCGTCTGGCCTTTGGGGTAGCGGCTCCCACCCCTATCCGCTGCCGCAAAACGGAAGCTGCGGTGATGGGCAAGCCGGTGTCTTCCCGGCTGCTGGAGGAAATCGGCCAGCTGGCCCTTGGGGAAGTGAGTCCCCGCACCAGCTGGCGGGCCTCCAAGGAATTCCGGCAGCGCTTGGTCTGCGAGCTATCCGGCAGAGCCACTGCCCAGGCAGTGAAACACGCAGGAGGTGAGACGCTGTGACCATCATCAACATGACAGTCAACGGAGTACCCCGGCAGATGGCGGTGGACGAGCGGGAATCCCTTGCCGATACTCTGCGTAACCGCCTTGGTTTGACCAGCGTCAAAAAAGGCTGTGAGGTTGGGGAGTGCGGTGCCTGCACCGTGCTAATCGACGGCAAAGCAGTGGACACCTGCATCTACCTTTCCCTGTGGGCCGACTGTAAATCCATTCTGACAGTGGAGGGCCTGAATCGCCCTGACGGAGAGCTGACTCCCATTCAGCGGGCCTTTGTGGAGGAAGCCGCTGTCCAATGCGGATTCTGCACCCCCGGGCTGATTATGACGGCGGTGGAAATTGTGGGAACCGGAAAAACCTACACCCGGGAGGAACTGCGCCGCCTGATTTCGGGGCATCTTTGCCGCTGTACCGGCTACCAGAACATCCTTAACGCCATGGAGCGGATTGTGGAGGAGGCCCACAAAGTAGCGGGGAAATAGAAACCTATGCGTGAATTTACAAAAGGCCCCCTGCTCGGGGGCCTTTTCCTTGCGCCTTTGGGCGGCTGCCTGGATGGAAGGACGTTCTCCGCTCCCGCAACAATACAGGCATAGTATCCGGGAAGAGTTGAATATCATATAATACCCCCATGGGCCCGGCCGGGGGGACAAGTTCTCCCGAAAAGTTCCACACTTTTGGAAAAAAAACAGGAATCCGCAGTAAAACGACAGGGAAAGCACACTTTATAGGTGAGAGTTCGCCCGACCTTGCGTCTGCTGTAGCAGAGGCAGAATCGGCTTTATTAATACCAAAGGAGCAAACCATATGCTGAAAACCCACCTCACCCGGTGTTTGGCGATTCTTTTCGCCTGTGTTCTGATGTTAAACGGCTGCACTCCCCGTCAGGCCCAAACGCCCGGTGAATCGGAATCTTCGGGCCGGATGGTGCTCACCGATCCTTGGACGGCGGAAGAATCCCTCGCCTATCAGCCGGAGGCTCCCGCTGCCAATGACCTGTCGGCGCTGATAGTACATACCGATGACCCCACTTCTGGGGAAGAGGAGCAGCCTTCCGAGTCCCCGGAGCCTTCTGCCGCACCGGAACCTTCAGAGGCTCAGGAACCTTCCACTGCACCGGAGGTTTCCGCCGTCTCCACCCCTCAACAAGGCCTGCCGCTGCGGGGCAACGCTGTCCCCCGGATGGAGCCGGTAAAAGGGGAAGTGCGGGGGGTCTGGATTTCCTATCTGGAGCTTCAGAACTTGCTGATGAATCAAAGCAAAGAGCAGTTTGTCAAAAATATTCAGGGCGTCTTTGACAACTGCGCTGCTTATGGACTCAACACTGTCTTTGTACATGTCCGGCCCTTTGCCGATGCCCTTTACAAGTCCCAGTATTACCCTTGGTCCTACCTTTGCACCGGCACCGAGGGAACCGACCCTGGCTTTGACCCTCTGGCCATTATGGTGGAGGAAGCCCACGCCAGAAACCTGCGGATTGAGGCGTGGCTCAACCCCTACCGCATCCGCAACGCCAACAGCAAGTATGCCATCTGCGAGACCAATCCGGCGGTGAAGTGGCTGAGTGCCGGGGACAGCGCAGTAATTCTTCACAACGGCATTACCTCCTACAACCCCGCCAGCAAAAAGGCTCAGGACCTCATTGTCAATGGCGTGCGAGAAATTGTGAAAAACTACAGTGTGGACGGCATCCATATTGACGACTACTTCTATCCCGCCACCGCCACGGGGGCGGTGGATCTGGACTTTGATGCTGCCTCCTACCGGGCCTATGTCAATGGAGGCGGAAAGCTCTCTCAGGCCGACTGGCGCAGAAGAAACGTAGAGACTCTGCTCAAGGCCATCTACGCTGCTATTAAGGCGGAGGACCCGGATGTTCTCTTCGGCATCAGTCCCCAGTCCAGCGTTGACAACAACTACAACGCCATGTTTTTGGATGTGGCCAAAATCGTCTCCACTCCCGGTTACTGCGATTACGTCTGCCCGCAAATCTACTTTGGATACCAGAATCAGGCCCAGCCCTATCAGGAGACTTTGGAGGGCTGGAATACCATGATCACCTGCGACGAAGTAGATCTTTACGTGGGCCTTGCCGCCTACAAGCTGGGCGCTTCGGACCAGTGGGCCGGTACCGGCAAAAACGAGTGGATTCATAACAATGACCTGCTGGCCAGAATGGTCAAAACCGCCCGAAATCAAAACAGCTACAAGGGGTTTGCCCTATACCGCTACGATTCCCTCTTTGCGCCGGAGCAAGGGGTAAGGGCCCATGTGGGCACCGAGTTCCAGAACCTCAAGAGCCTGTTGGGCTAACAAACCGACCCGGAATGCTTTCGGGGGCCTGTGGCCCATCGCCTATGGGACAAGCTGTAGATTAAGTAGTTGTGCCGTTATTATCAGCCATTGACAACACGAGATCACTGGGGAAGGTGGAAGCAATCTTCCGCAGAGAAGTACCATCAATCAATTTGGGGGCTGCGTATTTTGAGTGAGATGTTTAAAAGTAAAAAGAAGATGGGTTTGGTTCTTGGGGTAATCTTCCTCACCCTTACCCTGGTTGCGGGGGGAGTAGCCGGAATTCTGTCCGGTGCAGTGGGGGAGGGAGGCTTCCAAGCCATAAAGCCCGAAGCGTCCGATTCGTCGCCGGAAGGGGAACCGCCCTCCGATATCGATCTCGACGAGCTGCTTCCCGCCGAGCCGGAGCCGGAACCGGAACCCACCGAGCCGGAGTACAATGTCCCCGGCGAGATGCGTGGGGTGTATTTGGTGCCGGGTTCCGACTTTTTAAAGAGCCTGACCGCTACCCAAAGCGCCATCAAGGCAGAGGTGGACAAGGCCTTAGAAGAAGCCGCCAAGCTGACCATGAACTCGGTGATCATCGACACCGTCTACAACGACAAGGTGATCTTTGAAACCTCCGGTTCTCCCCAGCTGGAAGTGGGCTTTGATGTCATGGACTATGTGGTGGACAGCGCCCGCAGGCAAGGCCTCCACGTCTACGCCATCTTTGACGCCTCCCTGTTTGAGGGCAAAAGCGGCGGAACTTCCCTGTCTTTGGGGGCGGGAGTCATCGACAAGCTCACCGCCAACCTGCGGGAATTTGCCGAGAAGTACACTCCCGACGCCATTCTCATCGACGGCTACACCCAGCCTGCCGATGAGGAGCAGAACTACATCGGCTACCTGATGACCGGTGGAGCCATCGGCTACGACAACTTTCTGCGGCAGACCCCTGCCGCCGTGGTGCGGAATATGAGCAACACCATTCGCCACTATGCCCCCAATATTCAGGTGGGGCTACTGGCCGATGCCGTGTGGGCCAGCGACGCAGAGCAGGAGGGGGGCGTGGCCGTTCAAACGGTGAACTTTTCCTCTCTGGGTAGCGGGAACGCCGACACCAAAGCCTTTGTGGAGGACGGCGCCGTGGATTTTGTCGCCGTCAAGGCGTTTTCGTCCCTCACCGACCAGAACGAACCCTTTGAAACCGTGGTTTCCTGGTGGGCCGACGTGGCTAGGCGCAGCGGTGTACCCATGTATGTGGTTCATGCCGCCAACAAGGCCTGTACCCAAAATGCCGGATGGGCTTCTCACGACCAGCTGACCCGGCAGGTTATCAGGGCCAGCGGACTGCCCGGCTATTCCGGCAGCGTGTTCAACTCCTTGTCCCGGTTGGTGGCCAACCCTCAGGATACCACCGCCACTCTGGTCAAGTATTATAGAGGAGAGGTAAAAAGCGAGCACGTCCTCACCGAGCTTGCCGTCACCAAGCCCACCCAGACCACCTACACTACTCAGGAACCGTCGGTTACCTTTGCAGGAGCCTCCGACCCCACTGCTCCCGTCACCATCAACGATCAGCAGATCACCACCGATGCTTCCGGCTACTTTACCGCCAGCTTTGATTTGCGGGGCGGAGAGAACGTATTCACCATCGTCCATAAAGATAAGACGCTGACTTATAAAATCACCCGGAACATTGAAATCCTCAAGGAAGTTGCCCCCACCGGAGCCATCTCCACCGACGGCAACATGAGCATTAAGATTTCCGCCCTGGCCTACGAGGACGCTCAGGTAAACGCCACCGTGGGTGGCAGCACTCTGGCTCTGGAAATTGACGATTCCGCCGAGGATGAAACCGCCCGGGATTCCAATTACAAGCGGTTTGTGGGATACTATACCGCGCCGGCGGGGACCTCTCAGGAGCAAAATCTGGGAGCCATTAGTATCACCGCCACTTGGCAGGGAACCACCAAAACCTTGACGGGAGCTACCGTCAAGGTGAACAAGAAAGCAAAGCTGGAAAACGGAGTCCCAGTGGTAGTGGTGGCGGATCAAGCTTGGACCTATCCCCCCAACACTCTGGATAACGTTCCCAACCCCAACTATTACCCCATTCCCAAAGGGGCAATGGACTACGCCGTGGGGGATGAGATCACCTATGTCAGCAGTAAGGGGGAAACCTTCCAGTTCTATAAGCTGGCCTCTGGCCTGCGGGTGCTTTCCAAGGATATTCAGCCCATCAGCAACGATTATGTAGGCGGAAATGCCATTTCCGGCTTTAATATAAGCACCGAGGGCCGGTATGTCTACCTCACCCTCAAGACAGCCCAAAAGGTCACCTACAAGGTGGCATACACAGGCTCCACCTTTGACATCACCTTCCACAACACCGACAAAAACCCCGGGGGAAGCCAGAGCCTTAACCAGAACCCCCTCTTTACCAAAGCTTCCTGGGGCAGCGACAATCTGAGTCTGACCCTTGCCAAAACCGGCGGATTCCTGGGCTATAAAGGCTACTACGACTCCAACGGGAATCTGGTGTTCCGGTTTAACACCCCGCCTTCTTCCCTGAGCGGTGCGAGAATCGCGGTGGACCCGGGCCATGGCGGCTCGGATACGGGAGCCTTGGGCTTTTTGGCGGCCTATCCCGAAAAGGTGATCAACCGGGCCATTGCCGAAATGCTGGCCGACGAGTTGGAAAGCCGGGGCGCTACCGTCCTGCTTATCGAAAATTCCGGAAACCCCAGCCTTTCGAACCGGGTGAAGCAGGCGGAGGCCTTTAACGCCGACCTCTTTGTCAGCGTCCACAACAACACCGGAACCCGTGCCTCTGCCGTGGGAACCGAGGTCTACTACTTCTATCCCTTTGCCAAGAATACCGCCTCGGCCATTGCCTCTCAGGTCAGTAGTCAGTTGGGCAGCGACAACCGGGGAGCCCGCCAGAGCTACTACCACATCACCCTAAGCGCTCAGATGCCGACTGTTCTGGCGGAATGCGGCTTTATGACCAACAAGGGCGAGTACGAAAAGCTCATTCGGGAGGAGTACCAGCAGGCTATTGCCGTGGGTTTTGCCGACGGTCTGGCGGCGGGGCTGAAAAGCGCCTACACCGGAGTGACCACCACCGGCTCCCAGAGTATGGGCAGCGGCGCGGCTCCCACTACCGACTCCGGCAACACCTCTGCGGGTAGCTCGGAAGTGGAGTATCTGGTCTTTGAAACCGAGGAGCTGGCAGTCAACGAGGGGGCAAGCTACACCCTCAAGCTGATCTCCGACCCGGAGGACGCCAACCTTAGCGGTATCACCTATAAGAGCAGCAATACTTCGGTAGCCACCGTATCCTCCCAGGGCAAGGTGACGGGAGTCAAGGTGGGCAAGGCTAAAATCACCGCCACCACCGCCGACGGCAAGGTCACCGCCGTCTGCCAGCTGGAAGTGGTGGAAAGAGGCGGCGAGCAGGATTACATCGAGCCTGCCGTTCAGCCCACTCAAGTATCGGGAGCTTCTCTGAAGAGCGTCTCCTACATTGAGTTCTACAACGAATATATAACCCTGGGTAAAAACGCCAGCTATGTGCTGCAAATCACCTCCGACAAGGGGCTGGTGAAAAACACCGAGCTGTTGTGGAAAAGCGAGGACACCAGCGTGGCCACGGTGGATTCCTCCGGTAAAGTGACGGCAAAATCCACCGGATACACCGAGATTTATGCCTACACCGCCAACAACGACTACTCCCTCTCCTGCACTGTAGAGGTGGTGAGCGGAAAGATCGCCGTCAAAGGCATCTCCCTGGACCGGAGCAAGCTTTATATGAAGCGGGGAACCGATCAACAGCTTTATGTAAACTTCAACCCGGAAACCGCCACCAACAAGAACATCAGCTGGACTTCCTCCCGCAACTCTGTAGCCGCAGTGGATGAATACGGTAAGATTACGGCCAAAAGCGCCGGAACCGCCGTCATTACAGCCACCAGCAAGGATGGCCGCTACACTGCCACCTGCACCGTGGAGGTAACCACCAAAACCATCAAGGTGGATTATCTCAGCTTTGAGTACAACGACATGGAGCCCTTTGTGGGGGATATTACCCAGCTGGAATACAGCATCGGCCCCGACAACGCCACCGACATTTCGGTCACCTTTAAGTCCAACAATCCCTCGGTGGTCAGCGTGGACGAGCAGGGCTTTATCACCTGCCACAAGAAGGGGAAGGCCACCATCACCGTCACTTCCGTTGCCAATCCCAAGGAGTATGATACCTGTGAGATTATAGTGGTGGGATAAGCCACATACGGGCCCAAGCCAAACGCCGCGGAGCATCATGCTCCACGGCGTTTTTGTATCGGTTTCAAGCATAAAGAAGTGCCCGACCGATCAAGTGGGCGCGTGGTGTCAAGGTCTTACCCCTGAAAGCGGTTGGATGCGTGGATGGTTCGGGCTGTCTGGTAGTTGTCCGGGGTGAACTGCTGCATAATGGTGACAAAGCGAATAGAAAACAAATCGCAGAGCAGTTTGCTGCTGCCATCCAGAGCATCCAGAATGATGTAACTGGCTCCCACTTCCCGCAGAATTCCCACCCGGTCAGTCATGCAGTCGGTAAGTAAAAACTCCACCCGAACCAGGCTGCCGATATTTTCCCGCAGAAAACCTGGGATATAGGCAGGGTTGGTTAGGGATTCGGGGAGGTTTTCCGTCAGCTGGGAGGTCATGGAGGGAAGAGCCAGGGGAGTGGATGGAACAGCGGGAATTGCCGGCTGCATGGCGGAATAAAGAGGGGCGGTTTGGTAGAGAGGAGCAGGCTGGGCTTGGTAGAGTGGGGCAGGCTGCATGGTGAGTGCCTGCTGCGGAAAAGAGTAAAGAGGGGTTCCCGGGCCGGCAGGCTGCACCGAAATGGGCATGGAGGGACTGGGGGTGACTGGGACAGGCACATCATTGGGGGAAGCCGCCATGTAATCGCTGCAGGCCTGCCCGTAGTTGCAGGTGGGATTTTCGCGAATTACATCGGCCATGGGATCTGTCACGCCGACGCTATTCACCGATGTGGCCGGGACGGTGGCGCTGCGGGGAACGTTGGAAGGTCTTGCGTACTGAGAATTGCACATATGTAAGGCTCCTTTATCTTTGATTATAATATGTCATGTTTGGCTGTAATAGGCGGTGGGACGATAAAAACAGTGGTTGTTGACGCGAGTATGGAAGGTTCCGGAGCGGACGGGGAACTCACCCCTGCAGGGGCCGAAGGGGTTTAGGTACCACAGGCAGACACCCACCGGGTTGTGGATTCCACCGCTGAGAGCCCAGTCGGCGATCTGATAGTGGATGGGTTCGGGACGCATGTTGTAGATGTTTTGCATGTTAGTTCGGCCCCCTATTTCGGTGAGAATGCAATCAAACTGGCCGGGCTGATAGATGATGTTGCGCAGGCTACCCTGACCGGTCCGCAGATACTCCCCTTCACTGACATGGACCCGATTCATGACCACGGTGGCCACCGACCTCATCCCGTCCTGGCCCTCTCCTCCAGCTTCGCACATAATCAGGCGAGCCAAAAGCTCTCGATCGTTAAAAGACATCGAACGATATCACCTCTTCCCTTGCACCTAAGCAGTCTTGCAGCTTGTGCCACACTTAGGCAACGGTATCATTATTATTCTATGGAAAACCTCCTAAATTGTGAAAAAACCTGATGATAATCACGCTTTTATACTAAGAGAGTATTTCTTGTCCCCTTGCAAAAACAAGAAATACCAAAGGGAAAACCTTTAAAAATATTAAAAGTTTTCTTCATTGCCCGAGTTTGAGCCCCGGGGCAATGTTTCTGCTCTTTTCTCAGAAACATAACCCCGGAGGCGGCAGTTCCCCGCACCATGCCAAATGCATAAAACCAAAATTAAAGAACGGGATCAGTTGTGGGTTTTACATCATAAAAAGCAGGCAGATTGGGCGGGGGTAAATGCCGCGACCGGTCTGCCTGTCCTATTGCTGAGCGTTGAGAAACTTCATAGGGGAGGTGCATTTGGTTCATCATCTCGTTAAAGGTATCGTAAAGCTGTCGGAATTCGGTAAAGGTACCTGTTTTAATTCGGTAAGCGATATTGTCTTTTTGATATTGTCTTACAGTGGTGAACAGGCAACTTTAAACTTTAAAAGAATAAAGTACATTATAAAGTAATTATTAAAAATTAATAAATAAATATTAATATAATGGTTAAACAAACTAATAATTTCAATTAATTTGATATTATGTTTATAAATAAAAATATTATTATAACAAATAAACTTATTATTTTAAGAAGATGTAAAGAAAAACAAAAATTTATAGAAGTATACAATAAATTCAATAAAATATAGTGCAAAATTTAGGTTGACTTTTAGCAATCAAGCTATATATAATCTAGTAAAGCGATGAAAACGTTTTCTAATTTTGTAAAATGGTGGATCAATTTTTATGATTACAATTTTGGATGTAGCCAAAGAGGCAGGAGTTTCAGCTGCCACTGTGTCCCGGGTGCTCAACAACAAGGGTGGTGTGAGCCGAATCACTGTAGAGCTTGTGTATCAAGCGGTGGATAAGCTGGGATACGAACCCAACATTCAGGCACAAAGTCTGCGCAAAAAAGAAACCCGCACCATTCTTGTGCTGGTGCCGAATATATCCAACCCCTACTATGCCCATATTCTATCCGGTGTTAGCGATACCACCCGGGCTTTAGGATACAGCTCCTTTATCTGCAACACAAGAGGGGAGACGGAGCAGGAGCGGGAGGTGCTGGATTTGCTGGCCAAACGCCGGGCCGACGGAGCCATTCTGCTGGCATCCGAGTTGGGAAGCAACTGGTTGCTGGAATATGCAGAAAAATACCCTATTGTCCAGTGCTCAGAATTTGATCCCAACATTCCCATTCCCCATGTTTCCATCGACAATTACAACGCTGCCAGAGAGGCTGTGCGCTTTTTAATCCAGCTTGGCCATAAGCGGATCGGCACCATCAGCAGCACAAACAATTATCTTTCCACCCACCTTCGTTTAAAAGGCTACAGGGATGAGCTGGCCGAAGCGGGAATTCCTGTGATGGAACACAACATCTACTATGCAGACCGAGACTATAATTTTAAAAGCGGGAAAAAAGCGGCAAAGGCAGTTCTGGCACAGGAAAACAGGCCCACGGCATTGTTTTGCATCTCGGATGTTTTGGCGCAGGGCGCCATTGTTGGTGCACAGGAAATGGGATTTGATGTTCCCAGAGACCTGGCGATTATAGGCTTTGACGATGTGGAGCAAACCACCATTTATCATCCCTATATCACCACTATTGCCCAGCCGTGTTATGAAATTGGAAAAAAAGGCGCCGAAATGCTATGCCAATCTCTTTTAAATCAGCAGGACGGGAAACCTGCTCAGAGCACCTCTGCCCATGAAGTGATTCTGCCCCACAAGCTGGTGGTCCGTGAATCCGCGGCAAAGCGAATCAATCTGTTGGATTTCCCGGCATACTAGCAACAGGCTGGTATCGGGTGATTCTATATTTAAGACTAGGAGGAAAAAGCCTGTGAAAAAAGTAGTTGCATTTCTTACAGCGATGACCTTATTGGCAGTGATCCTTGTTGGCTGCGGAGGAGGTCAGGCGACAAGTGTAAGCAATCCTCCGGCAGAAAGCCCCAACTCCACGGTAACAAGCCCCAGCCCTGCGGGTGATGCCAAACCGGCCGAAAGTCAAGCAGGTACTCTGCGCGTCGGAATGGTTACTCCCGATGCCGACCATGGTTTTACTGGTGAAAGCGTAGCACATGCCAAGGCAGAACTGGAAGCGCTCAAGGCTTCTGGCCGCATTGCGGAATTCAAGTATGAAGTAGGCGGCGAAGCAGCCCTGCAAATTGCTGCCATCGAGACCATTCTTCAGTGGGGACCCGACGTCATTGTTCTTTGGCCACTGGAAGGGGAGCAGTTGCGCAACGCGGCCCAAACCATTGTGGATAAAGGCGTTAAACTGATTATCTATGACCGCCTGATCGATGGCTTCCGCTGCGATGGTGAAATTATGGGTGACAACGAAACCATTGGCGAAATGACAGGCAACTATCTGCTTAACTATTTCGGTGGCGAGCTAAAAGCAGGTGAAAAGCTTACATATCTCCGGTTTATCGGCGACAGTTCCACGGTTTCGGTGCAGCGCAGTGGCGGCATGGATCAAGTCATTGCAGCCTCTGAGTACAAAGATCAGTTCGAGCAGGTCCAGCAGGATTATCAGACCGACTGGTCTAACGCCAAAGCGCAGGAGCAGATGGAAAACTGGCTGAATACCTCCAGCAAAGAGAAAATTGAAGATCTTGATTTTATCGTCACCCACGACGACGAAGTAGTGGACGGTATTGTCGTTGCCTTGCAAAACTACCATGACAGCAATCCCTCTGCCCAACTGAACCTCAAGCTTATTACAGGGGTTGGCGGACGCCGGGAGACCTTAGATACCTTTGATTCTCCTGTTGCCAATGGGATTGAAGTGCTAACCTATTTCTTCAGCCCCTCCTTCATCCGCGAATCCATTCGGCTGGGTGTTGCGGTAGGTTACGGCGAGCAATACGACAATCAAAACGTGGAAGGGCAGTTGTTCCTGATCCCCACCATTGAAATTGATAAGGATACGGTTGCGGCTTTCCGCAGCAGTACAGAATTTAAGGAGCGCTACAGCATCTAACTTATAATTGTCCCATTCAGCCGGCCGGTGTTATCGCCGACCGGCTGAATTACTCTAAGCCTTTTGTCTTCGAGTACACCGATATAAGAGGGGGGATCCTTGTTGCTGGTAGAAATGAAGAACATTGTAATGGAATTTGGTCCGATGCGCGCAGTGGATCATGTGGACTTTGCAATCAACACAGGCGAAATTGTAGGGCTTTTGGGTGAAAACGGCGCCGGAAAATCCACGCTGATGAATATTTTGGCGGGTAGCTTTCTGCCGGTGAGAGGCGAAATTTTTATTAATGGAGAAAAGGTGCACATAACCAACGCCAAACAGGCTATGAGGCACGGTATCCGCTTTATCCATCAGGAGCTTAACCTGTGTAAGGATTTAAAAGTGTTTGAAAACATGTTTCTAGGGGAAGAAAGCAAGAAGTATGGATTATTAAATAAAAAAACGATGCGGGAAAAAAGCCAGGAGGTTTTTTTGCGCATGAAGGTCGATATCGACCCGGATGCTTTGGTGAAGGACCTACAAGCATCGGAAAAACAGCTGGTCGAAATTGCGCGGGCTCTCTTGTTTAAGAGCGATCTCATCATCATGGACGAGCCGAGCACGGCATTGTCTAACAAGGAAATAGAAAATCTGTTTCTCATTATGAGGCAGCTGAAGCAGGAAGGTGTAAGCTTTATCTATATTTCCCACAAAATGCCGGAGCTCTTTGAAATATGCGACCGATACTATGTGATGCGCGACGGTAAAATGGTGGCGGACGGCAATTTTTCTGAGATTGACGAACAGCAGATTACCAAACTGATGATCGGCCGCCATCTGGAGGACCAGGGATTTACCCACAAGGAAACCTACAGCACCGGCGAAGTGGTGATGTCGGTCCACAACATCAGCGGCAAGACCTTTCGCAACATCAGCTTTGATTTACACCAAGGCGAGATCATAGCCGTGACGGGACTGCAAGGCTCCGGTCGGGATGGCTTGGCAGACGCCATTTTTGGCGCGGAGGGCTACACAGGTGTCATTATAGTAAAAAAGGAAGCTTTTGACCAAAAGGCTTCTATTCTCAAGCGCATGAAAAAGGGGGTTGCCATGGTACCCCGCTCCCGCAAAGAACGGGGGATTTTAAATGATCTGTCTATCTGCGACAACATTTCCATCGGCTACTTTAACACCCAGCATAAAAGTATGTTGATCCATCATTCCAGAGAAAAAGAACGGTATTTGCGTCAAAAACAAAACCTTTCTATTAAATCGGAATCTCCCAAGGCTCCCGTCACATCCCTTTCCGGCGGAAACCAACAAAAGGTAATTTTGGGACGCTGGCTGGAGAGCGGTGCGGATATTTTTGTCTTCGATAATCCTACACAGGGCATTGATGTGGGCACAAAGTTTGAAATATACCACTTGATTATCGACCTTGCCAAGGCAGGGAAATCCATTCTGGTGTTTAGCTCGGAGTACCCGGAAATCATTAAGGTGGCAGATTCCTGCATGGTGATGTATAAAGGAGAAATGGCTGCGAGACTGGACCGTAAGGAGATTACGGAAGAAAAAATCATGTACTATTCAACAGGTGCAAATCGGGAGGGAAAGAAAAATGGTGAAACAGCATAGCGAGGTAAAAGCTCCTTCCATTCATTTGCGGGTAAAATCTGCAATCGGCAAAGTGTTTAACGAACACAGCTATTGGGTTTCCTTTGTCATTATTTTAATCATTGCTTTTGCGGTGGATCGCTCCTTTTTTTCCTGGGGTAATATCAGTACTATTTTTGTGCAAGCCTCTGTGACCGGCATAATTGCCCTTGGCATGAGCATGGTGATTTCGGCCGGAGAAATTGATATTTCGGTTGGTGCACAGGTTGCCATCATATCGGGACTCAGCATAGAGGTGCTCAACAAAACCAACAACATCTTTACCATGCTGCTGTTTGCCCTTGCCTTTGGGGCAATTATAGGCACAATAAATGGTTTGTTGGTAGCTTTTGGCCGCTTGCCTGCCATGATCGCCACCCTTGCCATGCAGACTATTTGCCGCTCCATCATCAACCATCTGGGACAGGGTGGGCCATTTACGGTTTCCAAAGAAAATTTTGATACATTCCGCATGATTGCAGCCGGAACTCTTTCCTTGGGAAGCATTCGGATCCCCTATCCCATGATTATGTTTATTGTGCTTTCTCTGCTGTTTGGCCTGATAATGTCCAGCACAACCCTTGGCAAGTATATTTACGCCGTGGGAAGCAACGAGACCTCCGCCCGCCTTGCAGGAATTAATGTTAAGCTGATTAAAATTACAGTCTTTCTTATTACCGGTGTACTGTGCGGTTTTTCCAGCTGGCTCTATTCTTCCCGGGTTATGGCAGTTGCAGCGGCAAGTGCTGGCAGTGCTTATGAGATGGACGCCATTGCCGCGGTTGCCATTGGTGGAACATCCATGAGTGGGGGGAGGGGCAAGATTATCGGCACATTTCTTGGAGCATTGATGTTCAAGATCATTAATGTAATACTCACCATGGCTGATGTCCCCACCTTTCTGAACGGTGCAATCAGCGGCTCCATTATAATTGTTGCAGTGCTTTTGCAGAACATACGCAATCAGGATCGATAGAAAGGGTGCTGTTTATGTTGAAAGTAGGAATTATAGGCTGCGGGAAAATTACTCAGGTTCGCCATGCGCCGGAATATGCCGAAAACCCCAATGTAAACTTAGTGGGATATTATGATGAAGACCCTCGACGTTCCCGTGCTATGGCGGAGGAGTTTGGCGGAGTAGCTTTTAACAGTGCAGAGGAGCTTTTGAGCAGCGGAGTGGATGCTGTCAGCGTTTGTGTTGCAAATGTTGCTCATGCCGAAATGACCATCAAAGCCCTGAATGCCGGTGTCCATGTTCTGTGCGAAAAGCCTATGGCAGCAACTATGGAAGAATGCGAAGATATGTTAAAAGCTGCCCGCATCAGCGGAAAACGCCTTCTGATCGGCCAGAATCAAAGATTGGCAAAAGCCCATCAAAAGGCACGCGAACTGATTATAAACGGAGAAATCGGCCGAGTGATCACCTTCCGCACTACCTTTGGACACCCGGGCCCGGAAGGTTGGACTGGAATGAAAAACTCCTGGTTTTTTGATAAGAAGCGGGCTGCCTTTGGCACCATGGCAGATTTAGGGGTACATAAAACCGATCTGCTCCACTTTTTGCTGGATGATGAAATTGATGAAGTCACCGCCAAAATAGCCACGCTGGACAAACAATTTCCCGATGGAAGCCCCATTACGGTGGATGACAACGCCTATTGCATCTATCAAACCAAAAAGGGTGCGGTAGGCACCATGCATGTCAGCTGGACCTTTTATGGCGAGGAGGATAATTCCACCATCATCTATGGAACCAAGGGTGTGATTCGCTGCTACCATCATCCAAAATACTCCCTGATTGTAGAGTCTCCAAACGGTGCCAAAATCTATTTTCAGCTGGATCAGCTCACATCCAACAAGGACCAAACCAGCGGTGGACGCACCAACACCGGTGTGATTGATACCTTTGTGTCTGCTTTGATTAGCGGCGAAGCATCTTATCTGGACGCGGAAGAATCCATCAAAGCCATGCGGGTTATTTTTGCCGCCGAAGAATCGGCGCACAAGGGCAGCACCATCCATATAAGTCAATAAAGACAGCCAGAAATTGCAACAAACGAGTTTCACAAGAGTTAAAAAATAAGGGGGTAGCTAACATGCAACGACCCATTACTTTGTGCAGCGGACAGTTTGGAGATATGCCTCTGGAGCAGCTATGTGCCACCATGAGTGAAATAGGATACGATGGATTTGAACTGGCGTGCCAAGCCCACGTGGATATCCATCAAATTCTCTCGTCAGCGGATTATCTGGCGGATTTTAACGGCACGCTGGAGCGGCACAACATGCAGCTTGGTGCCTTGTCGGCCCACCTGGTCGGACAGTGCGTCGGCGACCGATACGACCCAAGATTGGATCAGTTTGCTCCCTCCCGTTACGCCGGAAAACCGGAGGATATTCGCAAATGGGCGGTGGAGGAAATGCAGGCTATAGCCAATGCCGCAAAAAAGTTGAATCTAACTACCGTCACCTGTTTTTTAGGCTCCCCCATCTGGGCTTTTTGGTATTCTTTTCCCCAGACCAGCCCACAGATGGTGGAGGAGGGGTTTGCCCAAATCAAAGAGCTCTGGACCCCTATCTTTGACGAATACGATCGGTGTGGGGTAAAGCTTGCTTTTGAAGTACACCCCAGCGAGATTGCCTTTGATTATTACACCACTCGCCGCTTGCTGGAAACTCTGGAATACCGCCCCACTCTTGGGCTCAATTTTGACCCCAGCCACCTCCTTTGGCAGGGAATCGATCCCCTGATCTTCCTCAATGATTTTGCGGGCCGCATCTACCATGTCCATATGAAGGACGTGAAGCTTTCCAAGGACCCGAGGGCGGGCCTGCTGGGCTCCCACTTGGAGTTTGGAGACTTGCGCCGCGGCTGGAATTTTGTTTCGCCGGGACATGGAGATGTGGATTTTGACGACATCATTCGCGGACTCAACCGTATGAATTATCAGGGACCTCTCTGTGTAGAGTGGGAGGACAGCGGGATGGACCGCCTGTTTGGCGCTAGCGAAGCCTATACGTTTGTACAGCAAATCAATTTTCGGGCATCCGATATCAGCTTTGACGCCGCCCTGAAAGTAAGGGAATAAAAAACAGCACTGTGACAACAGCGCTGTTTTCCGATATTAATTATCAAATCCTATGATAAAGGGGCTGGATCTCGAGAATAAAAACTGCCAGCATGCCGCAGCGGCGGCAGACATTAGATAAATGTTTTGTGGTTCCAGCAAGCGCAGGTTGACGGCGTGGCGCTGGGTAAAGATGCTCTTGGAATACAGGCTGTCCATCAGGCTGAAGTATAGGGTCTGCTGGCGGTGCAGCCATCGGCAGAATATGACGATCTCGTTGGGGTCATAGTTCATAATCACATTGCAGGTGGTGTCCACCAGATAGCGAACTGCCTGCACAAAAACCTGCTGGGCGGTTTCGTCCCCGCCTTCGGCAAGGCGGATAATTTCATCTATGTTTTGGCTTTTGCCTTCACTTTGCATGTTATATTGAGAGATGATGCCAAGGTCGGAACAATAAAGCTCCAGGCATCCGGTGTTGCCGCAGTGACAGCGGCTGCCGTCCCGCCGCACTGTAATGTGGCCGATTTCTCCAGCCAGACTGTTGGAACCGCGAAACACCTCACCCTTCATCATCACGGCGGCGCTGATTCCCTCCAGGATGGTGATGTAAACCGTGGTCTTATCCAGGGTAATCTGATTGGTGAACGCAAGATACTGGAGCCCGGCAAAGGCATCCTTATCCACCCAAACCGGAAGATTCAGGGCAGAAAAGAGCCGTGCGCCCAAGGGAAAATCCTGCCATAGGGGCGCACCGGCTATCTCCCGGATGGTGCCGCTTTCAAAGTAAGTGGGGCCGGGCACCGTCACCCCTACGCCGGAGATGCGGTCTATTTGAATCTCATTGTCAGCAATCAGCTTGCGAATCCCTTCCACCAATAGGGCGGTATAGCTTTCGGGCCCGGCACTGTCCAGGCGTATTTCCATGTGGGTGTGGTGCAGAATCTCAAGGCCCATATTTACAATGGCGATATCGGCACAGTTCAGGCGTATGCTCACCGAAACAGCCAGTTTGAATTCCTGGTTGATTTTGTACTGCCTTGCCCTTCTGCCTCCGGTGGAATCCATCTGGCCAAAGCTTAAAACCGCACCCTTATCCACCAATTTTTCCACAATGTTCTGCACGGTAGACGCTGTAATATCACACCGTTTGCACAGCTGAGGCTTAGAGATACCGGGGTGATGTTGTATGTTTTGCAGCACATTGATGATGTTGTTGGTCCGTGTTTCCAAAGCGTTCGCCATACAAGGCCTCCATACGATATATTTTTTGCCTACTTATGTTTTTAATAACAACATCTTAAAACATAACTTAATATTATACCATATGTTTATTTTGTCAAGCAGAATCCGATAAAGGGGAGGTAAAATGAAACCTGTAACATTTGTAGAAGTTATCACCCCCTGTACCCCAAGGGGAGAATTCCACTATGCGGTGTTTGATTTTGACGGCACCATCAGTCTGATTCGGGAGGGCTGGCAGCAGATCATGATTCCCTACTTTGCAGATGAACTGACGGCTACGCCCAAGGGAAAACACCGGAACCCACAGGAAATATGGAAGCTGGCAAGTGATTTTGTAGAATACAATACAGGCAAGCAGACCATCTACCAATGTATTTCTCTGGCGGAGGAAGTGGAAAAACTGGGGGGAACTCCGTTAACCCCACAGGCCTATAAAGAAGAGTACCACCAAAGGCTGCTAGAGCGGATTGACGGTAGACTCAAGAGGCTTAGGGAGGGGAGTATATCTCCCCAAGAGTATCTGTTGCCCGGCTCTATTCAGTTGTTGGAACTATTAAAAAACAAGGGGATTACCATGTATCTTGCCAGCGGAACCGATGAGGAGTATGTATTCAACGAAGCTGATTTGCTGGGGGTTACCCAATACTTTAACGGCGGAATATATGGAGCCCAGACCGATTACAAAACCTTTTCCAAAAAAATGGTTATTGAAAGAATTGTGAGGGAAAACAGTCTGGCCGGGCCGGAAGTAATCGGATTTGGAGACGGGTATGTGGAAATAGAAAATATAAAGGAAGTAGGCGGATTTGCCTGCGGTATTGCCTCCGATGAGGCGGGAAAAAAAGATATAGACCCATGGAAGCGCCAAAGGTTGATAAAAGCGGGAGCCGATATCATCATTCCCCACTATGGCGACTTGCCCAGCCTGGAAGAATACCTTTTTCGGTAGAGAAGGGAGAAGCCATCATGCCATTTGAACACTTTGACCGTTCTAAATTAAAATTGCAGCCCCTTTCCCAGCGGACACATGACTTGGACTTGAGGGTAATGATCAATCCTGACGAAAAACCACAGTATACCCATCCTAAAATCGATATTCTTGCAAACCGCATTGTACAGGCTAAAGAAGCAGGTGCATCGGTGATAGTAATGATGGGAGGACATGTGGTGCGGTCTGGAGTTGCCCCCTGCCTGATCCGCCTGATGGAGGAAGGATATATCACTCACTTTGCCCTGAATGGTGCTGCCGCCATACACGATTTTGAACTTGCCCTGATCGGGCAGACCTGCGAAAGCGTTGCCAAATACATTAGCGAAGGCCAGTTCGGCCTCTGGGAAGAAACAGGGCGGTACAACGATGCTGTCAATCAGGGAGTGGAGGAGGACCTTGGCTTTGGGGAGGCGTTGGGGAAATACATAGAGGAGCATCGTTTCCCTTACCGGCAGTATAGTCTACTGGCTGCCGGCTATCGCAACCAGGTGGTGCCGGTAACGGTTCATGTTGGGGTAGGGTGCGATATCGTCCACGAGCACCCCAATGCCGATGGTGCAGCCATAGGGCAGGCCAGCTACACCGACTTTCTCATCTACACAAAGAGCGTAGAGCGTTTGCAGCACGGTGTTTTTTTAAATTTCGGCTCTGCCGTTACAGGGCCGGAAGTCTACCTCAAGGCGCTGTCTATGGTGCGCAATGTGGCAAAACAGGAGGGAAAAAGCATTGCCAATTTTACCACAGCGGTATTTGATTTACTGCCGCTGGAAGAAGAAGATATTCAGGAAGCGCCCCCAAAAAACGATCCTCGCTATTACTTCCGACCGTGGAAGACCATACTGGCACGGACGGTGGCGGACGGTGGCGAAAGCCACTACATACAGGGAACACATCGGAACACCATACCCCTTTTAACGTATCGGCTGCTGCATGGGCAGCGATAAGGAAGGTTTATTACAGAAAAAGGAGGGTGGCAGATGGATGAGATCCGCTTAAAGGAAATACTATCCGGTTTTTCAAGTATTCGCATTGCGGTGGCAGGAGATTTGTTTTTGGATAAGTGGCTCTATGTAGACCGGCGGTTGGATGAGCCTTCTTTGGAAACCGGTCTGACCGCCTATCAGGTAGTGCGCGCCCGTTCCCAGCCGGGTGCTGCCGGAACGATACTGGCCAACCTGTCGGTACTAAAGGTGGGAAAGCTGTATGCGGTAGGTTTCGTAGGCGATGACGGCGAAGGCTATGACCTGCTCAAGGGTTTGGATCACATTGGTGTGGACAGAAACCTTGTACTAAAAAGCAGGGAGGTTATGACACCGGCTTATGTCAAGCCTATGTTTTTCCGTACAGGTGGCGAGAGAGAACACAACCGTTTTGATCATAAAAATATGGGAGAAACACCCCGGGAGATGGAGCAAGCTGTCATTGAAAACATCCGGCAGGTTGCCCCTATGGTGGATGCCGTCATTGTGTTGGATCAGCTGACCTGTGAAAACACCGGTGTTGTCACAAGGGCGGTGCGGCAGGCCATTGCTCAAATAGCGCTGAACCATCCAGAGTTGATTGTCTTTGCCGATTCCCGAGCTTTTATCAATCAGTTTCGGCATATCATTTTAAAGTGTAATAACAAAGAGGCTGCCAAACTTGCCGGAGCAGCGCAGGAAGAGCCCTTTGACCAAGAGAAGCTCTGCGACTATATGGAGCAGCTGGCTCAATCCACCCATTCCCAAGTGTTTGTCACCTGTGGCGAGCACGGTGTTTTGGTGCGGGAGAATGGAGAATGCCATCTGCTTCCGGCTGTTCGGTACAAGGGAGAAATTGATGTGTGTGGGGCGGGAGATGCCTGTTCCTCCGGCATCGTGACATCCCTTTGCGCCGGTGCCAGCTATGTAGAGGCAGCGCAGGTGGGAAATCTGGTTTCGGGTGTGACGGTGCGGAAAATCGGCACAACGGGGACCGCCACCCATCAGGAGATCATGGATATCTTTCATGAAAGCGCAGGGAAGACGTGATGCTTCATTTGGATGATGTGGTACTGGCTTTGGATATTGGGGGTTCCAAACTAATGGTTGGCCTGGCTACCCTGCAAGGAACTATATTGTGCAGCGAAAAGTTTCTGTGGGACGCCTTATCCCCTGCAGCAATCTTGGCTATGATTCAGGAAAAGGCAAGCCGGATGCTTATAAATTACCCGCAACATCAGCCGTCTGCTATAGGAGTGACCATTCCCGGCCTTGCCGATTCTGCAAAGGGCTTATGGGTGGAGTCTAGCTTTTCCGGCATTGAAAACCTGGCTATAGCAGAAGAGCTTACCAACTGCTTTGGCCTCCCCGCATATATTGGTAACGATGCCCAAGCCTGCGCTTTGGCAGAAAACTATTACGGCAGCGGAAAGGGTACAGACCACTTTTTGTATGTCACCGTATCCAACGGTGTGGGTGGGGCTCTGTTCCTGAACGGAAAGCTGTACTGTGGAGCCCGAGGAAATGCGGGGGAAATTGGCCACTGTGTGGTGGTGGAAAACGGTAGGACATGCAAATGCGGCAGCAAGGGATGCCTTGAAATGTATGCGGCGGGCCCGGGAGTTGTGAAAAACTACAGGGAGCTGGGGGGCAAGTCGCAAATGAGCGGGCAACCGGCCAGCGCCCAACTGATTGCCCAGTTGGCACGAACAGGGGACGAAGCAGCCCGCAAAACCTTTGAACTGGAAGGATATTATCTGGGCAAAGCAATAGCCGCTGCCTGTAACCTGCTAAACCCTGAAAGGGTGATTATAGGAGGGGGAATATCCCTTGCTTTTGATGTTTTTGAACAGTCTCTCAAAAGCACCTTTTTTCAGTCTATCTACCAAAAAGCCAATAAAAATGTAATCATTGAGCCCACACCGCTGCGTTATTCTGGCGGCTTACTGGGTGCGGTGGCGCTGGTGCGCAGAGGCGATGGGGCAGAAAAGGGGGATGAACATGTTTAAGAATCATCTGGCAGGCTATCAAAAAGATCTGATCGGTGCAATGGGGGAAATTGACCATCAAGACTTTGAAAAGATCATTGTTTTGTTAAAAGAGGTATATCAAAATGATCGCCAGGTGTTTGTGGTGGGAAATGGTGGAAGCGCAGGAACAGCCAATCACTTTATCTGTGATTTTGGAAAAAACGCGGTGCTTAATCCGGAAAAACGGCGGTTCCGAATCTTATCTCTTAGTGATAACGTAGAAAAGATTACTGCCTTTGGCAACGATATCGCATTTGAAGAAATATTTCGCCAGCAGATGATCAACCTGCTCAATCCAAAGGATCTGGTAATTGTGATTAGTGCCAGCGGAAGCTCCCCCAATTTGGTTCGGGCCTGTGAATACGCTCGGGAAAAGGGGGCGTATATTGTCGCTCTTTCCGGTTTTGGAGGTGGAAAGATACAAGAATATGCATCTGTTGGCATCTACACTGCCTTGAAAAGCTACGAGCAGATAGAGGATTTGCACCTGATTATTCTCCATATGATCGTCTGTTTTTTTAAATATAACCCCAACTATTTGAATGATGGCGCATTGCAGGATCAAAGAATTTGCGTATAATGCGGGCTGCTGCTTTTCTGATGGGTAGAAGTCAAAAAAGCGACAGAAAGGATAAGACTTTCGGAAACAGAGCACAGGATATCCGGTATCCTGTGCTCTGTTTTTGCTGAGGTAATCGGGCAAAGACCTGAAGTTGCAAGGCTTTCTTGAATTTATTTAGTATTTGCCAATCTCCATGACACCAAAGGAGGGAGGTTTTCCTTCGGAGGAGGAGTAGGGCGTATCCTGCTGCAGGTGGAACTGGCTCACCAGCTCCTTCATGATGCTGGCCTGCCCCGAAAGCTCTTCGCTGGCGGCGGCAGATTCCTCCGCTGTGGCGCTGTTGGTCTGCACTACTTCTGCAATTTGCTCCGCCCCCACCCGGATTTGTTCGATGGCGTTGGCCTGCTCCACGGCAGTGAGGGAGATGTTGTCGATAAGGTTGTTAATGATGGATACGCCTTCTACCACCGACTGCATAGCGGCAGCGGTGGCATCGGCCAGGCGGGTGCCGTTTCTCACGGCGTTTACCGTTTCTTCAATGAGCTGGGTGGTGTTTTTGGCGGCTTCAGCGCTTTTGCCCGCCAGATTGCGCACCTCGTCGGCTACTACGGCAAAACCCTTTCCTGCCGCTCCGGCGCGGGTTGCCTCCACGGCGGCATTGAGAGCCAGAATGTTGGTCTGGAAGGCAATATCGTCTATGGTCTTGATAA
This sequence comes from Oscillospiraceae bacterium, assembly GCA_018434245.1. Taxonomy (GTDB): domain Bacteria; phylum Bacillota; class Clostridia; order Oscillospirales; family Ruminococcaceae; genus WRAV01. The sequence goes on from JAHDPQ010000026.1 coordinate 46,221, forward strand.
TCTTGCTGATCTCTGTGGACTTGATACTGATCTCCTCAATAGCCTGAATCATCTCCTGCATCTGCAGGTTGCTATTTTCCACCAGATTGTGGGTATTTACCGATTCTTTCCGAACCTGTTGGGCGTTTTGGGCGCTCTCCTTAATTTGTTCGGATATCTCCGCAATATTGATGGAAAGCTCCTCGATGGTGCTGGCTTGATCGATGGCTCCCTGACTGAGGGCCTGGGCTCCAGCCGCCACCTGATGGGAGCCCATGGCTACCTGCTCTGCGGCGGTGTTGATCTGCCCCAGGGTGGTATTCAGGGAGGCGGAGATGTTATTTAGCGCCTCCTTGAGCCGGGAAAATTCCCCCACATAATCTAGAGAGAGCTGATAGTGCAGCTCACCCTGCGCAATCTGATTTAGAGCGGTGGACAGCTCGCGGATGTAGGAAATATAATCCCTGAGCCGGTCGACGGTGCGGCTCAGAGCCAACGCTACCTGCCCTACCTCGTCTGCGGAATTCAGGTCGATGGTGATATTCAAGTCACCGTTGGCAATGGAGTTGGCGCGGTTTCTCAGGGCTTTAAGGGGCCGTATGATGCCGATGGAAATTATCAGAATCACTCCAAGCATCACCAAAAGACCTGCGGTGAAGATCAATAGAATCTGCTTTTGAATAGCATAGTATCCCTGATAAAATTCCTTGTCGGGTAGGCAGGAAAGAACCTTCCATCCCGACTGCTCCACAACGCTGAGATACCCCTTGACCGGAGCTTCGGTGCTCTGATAGGAGTAGGCTCCCTGGGCATTTTGGGCAAAGGCCTCCTTGATGTGGCCGGAGATGTTGAGCTGGGAAATGTTCTGGCCAATCTGATTAGGGTTGGGGTGATAGACCAGATTGTTCTGAGGAGTGGCCAGAACGTAGAAGCCGGTTTTCCCCAGTGTCAGCGAGCTCATCATGGTTTTGAGCTGCTCCACCGACAAATCGATGGCCACCACGCCGATTTTGCTGCCGCCGTCGAACACCGGCTGAATGACGCTGACCACCGGCTTGCCCGTATTGGCATTCTCATAAGGCTCTGTGACAAATGCTTGAGATTGGTCCAAAGCCTGCGGATACCAGAAGCATTCGTCAATCTGGTAGTTGGTGTGCCTGCCCTGCACTACACCTCCCGGGTTCACACTGTCCCCCGAATCAAAATCGGCGGTCCACACCAGGGAGACGCTGTCCTCTCCGGCCAAAACCCGCTCAAAACTCCTCATCGCCATGCCGTAGGAGGGAGCGGCTTGAGTGGTGCCGGGGGCATGGGTATCCTTGAGCATCTGAACCACAGCGTCGTTATTGCCGATTTGGTGAACCATCCCTAAATATCGGGCAAAGAACCCCTCTACTTGGTACGAAGCAGCCTGGGAATGGGTCATCACTTCGTCCAGGGTGATGGCCTCAATGTTCTTGCCTACCGCCTGCAAAATAATCCATGCGCAAGCTCCAAAAATAATAAAAATAGGCAGGATAATTCCAAGCAAAAGCTTGATGAAAATGCTCTTTTTCCAAAACATAGACACGTCTCCAATCATAGATGTTGGGTTACCTACCGGGCACCGAAACGTCCTGAGAGCTGACTGTAATATGAATGGCATAGCCTTTTTATTTCGACATTATTTTCTCAGCCATTTATATTCACTTCGCCGGGCCGGTGTGAAACAGGCAGGCTCGCCCACCTACCGCAAACAGGGTGGGTAGCGGAATCCTCCGGCAATTTTGCTCTCCCCTAAAGAAAAATGTCGGAAGATTGAAAAGTTTACGGTCATAGAAAACCCCCTTGAGATACCGCCACGGTACCTTAAGGGGGTTCTTTATGCTTTTGAGTGCTTCACTAAAAGAGCCTGCCCACAGCGGCGACCAGAGCGCAGAGAATCATGCCGATCATCACCGGGAGGACAAAGGCCACCGCCGTCCACTTGAGGCTGCCGGTTTCCTTTTGGATGGTGAGAAGGGTGGTGGAACAGGGGAAGTGGAACAGGCAGAACAAAGCGGTGCACAGGGTGGTCACCCAAGTCCAGCCGTTGGCCAGGAAGAGGGCGTGAAGCTGGGAAATTCCTCCCACCTCCACCAAGGCTCCTCCCGAAACATAGCCCATGACAATGATAGGCAACACGATTTCGTTGGCGGGAAGCCCCAGAATAAAGGCCATGAGGATGATGCCGTCCATCCCCAGCAGCCGGGCAAAGGGGTCTAGCAGTCCGGCGCAAAGAGCCAACAGGCTGCTTTCTCCCACAGTGACGTTGGCCATCACCCACAGAAACATCCCCGCCGGAGCCGCCACCACCACCGCCCGACCCAGCACAAAGAGAGTGCGGTCCAGCAGGGAGCGGATCACAATCTGTCCGATTTGGGGCTTGCGGTAGGGGGGCATTTCCAAGGTGAAGGAGGAGGGGACTCCTCGCAGCAGGGTTTGGGAAAGAAGGCGGGAGGCCAGCAGGGTGGCGGCCACTCCCAGTACCAAAAACCCTACCAGCAACAGAGCTGATAATACAGACCCTAGCCCTTGGGAAACCTGCCCCGCCAGCAAGATGCCGATGAGGGCAATCAACATGGGAAAACGCCCATTACAGGGTACCAGAGAGTTTGTGATGATGGCGATCAGTCGCTCCCGGGGAGAATCGATGATGCGGCATCCGGTGACTCCGGCGGCATTGCAGCCAAATCCCATACACAGGGTCAGGGCCTGTTTGCCGCAAGCCCCCGCCTTTTTAAAGCTGCTGTCCAGATTAAAGGCGATGCGGGGTAGATAGCCCACATCTTCCAGCAGGGTAAACAGGGGGAAGAAGATGGCCATAGGGGGCAGCATGACACTGACCACCCATCCCAGAGAGCGGAACATCCCTTGGATGAGCAGGCCGTGAAGCCACAGGGGAGCTTGGAGATATGTAAATAGGCGATCCAGGTGCTCTTCCAGCTGGTTAAAGAGGAAGGCAAGACCCTCCGAGGGAAGGTTGGCTCCCGCAATGCTGAGCCAAAGCACCCCAAACAGCAGCAGGATCATCAGGGGAAGGCCCAACAGTCGCCCGGTGAGAAGGCGGTCCAGCTTGCGGTCCCGCTCCCGGCAGCGGCAGGGAACGGTGCAGACTGTTCCGGCAATGGTCTCCGCCATCAGAACAATGCAGCGAACCACAACATCTCCCAGCTTTGCCTGCTCTACGCCGCTGTCCACAATGGACCGGCGGGCGGCGGCAACCTGCTTCAGCAGTGCCCCTTCTCCTTCCTCGTCCAGATTCATCCCTTCCAGAATCCGCCGGCCAAGGGTTTCCTCTCCTTCAATGAGGCGTAGGGCGGCCCAGCGGGACGGAAGCTTTTCTCCAAGATGCTGTTCCAGCAGCGGCTGGAGGGAAGCGACAGCGGCTTCGATCACCGGGGTGTAGCGCACGGGAACAGGGGCGGTTTTGATTTGGCCTCCGGTGAGAGACTCCATTGCCGCCATCAGCTCTTCCAACCCATAGCCTTTTCGGGCATTGGTTCCCACCACCGGAATCCCTAGTTTTTTGGAAAGAGCCTCAAGATCAACGGTGATTCCCACCCGCTTGGCCTCATCCATCAGGTTGACGCAAAGCACCACGTTGGGGGTAATTTCTAAGGTTTGCAGCACCAGATTAAGGTTTCGCTCCAGACAGGTGGCATCGGCCACCACGATGGCGGCATCGGCTCCCCCAAAGCAGAGGAAGTCTCGGGCGATCTCCTCCTCCACCGAGCTGGAAAGCAGGGAGTAGGTACCGGGCAGATCTACAAACCGATAATCGGTCTCCCCCCGCCGGTGAACCCCTTGAGCGTTGGTTACGGTTTTGCCCGGCCAGTTACCGGTGTGCTGCCGTAGCCCCGTCAGTGCGTTGAACACGGTGCTTTTTCCCACATTGGGGTTCCCCGCCAGAGCGATGAGCCGCTCTCCGGCGTGGGTTCGCTGAATACTTTCGCTTTGATCCAATGCGCCGATGCCGGTAGATGCTTTCGTCAATCCCATGTGTGCTCCTCCTATGACTGTACCAGAATTTGAGCGGAGTCCTCGCCCCGCAGTGCAATGAGAGCGCCGCGAATCTCGTAGGCCACCGGGTCTCCTGAAGGCCCGGAGTAAATGCTTTTGACTAAGGTGCCGTCAATCAGTCCTAAATCCAAAAGCCGGCGGCGCATTCTGCCGTGAGAGAGCAGTCCGCTGACCCGGGCCTGAGAGCCAACAGGTAGTTTGTTGAGGGTGAGATTATGTTCCATGATTCTATTATCCTTTCATGTTGGGAGTGTGAAAAAGAGTTTCCATATCCCAACTTATGCAGGATATCTTTATGGGGTTCCGAATATGATGTAAAAAAGGAGGTGGAAACAATGAAGGATGATACCATGCGCACCGTCAAAGGGTATCAGCTTCAAAACAAGAGCCGCCTGACCCAGTCTCTGGAGGATTATCTAGAGATGGTTTACCGGCTGGAACGGGGCGTGGGCTTTGTCCGGCTGGGGGAGCTGGCCCAGCGGTTGGGGGTGGGGGCTCCCTCCGCCAGCAAAATGGTACAAAAACTGGGGGGCTTGGGCTTTGTGCATTATGAACGCTACGGTGTGATCCGGCTGACCGGGGCGGGGCGGGAGGCGGGGAGCTACCTCATCCGCCGCCACGAGGTGGTGCGCCGGTTTTTCCAGCAGCTTCATCCCCGGGGCGACACCCTGCAGGAAACCGAACTGGTAGAGCACTGCCTGTCTCCCGGCACCGTAGAGCGGCTGGAGCAGCTGGTGGAAATTTTAGAGCAAAACCCCAAGCTGCTTTCCTAGAAGTTTGCCGCCGCAAGAGGAGGCTGATTTCTTCCGGGTATTGGGGGTCTGCAACCGCCAAAGCCAGGATTCCTTTTGCTGGATATAGGCCTTGTCCAAAAAAAATCGGTCTAAAGTTGGACAAAGGGTCATATCCTGATACAAACGACAGATGAGGTGAATGACATGGATGTCCAAGGCGGTGTATTTCGGTTCGAACAGGCCATATCCGGATTTCCCCAGCGGGTCCGGGAGGTGCTGCAGGCTTTGCCGGATTCGGTCAAGAGCAGCGTCTGTGAGGTGCGGCTGCGGGTGGATCAGCCTTTGATGCTCACCTGCCCGGGGCAAAACTGGTTTGTGGACGCCTTTTCCCGGCTGAGCAATATACCAAGGGGCTGTCTATGTGTCACCCCACAGGATATTTCCGATGCGGTGGTGGCCATGTGCTCCTATTCGGTACACAGCCACGAAAATGAGATGAAAAATGGCTTTATCTCCCTGAAGGGCGGACATCGGGCGGGCATCTGCGGAACTGCCGTTTTGACCGACGGCAAGATCAGCGCCCTGCGGGAGATCACCAGCGTGAATCTGCGGATCGCCCGGGATATTCCAGGGGCCGCCGACGAGGTGGTGCGCCGGGCTTTTCGGGAAAACACAGGGGGAGTGCTGATAGCGGGTCCGCCCTCCAGCGGGAAAACCACTATTCTGCGGGATCTAGCCCGGCAGCTTTCCGGTGGGAAGGCGGGACGGTACGTCAAGGTGGCTGTAATCGATGAGCGGTGCGAGCTGGGGGCGGTGTGTGAGGGCATCCCCCAAAACAACATGGGACCCTGCTGCGATATTTTAAGCGGCTACCCCAAGGGGGAAGGGATTCTCATGGCGGTGCGTACCCTTTCCCCACAGGTGATCATCTGCGACGAAATCGGCGGCGGCGAGGATGTCGACTCCATGCTGGACGGCCTGCGCTGCGGTGTGCGGATGGTGGTGACCGCCCATGCCGGAAGTTTGGAGGAGCTGCTGGGCAAGCGGCAGATCACCCGCCTGCTGGTTGAGGGAGCCTTTTCCCGGATTGTTCTGCTGGGAGGGGCCGACGAGCCGGGCCGGGTGGAGGAGATGATTCGGGTGGAGGATTTGCGCTATGAAAATGGCCGGTTTGTTGCTTATCGCCCTATCCTGTTCCATGACGGGAATCTTCATGGCCTCGAGTATGTGGGAGCGGATTCGCAGACTTGAGGATTGCGATGCCCTGCTGGGGGAGATGATTCACCGGATGCGGTATCTTGCCCCCACGGTGCAGATGCTGATCAGCTCTTTGTGCGGGCAGGAGCGGTTTGGGCGGCTGGGATTCCTTCGGCGGTGCAGGGAGCTTTTGCTGGAGGGGAACCCCATGGAGCAGGCTTGGCGCACCGCTCTGAGTGAGGACGAAAAAGCGCTGGGTAAAGAGGAAGCCCAGCTGCTGGCAGGTCTGGCCGATGTGCTGGGCCGCACCGATCTGGAAAGCCAGCTGGATGCTCTGACCGGTGCCCGGGAGCTGCTGGCGGTGCGGCGCACAAGCCTTCGGGAGCACACCGAAAAGCGGGGCAGCCTTTACCGGACAATGGGGGTACTTTGTGGGACGGCTTTCGTCATCCTGCTGGTGTAGAAAGCAGCCGCCGGATGTGTGAGAAAGGTATTGGGAAGGGGAAGGGCAGATGGAAATCGATCTGATTTTTCGCATTGCGGCCATTGGGATTATTGTAGCGGTGCTGGATCAGGTGCTTCGCCGGGCGGACCGCCCGGAAATCGCCACCATGACCACTCTGGCAGGGGTGATTGTGGTATTGCTGATGATGATTACTGAAATTAACCACTTGTTTGAAACGGTAAAGAGTGTGTTTGGATTGTATTAAAGGGCCACAAAGCTGCCCGAAGTCAAAAGGGGACAAGCAATGGGCTTTCATGACCCGCAGGACAGCCCGTGCTTTTGGGCGGGAATGAGTTTGCGCTTTGGTCAGGTGGATTCCAGTCGGTTGTTTTTTATTTTACCGTTAGGACGTGACGCCTGTGGATGTGACACAACTGTTTACCTTGGTGGGTTTGGGGCTTGTGGCCGCCGTTCTGGCGGTCACCTTGCGCCAGCACAAGCCGGAATTTGCCCTGCTGGTATCCTTGGGGGCGGGGATTTTAATTCTAACCGGGGTGGTGCAGGGAATTCTGCCTGTGGTGGAACAAATTGAATCAATCTTCCGGTCCACCAGTATGCCCACAGCCTACCTGCAAGTGCTGTTTAAGGCGTTGGGCATCTGCTTCCTCACCCAGATTGCCTGCGACGCCTGCAAGGACGCAGGGGAGGGGGCCATCGGCTCCAAGGTGGAGCTGGCGGGTAAGGTGGCGGTGCTGGTGGTCAGCCTTCCCCTGTTTGCTCAGGTGCTGACCATTGTACGGGGGCTGCTGCTATGAGGTGGATGATGGCGACTGTTCTGCTTCTGCTTCTGCTGCTTCCCCTGCCGGTCTGGGCGGAGGAGTCTGGGCTGAGTCTGGAAGAGCAGATGGAGGCGCAGCTGGATGCTCTGGGCCGGGACGAGCTGCTCAGCCGGGTTCCGCAAGAGGCGCGGGAATACTTGGAGGAAGCCGACCTCTTTGATATCAGTCTGAGCCGTCTGATGGAGCTGACCCCGGGCAAGTTCTTCCCGGCACTGGGGCGTATTTTGTGGAATACCGTCAAGAGGCCGGCCAAAACCCTTGCTGCCATGCTGGCGGTGATTCTGCTGTGTGCCCTGCTGGAATCCCTGCGGGACACAGTGAGCGAACCGGCTCTTTCGGGAGCTTTTCAGACGGTAAGCATCCTGTGTATCCTCTCCACAGTGGCCACCCCCATTCTGGACTGCATTGTCCGCACCACCAATACCATTCAGGATGCCGCCTTTTTTATGCTCAGCTTTATCCCCATGTTTTCGGCGGCTATGATCAGTGCCGGACAGCCCGCCACAGGAGCTGCCTACAACCTCTTTTTACTCTCCGCCTGTCAGGTGGTGTCCCAGGTGGTGGCCCAGACCTTTATCCCCCTGATGGCTATCTATCTGGCCTTTTGCATCTGCGGTTCCTTTGTGCCCGAGCTGAACGTGGTCTCCGCCGCCTCGGGAATCCGCAATGCAGTCAGTTGGGGCATGGGGCTGATGCTGACAGTGTTTGTCTCCCTCCTTTCCATCCAGAGCATGCTCTCTCAGGGCGCCGACGGAGTGGGAGTTAAGGCCACCAAGTTCCTCATCAATAGTCTGGTTCCGGCGGTGGGGAACGTTCTGTCCGACGCCTATATGGCCGCTCAGGGATGTCTGCGCCTGCTCAAAACCACAGTGGGAGCCTATGGGATTGTGGTGGCCCTGTTCACCTTTTTGCCCACTCTGTTGTATGTGGCGGTGTGGTACCTCATCACCCGGGTGGTCTCTCTGGCCGGGGATATTGTGGGAGTGAACCGGGTGTCCGGTATTCTCAAGGCTTGTTCCAACGTGCTGGGACTGCTCATCGCCGCCATCTTCTGTTTTGCCCTGCTGATCATCATTTCCACCAGTGTGGTGATGATCACCGGACTGGGCGGCGGATAAACTTTTGGAGGAGAAGGAATATGTCGGCTGTCAGAGAGTGGGCCTTTGCCCTTTGTGCCGCCATGGTGGCGGCAGGGCTTGTGCGGATGCTGTTGCCCAAAAGCAATCTGGAAAAGATGCTGCGGATGGTTCTGAGCGTCTTTTTTCTCTGCTGTCTGCTCTCGCCAGCGGTGTTACGGGCCCCCTCCCTGATGGTGGAGATTGAGACTGTAGGTCGGGAGGAGCTGGCGGCCCGCAGCGAAAAAGTTGCCGAGCTTGCCCGGCGGCAGACTCTGGAGCTTGCCCGGGAGAGCTTGCACAAGCTGGTGGAGGAGAAATTAGAGCAAAGGGGAATAAAAGTCCATGTTATCACCATAAACATGGTAACAAAAGGACAAAACGAAATGGCACTACAATCGGTGGAGCTTCTGCTGGACTTTGCCGATCAGGATGGTCACCAAAGCCTAGCGCAGGAGCTGGGCCGGGAACTGGGGGCCGAGGTGATCCTCGACTACCGGTAAATGCAAGGAAGGAGAAGGCCCATGGATGCTTCAAAATTTTTTCGCGCATGGAGGAGTTTTTTCTCCAAAGATGTCAGGCTGAAGATTATTGTGCTGCTGGGTATTACGGGGATGCTGATGATTCTGATCTCCCAGTTTATCAGCCGGGGCGACACCCCACCTCAGAGGCCCCCCGACGAGGCAACGGCCTACTTTACCTCGGAGGAGTACATCGCGTCTCTGGAAGCCAAGCTGGAAAATTTGGTCACCGGCATTGACAAAGTGGGCCGTGCACAGGTGATGATCACTCTGGAAAGCGGTGTGGAGTACGTCTACGCTCAGGAGCAAAAGCGCAATACCGACACCACCAGAGAGCCGGGAGGGGAAGAAGTCATTTTGGTGAACCAGAAGGAAAACGTGGAGCAGACCTACATCCTTGTGGAAACGGAATACGGCAAGCGTCAGGCTCTGGTGCTGACCCAACGCCAGCCCAAAGTGCAGGGAGTTGTGGTGGTTTGCGAGGGCGCCGACGACATCCGGGTGCAGGAAAAGCTCATTTCTGTTGTAACAACCGCCCTTGGCATTCCATCTAACAGGGTCTGCGTTGTAAAAATAGGTCAACAATAACTGTATATTACATATCAAGCGGGAGGAAGCGCAATGAACATGATCATCGGCAAGCGGCAAATTATTCTGGCGGCCCTGGTACTGGGGCTGGGTATCGCGGTCTATTTAAACTGGCAGTATTCCCAGGTGGCGGTAGAGCTTCCCATCACCGATGCCATTGAGCAGGGAAGCCCTAATTACGGTGAAGCGCAGTATGTGGACTCTCCCCAAGGGTTTCAAGATGACGAAACCTACTTTGTAGAGGCCAAAATGAGCCGTCAAAAGGCCAGGGATGAAGCGGTGGAAACTCTGGCGGTTATGTTGGCCGACGCCGAACTGGACAGCGAGCAAAAAGCCGGGTTGGCTATGCGGGCTGCCGATCTTGCCGATTCCATTGAGAAGGAAGGCAAAATCGAAAATCTCATCAAGGCCAAAGGCTTTACCGACGTGATGGTTTACTACGACACCCAACGAGCCGACGTGATTTTAAAGACCAGTGGGCTGCTGGCCAACGAGGCGGCTCAGATCAAGGACATTATCCTCAAAGAGACGGAAATCTCCCCCGAGAACATCTCCATCGTAGAAATTAACTGATTTTTTGGCTGTGGCAGCCAAGAATTTCTAAATCTCCAGTTGTTTGTCCTAAAAATTGTGGTATAATATATACAGCGTCCCTAGGCGCTGTATATCTTTTTGCAATCACTCCGCCAAAGCCAAACGCTGTGCGGAGGCGGCGTCCACCCGGCTTTCCGGCTGGACGGCATCACTATATCATCCCGGCTGCGGCCGGTTGGCCCAGGAGGTTTTCGATGGAGCATTTCAAGGAAAAGCAGCCTACCGGCAGTCTGCAAATCTCCCAGGAGGTCATCGCCACTATTGCCAGCGTGGCGGCCCTGGAAATTGAAGGAGTGGCAGCTCTGGCTCAACACTCCCCCGGTTTTCGCCACAGCCCTTTTCTCAAAAGCCGGGGAAAAACCGTGGATGTGGTGCTGGCCGACGATTTTGCCGAAATCGATATCGGTCTGGCTCTTAAATTCGGTGCAAGAATCAACGAGGTTTGCACCGCTGTTCAGAATGCGGTAAAGGATAACGTCCAAACCATGACGGGTATGGCGGTATCCAAGGTCAACATCTATGTGGCCAAGATTGTCTTCCCGCAGGATGAGGAAGACAGCGAAGAAGAATAAGAACCTTGACAACTGAACGCAATCCAAAAGAAGCCTCCATGGCCCAGCTTTTGGAGGCTTTCTTGTTGCAGTTGGGAGAAATCTGGAATCAGAGGGCGTTAACATGAAACAAAGTAGTCGTAGACAATCCCGGGAAGTTGCATTTTGCCTGATTTTTGAATGGTCCTTCCACGGGGAGGATTTGGAGTCCATGCTGAAAAATGCCGTGGACGGCCGAGGTCTGGAACCGGACCCCTTTGCCCGGGAGCTGGTGGAAAAAACAATTGATGGAATACAAGAGTTGGATGCTCTTATTGAACAGTATTCCGAAACCTGGAAAATTTCTCGTCTTTCCCGGGTGACTTTGTCGGTGCTTCGTCTGGGCTTTTGTGAAATCACCCGGATGGAGGATATTCCTCTGGGGGCCACCATCAACGAGGCGGTGGAGCTTTGCAAAAAGTTTGCCACCGAGGACGAAGCCTCCTACGTCAACGGCATTTTGGGCCGCTACGGTCGGGATATAGATGCCGGCGGAGAAGAATCAAACTCTTCCCCCGAGTCTGCTCTTCCTGTGGAGAACGGATGATGTGGTTCCTTGGAATCGACACCAGCAATTACACCACCTCCGCCGCTTTATACGACGGCGAGACTCTGCTGCAGGAAAAGCTGCCCCTCCCGGTGAGGGAAGGGGAACTGGGCCTGCGCCAGAGCGATGCGGTATTTTTACACGTCAAGCAGCTGCCCGGCCTGCTGGAACAGCTTTTGCCCCATACCGGGGGACAGCTGGGTGGGATTGGGGTATCCATCCGCCCCCGGGATGTTGGGGGCTCCTACATGCCCTGCTTTCTGTCCGGGGAGCTGGCAGCCCGCTCGGTGGCCGCCGGCCTTGGAGTTCCCTGCCGATCCTTTTCTCATCAGGCGGGGCATATTGCCGCCGTTTTACTGGGCTCCGACAGCTTAGAGCTGTTAAGCCGGCCCTTTTTGGCCATCCACCTTTCGGGGGGGACCACCGAATGCCTGTTGGTGCAACCTGGATGGGAGCATCCCTTTGACATTGAGCTGCTGGCCCACACTCTGGATCTGGCCGCCGGACAGGTGATCGACCGGGTGGGCAAAATGTTGGATCTCGCCTTTCCCGCAGGCCCTGCCTTGGAAAAACTGGCGGCCCAAGCCCAGGGAAAAATTCGCCCCAAAGCAGTGATGAAAGACGCAAACTGCTGCCTTTCGGGGCTGGAAAATCAGTGCCGTACCCTGCTGGAACAGGGAGAAGCACCTGCTTTGGTGGCCCACTTCTGTCAGGAAAGTGTGGGAGAGACGGTGCTGCAAATGGCGCAAAAAGCACGGGAACATTATCCCGGCCTTCCTTTTATATTTGGGGGCGGGGTGATGTCTAACGGTGCTATTCGGGAGCGGCTGCAGGCGCATCTGCCCGATGTCCGCTTTGCCCCTCCCGCATTGAGTGCCGACAATGCTGCCGGGACGGCCTTGCTGGCCTATCTGTCCGGTCAAGGAGGGGAGACGCTTTGCTGACCATCACCGTCAGCCAGCTCAACCGCTATGTCAAAGCGGTGCTGGAGGAAGACCCCCGCCTGCGAGATGTTTATATCAAAGGAGAGATCGCCGGCCTTGTCCGCCACCGAACCTCGGGGCACTGCTACTTTAAGCTGGCTGATGAGGGAGGCAGCGTCAAGGTGGTGATGTTCAGCCGCCACGCTGGGCTGCTGGAGTTTGAGCCCACAGAAGGTATGGCGGTGCTGGCCCGGGCTTCGGTGGGAGTGTACGAGCGGGACGGCGCCTATCAGCTCTATGTCACCGAGATGATGCCCGACGGGGCGGGGGCGCTGGCTGTGGCTTTGGCCCAGCGCAAGGAGCGCCTCACGGCTCAGGGGGTGTTTGACCCCACCAAAAAGAAGCCGTTGCCCGCTTTTCCCCATAAAATCGGGGTGGTTACCTCCAAGTCGGGGGCAGCCCTTCAGGATATTCGCACCGTGGTGGAGCGGCGCTGGCCTCTTTGTACCTTGGTGCTCTGCTCTGCTCAGGTGCAGGGAAAGGATGCTCCCGCCTCCCTAAAAAAAGCGTTGAAAGCATTGGACAGCGTAGACTGCGACGTCATCTTGCTGGCCCGGGGAGGAGGCTCCGCCGAGGAACTGTGGAGCTTCAACGACGAGGAACTGGTGCTGGCGGTTCACCGCTGCCAAACCCCTGTTATTTCCGCTGTGGGTCACGAAACAGACTACACTCTTTGCGACTATGCCGCCGATGCCCGGGCTCCCACCCCTTCTGCCGCCGCCGAGCTGGCGGTGCCCGATCGGCAGGAACAGCTTCGCCGGATAAGGGGACTGGAGGAAAACTTGCGGCAGATGGCTAATAATCAACTGGCCACCCGCCGGCAGATACTGGAGCGAATGGCTTCCCATCCTGCCCTTAAATCTCCCGGGGCCATGGTGGACCGCTGCAAAGAAAAGGTGGATATTTACCACAAAGCATTATATAATAGTAAGCGACTTCTTATCCGGCGGCTGGAAAACCGGCTGACGGCGGGAGCGGGACTGCTGGATTCCCTCAGTCCTCTCCGGGTGCTGGACCGGGGCTACTGTCTGGCTCTGCGAAAGGATGCTCCGGTGACTCGGGCAAAAATTTTGAAGGTGGGCGACAAACTGGAACTGCGCTTTTCAGATGGAAGTGCAATGGCCGCGGTAACCAAAGCGGCGGGGGAGGAAAATCCATGAGCAAGCAAACCAAAATCGATTTGACGTTTGAACAGGCCATGACCCGGCTGGAAGCCATTGTGGCACAGCTGGATGGCGGCAGTCTTTCGCTGGATGACTCTCTTGCCCTGTTTTCCGAAGGCGCGGAGCTGGTCCATATCTGCAACCGGTCTTTGGAAGAGGCAAAGCTGCGGATGGATGAGCTGTTCCCCGAAGCAGTCCGGGTGGATTGACATCCCCTAATATCATTGCAATTAGTGTCACCCAATGACAGTGAGGAAAGAGCCCTTTCGACAGTGGGGCGAGGCATCCTCAAACAGCAAGTAGCCGGTATCATGCCGGCCTTATGGAATTAGAAATGATGTGCGACAGGCCCAAGGCCTTGTCGTTTTGGATTGGTGAAGCATGAACGTGATCCGAACACTGACCAGCAACTCAATACTGAACGTGGCTGTGGTGGCTTGGAGCGCCGCTCAGATTCTCAAGACGTTATTTACCCTGTTCTTTACCGGAAGGCTCAATTTGGAGCGGCTGGTGGGGGCGGGGGGAATGCCGAGCTCCCACTCGGCAATGACCTGCTCTCTGGCCATTGCCACCGCCCGCAAACTGGGGTTTGCGGCTCCAGAATTCGCCCTGGCTGTCTGTTTTGCCGCCATCGTCATGTACGACGCCATGGGAGTGCGCCGGGCAGCAGGGGAGCAGGCAAAGGTGCTCAACAAGATGATCTTTGAATTCCCCTTCTTTCATCTCAAGCTGGATCAGGAGGAAGAACTGGTTCCCGAGGACCTGGAAAAGCAGCCCGAGTCGGCAGAAGATGAAAGCGGCCTGCCCCTCATCGCCAAGGAGCTGAAGGAGTTTTTGGGGCACACTCCCATGGAGGTGCTGGGAGGCTGCCTGCTGGGAATTATGGTGGCCATGTTGATGCCGGCCGCATGAACAAAGCCTTTCCCGGGCAACAAGATGGATTGGAGATATGGAGTTTGGGCAAGCGAGCCATCCTGGATAAAATACACTCTCCCCGAAGCCTGCGCTATCTGAGCGATGCTCAGTTGGAGCAGCTTTGCGCCGAGCTGCGGGAGGAGTTGATCGAGGGAGTTTCTGCCAACGGTGGGCATTTGGCCTCCAATTTGGGGGTGGTGGAGCTGACCGTGGCTCTGCATACGGTTTTTCGCTCCCCCACCGATCAGATTGTATGGGATGTGGGCCATCAGTGCTATACCCACAAGCTGCTGACCGGCCGCAGACACGGCCTGGAGCGCCTGCGCCAAAAAGACGGCATGGCGGGGTTCCCAAAACCCGGTGAGAGCATCCACGATGCCTTTGTGGCCGGGCATGCCTCCACCTCTCTTTCGGTAGCCGATGGCCTTGCAAGAGGCAAGGAGCTGCTCAGGGAGGAAGGGTTCGTCATCGCCGTCATCGGGGACGGTGCTCTCACCGGAGGGTTGGCCTACGAGGGCCTGAACAACCTGTCCCGCAAGAAGAACGGCAAAGTAATTGTGGTGCTCAACGACAACAAAATGAGCATTTCTAAGAATGTGGGAGGCCTGACCAAGTACCTTTCCCGGTTGCGGACCGCAGGCCCCTACTATAAACTGAAGAATCTGGTCAAATCCGGCTTGAGCTCCGTTCCCTATATGGGGTCGGGCATGGTGGAAGCAGCGGGGGGCGTTCTTTCTCAGATGAAGGATGTGCTCTACCGCAGCGGCTTTTTTGAAGATATGGGGTACACCTACATGGGCCCGGTGGATGGCCACGATCTGACTGCCCTGCGGGATGCTCTGGAGCAGGCCAAAAAGCTGGAGCGCCCGGTGCTCCTGCACGTGGAAACGGTAAAGGGCAAGGGCTATCCTCAGGCGGAAAGCAACCCCGGCGCCTACCACGGTGTCTCCAAGTTCGATCCCAAGGAGCAGGGGTCCCCTCTGCCCAGCGCCGACAGCTTTTCCGATGTGTTCGGCCGGCATCTCACCCGGCTGGCGGTGGAGGATAGCCGTATTTGTGCTGTCACCGCCGCCATGAAATACGCCACCGGCCTCTACCATTTTTCCCGGCGTTTGAAAGGGCAGGGCCGCTTCTTTGACGTGGGCATTGCCGAAGGCCACGGCGTCACCTTCTGCGCCGGACTGGCTGCCAAGGGGCTTTTGCCGGTGTTTGCCGTCTACTCCTCCTTCTTGCAGCGGGGCTACGACCAGTTGATTCACGACTGCTCCATCCATCCTCAGCATGTGGTGCTGGCGGTGGACCGGGCCGGTTTGGTGGGGGAGGATGGGGAAACTCATCATGGCGTATTTGACTGCGCCTTTTTGTCCTCCATCCCTGGGGCCTGCATCTATGCTCCCGCAACCTATCAGGAGCTGCAGCTCTGCCTAGAGGAGGCTCTGTATCAAAACAAGGGCCTTTGCGCCGTGCGCTACCCCAGAGGAGCCCAGCCCCTTCTGGCGGCGGAATACGTCACCAATGGCATTGACGCCGCCCTGACAGGTCCCGGGCGGGGCAGAACCCTGCTGGTGACCTATGGCCGCCTATACGGGGAAGCCTCCCGGGCCCATCAGGCTCTTGGGGAACAAGAGGAGAAAGCCTCTCTCCTCAAGCTGACACGGGTCTGGCCGCTGGAAGAAGCGGCGGTGGAGGCTGCCTTGGCCTTTGACCGGGTGCTCTTTCTGGAAGAGGGTATCCGCAGTGGCGGCATTGGCGAACACTTCGCTCTGGCTCTCATGGAGCGGGGCTACAGAGGCCGGATTCAGATTCGGGCCATCGACAACCGGTTTATCCCTCAGGGCAGTGTGGAAGAGCAGCTGCAGCTGGTGGGGTTGGACGCTGCTTCTATTGTGAAGGCGGTGCTGGAAACCGGGGGAAAAGGAGAATCCCGTGAAGGATAAAATAAGGCTGGACGCCGCATTGGTGGAGCAAGGCCATGTCTCGGGCCGGGATCGGGCCAAGGCGCTGATTATGGCGGGGCAGGTGTATGTCAATGGCGAAAAGGTAACCAAGGCAGGGGAGGAGGTCCACGGCAGTGCTGCCATCGAGGTGAGGGGAGAGACTCTGCCCTATGTCAGCCGGGGAGGCCTCAAACTGGAACAGGCGGTCAAAAGCTTTTCTCTTTCCATTCAGGATCAGGTCTGCGGGGACATTGGAGCTTCTACCGGTGGCTTTACCGACTGCATGCTGCAAAACGGGGCGTCCCGGGTCTACGCGGTGGATGTGGGCTATGGCCAGCTGGACTGGCGGCTGCGCAGCGATCCCCGGGTGATTGTGCTGGAGCGTACCAATGCGCGTTACCTGACCCGGGAGCAGATTCCCGAAGCCTTGGGGCTGGTGACCATCGATGCAAGCTTTATTTCCCTGACTTTGCTGCTGCCTGTCCTGCCTACCTTGATGAAGGAAGAAGCCGACCTTGTTTGCCTCATCAAGCCCCAGTTCGAGGCGGGGCGGGACAAGGTAGGGAAAAACGGCGTAGTCCGGGATGAGGCGGTTCATCGCGAGGTGATTCGCAAGGTGGCGGATTTTGGGTTGAAGGCAGGGTTTTCTCCCCGGGGGCTGGACTTTTCCCCCATTACCGGGCCCAAGGGAAACATCGAGTACCTACTGCATTTGGCCCACTCTCCAAAGGGAGAGAAGCTTTCCGACCAACTGATTCTGGAAACCGTGGAACAGGCCCGCTTAACTTTGGGCTAGAGGGAGCTTGCACCGCCAGAGATAACCGGTGCAGATACTACTTATTTGGGGGTACCCATGAAGATTCTGTTACGTCCCAATCTGGACAAGCCGGGCAGTGTGGACTGCACCCGGCAAACCTTACAAAGGCTTAGGGAACTGGATATGATTCCCATGCTGGATCAGAAATTTGCCCAGTTGGCCCAGCCGGAGGACCACTGCATTCTGGGCGGATTTCAGCAGCTGCTGGACCAATGCGATCTGATCCTCACCATCGGCGGGGACGGCACCATTCTCCATGCGGTGCAGGCCTCCCTCCATGCAGGCAAGCCTCTGCTGGGCATCAACACAGGGCGGCTGGGCTTCCTGACTCAGCTGGAATCCAATGAACTGGAC
Source organism: Oscillospiraceae bacterium (assembly GCA_018434245.1). Taxonomy (GTDB): domain Bacteria; phylum Bacillota; class Clostridia; order Oscillospirales; family Ruminococcaceae; genus WRAV01. Next base: position 63,580 of record JAHDPQ010000026.1, read on the forward strand.
AAGCTGGCGCTGCTGCGCAAGGGCAAATACAGCCTGCTCCACCGGATGATGCTGGAGATTTTTCTGGTACAGGAAGGGGAAAAGTCCGAACACCACTACGCCCTCAACGATTTGGTGATCACCCGGGGGGATTCCGACCGGCTGGTGGAAATGGACATCACCTGCCAGGGCAAGCCTGTGGCCCGGCATCGGGCCGACGGAACTATCTTTTCCACCCCCACCGGCTCCACCGCCTACAATCTTTCGGCAGGGGGCTCCATCGTGGACCCCACCCTGCATCTCATCCAGATGACGGCAATTTGCAGCCACTCTCACTTTAATCACTCCATCATACTCTCACCGGAGCAGGTGTATCAGGTGCGGGAACTGCCGGGCAACAACCGCTTAGGCCTCCATGTCACCGTGGACGGAAAGCGGGTGGCCCAGCTGATGCCGGATAGCCACATTCTGGTGAAAAAGTCGGAGCGGACCGCCGCCTTTATCGACTTGAACCTAAGGGACTTTTACAACTGCGTGGACAAAAAATTGGCATTGGGAGGCCGCCTGAGCTGACCTACTGGGCGAGCCTTCTTCCCCGCAACGTCTAACATTGAAAGGAATGGAGCACGACCAACATGAAAAGCAAACGCCACACCAAAATTCTGGAGCTTGTTTCCGAGCACGAAATCGACACCCAGGAGGAACTGTTGCGCAAGCTCAACGAAAATGGCTTCAAAGTAACTCAAGCCACCGTTTCTCGAGATATTAAGGAGCTACGGCTTGTAAAGGTACAGGCTGGCGCCGGCTACAAGTACTCCACCAATGTTTCCAAGGAAAGCATGGATATGTCCTTTAAATTCCACGCTATTTTTTCCGAATCGGTGCTGGGGATCGACTACGCCGAAAACATTGTGGTGATTAAATGCTATGTGGGCATGGCCAATGCTGCCTGCGCCGCCTTGGACAGCGTTCCGTGGAAGAATCTGGTGGGCACTATTGCAGGAGACGACACCATCCTGTGTGTCATGCGGGATAAGCAGAGCGCCATTAAGCTTTCCCAGCAGCTGACCAAGCTGCTTAAGTAAATGCTGACACGACTGTACATTCAAAACGTAGCGGTGATCCGCAAAGCCGAAATTCGGCTGGGAGCAGGGCTAAACGTCTTTACAGGAGAAACCGGGGCCGGTAAAACCATCCTCATTTCCGCCATTGATGCGGTGCTGGGGGAGCGTACCGCCCGGGATATGATCCGCACCGGGGAAGAAAAGGCCATGGTGTCGGCCTTCTTCGAAGATATTTCCCCCAGAGCGCTAGAAACCCTGCGGGAACTGGGCTACGACGAAGATGAAGGCGGTGTGCTTGTCACCCGGGAGCTATCGGCTTCCGGCAAGAGCACCAGCAAAATCAATGGGATGCCCGCAACGGCTTCCATCCTCAAGCAAATATCTTCTCTGCTGATTCATATCCACGGCCAGCGGGACGCGGCGCAGCTTCTTTCCCCCGAGCGCCATATGGAGATGATCGATTCCTTTGGCCGTCTGGATTCCCTGTTGGAGGAGTACCGGACCGCTTATCAGCGTCTGCGGGAGCTGGAGGGGGAAATCCAGCGGCTGGCCATGGACGACAAGCAAAAGGCACAGCGGATGGATATGCTCACCTTCCAGATCGGGGAGATAGAAGCCGCCGGACTGGATGATCCCGATGAAGAAGAAGAGTTGCTGGCCCGCAAAAAGCTGATCGGTTCCAGCGAAAAGGTGCTGGAGGCCCTATCCTTGGCCTACACCGCTCTGAAAGGGGAGGAGGAGCGGGAGGGGATTGACGTTTTGTTCGATCAGCTGACTGGTGGAGTCGGTGTCGCCGGGGAATATCTGGCCTCCCTTGCTCCCATGGCATCCCGTCTGGAGGAAATCGGCTACGAGCTGGAGGAGTTTGCCGCCGAGCTGCGGGATACTCTGGACACCTTTGAGTTTGACCCCCAGGAACAAAGCGACATCGAATACCGGCTGGATCAGCTGTACAGACTCAAGCGCAAGTACGGCGAGGATATCCCGGCCATCTTGGAGTTTTGCCAAAACGCCAGAGAAGAGCTGGATCAGATCACCACCGGGGAGGAGCGTCTGGCCCGGCTGAAGGATCAGCGGCAGCAGGTGCTTCAGCAGGCCGAAAAGCTGGCAGGGGAGCTAACAGCCCGCCGGGAGAAGGCGGCGGCAGACTTTATGGCAAGGGTGGAGGAGGAACTGGCCTTTCTAGATATGGGAGGGGTCAAACTGTCGGCCCGGCGGGAAGAAAAACCCTTGGCCCCCGATGGAGCCGATAGCATCACCCTGTATGTTTCCACCAACGTCGGGGAGGAAGCCAAGCCTCTCCACAAAATCGCATCGGGGGGAGAGATTTCCCGGATGATGCTTTCCATGAAGAATGTACTGGCCGACCGGGACGATATCGACACCCTTATTTTCGACGAGGTGGATATTGGAGTTTCGGGCCGTGCTGCTCAAAAAATCGGCCGCAAGCTGGCGGAAGCATCCAGAGGGCGGCAGGTTATCTGCGTCACCCATCTGGCTCAGGTGGCCGCCTTTGCCGATAGTCACCTGCTCATTCAAAAGGAAGTGGAGGAAGGCCGCACCTTTACCCGTGTACGGGAACTGGATCAAGAGGAGCGGGTGGCGGAGCTTTCCCGCATTACCAGCGGCGACAACATCACTCTAACAGCTTTGGAAAACGCCCGGGAGCTATTGGCCCACGCTCAACAGGCAAAAGCGGGAAAATGAAAGACAGAAACTATTTCGCAACAGCAGAGTACTTATCCGTTATTTATCATTGACAGCCCGACCGGTTCATGCTATAATATGAAACGGTCAAAACGCCTACGGAGAGGTGTCCGAGAGGTTTATGGAGCTGGTCTTGAAAACCAGTGATCCCGCAAGGGACCGTGGGTTCGAATCCCACCCTCTCCGCCACCAAAATGATAGGTTGATTGTAAGCCAGCAGCTTGGAGAAGTACTCAAGTTGGTGACGAGGCGCCCCTGCTAAGGGCGTAGGTCGGGTAACCGGCGCGAGGGTTCGAGTCCCTCCTTCTCCGCCAAAAGCCGCTTAAACATTATGTTTAAGCGGCTTTTCTTTTTGCCTTAAAAGCTTGTAGAGATTTGTTGCGATTTTCTCTATTCCCAACGCTATTCCCAACACTATTCCCAACAAATCTCATTGCTTGGGGGGCATTATGAGGTTTACGGCGTTGAGCATGGTGGCTGTATCCCGGTCGGTATGGATGTACCGCTCGGTAGTAGAGAACTTTGCATGCCGCATCACGCTTTGGGCAATTCTGCTAACTTCGCCACATCCTGCTGAGCCTGCAAAGGTGAGACAACAACTACTTAAACAAATACTTCCGCTGTGTTGGTTTTTAGGCTTTAACTTAAATACCGCTTCATGGCCTGCACATTATCCTCTTCAATTTGAATCAGGCGCTGGGTAAGCCTTTGGGCTTGCGGAGATATGTTTTTGTGAGTGTTGAGCGTTTTTGTGTTATCTACAATACCCATAGAACTCCCCTGAATCAGCATTTCCGCCATGTGGGAGGAAGTCTTGTCTATCAAGGTGTTCATTTGAACCCCCATCCACAATGCACTATCTTCCATGCGATCAGTGTCCTGAGGGAGTTGTCCGTATTTCGCCAAACCTTCTGCCGCCTTTTCCTTTAGTTCCGTGTAGTCTGCCAAAAATTTATGCAGCGTTCTGGAGAATTCTACATCGTCCGATTTTTCCACTAACAGTTGAGTGGCTTTAATACCCATGGAAGCATTTTTATAAATATTATTCAAAGCACTAATATCCTGTTTATTTTGATCCATATCTAAACCTCCATTCCATTGATGCCTTTAGTATTTCCTTAAAAAAAATAAATAAACAAAGGAGGTTATTCCAGGTCCTGCAGCTTGAATTGGCGAATCTCTCCAGTGTTTTTAATGATTGGATGTCCCGTGAAGAAATCGGCGAGTTGCCTTTGGTTTTTCTGTACATAATTCACATTGTATAAAATTTAACATGTTAAAACTGTGGGATATTTACAATATCACTTGACATGTGGGCTTTGGCAGGCTAATATTTATAAAAGTTTTATTATTTGTATGGGATAAAACTTTGTAGTCTTGGCACCCCGTTTTCTAGGACTGGGAATACCGATAAACATATTGATTGAAGGAGAATGTGCAATGAAAAAAACACTGAGTATCATGCTTTCCATGCTGCTGCTGTTGGGCGTTTTGGCCGGATGTAACAACGCAGGCAGCTCTTCCGCTTCTGCACCGGGAGGTTCCGAAGGCGGCCAGCCCGCAGCACCTTCTGCTACTGCCTTTAAGATCGGCGGAACCGGCCCCCTGACCGGCGGAGCAGCCATCTACGGCATTGCGGCTCAGAACGGTGCCCAGATCGCCGTGGAAGAAATCAACGCCATGGGTGGCATCCAGTTTGAGCTGAAGTATGAGGATGACGAGCACGACGCCGAAAAGGCAGTCAACGCCTACAATAAGCTCAAGGACTGGGGTGTACAGATTTCTCTGGGCTCCGTCACCAGCACCCCTGCGGTGGCTACCAGTGCCGAAACCTTTGCCGACCGCATCTTTGCCCTGACTCCTTCCGCCTCTGCCGCTGCCGTGGTCGAAGGCAAGGACAACGTGTACCAGATGTGTTTTACCGACCCCAACCAGGGTTCGGCTTCCACCCAGTACATCTTTGATAAAAAGCTGGGCAATAAGATTGCTGTCATCTATAAGAACGACGACGTTTACTCCAAGGGCATCTATGATACCTTTACCGCCAAGGCCAAGGAGCTGGGGCTTGAGATTGTCTCCGCCACCACCTTTACCGAGGACAGCCAGACCGACTTTTCCGTTCAGCTGACCGAAGCCAAAAACAACGGAGCCGACCTTGTGTTCCTGCCCATCTACTATACCCCCGCCTCCCTGATCTTTCAGCAGGCCAAAGCCATGGACTACTTCCCTAAGTACTTTGGCGTAGATGGCATGGACGGCATTCTGGCTCTGGAAGGTTTCGACACCTCTCTGGCCGAGGACGTTATGCTGCTGACCCCCTTTAACGCCGACGCCACCGATGATCTCACCGTTAACTTTGTAAAGAAGTATCAAGAAGCCTACGGCGAAATCCCCAATCAGTTCGCCGCTGATGGATATGACTGCGTATACGCTATCAAGCAAGCTCTGGAAGCCGCCGGCTGCACTCCCGATATGAGCGCTGCCGACATTTGCGAAAAGCTGGTTGCCACCTTCCCTACCATTACCTTTAACGGGCTGACCGGCGACGACGTAACCTGGGCCCCCACCGGCGAGGTTTCTAAGAGCCCCAAGGGCATGATCATTCAAAACGGCGCCTACGTCGGAATGGACTAGGCTCCCCACCGCCCTTTCCACTGGTTTGATGAGAGGGCTGCCGAGGAAGCTCGACAGCCCTCTTTCTTTTCATTTCCCGGGCGTGACGCTCTCCTGCCCTTTTTGTGGGGTAGCTTTCCGTTTATGCTCGAACATTTAACAAAGGTGTGTATGGAATGACCTTTCTCTCCTATTTCATCAGCGGATTAAGTCTGGGAAGCATTTACGCCATTATCGCACTGGGGTACACCATGGTGTACGGCATTGCCAAAATGCTCAACTTTGCCCACGGAGATGTGATTATGGTGGGCTCCTACATCTGCTTTTTTGCGGTATCCCGGTGGAACCTGCCTCCCGTTGTAGGGGTTCTGCTGGCCATGATTCTCTGTACGGTTTTGGGCGTGACTATCGAGCGGCTGGCCTACAAGCCCCTGCGCTCGGCCCCTTCTCTATCGGTGCTGATTACCGCCATCGGCATCAGCTATTTTTTGCAGAACGCGGCGCAGCTGCTCTGGACCTCCAACCCCAAGGTGTTTCCCTCGGTGGTGGGGGACGGTTCTGTAAAGTTTTTTGACGGAAGACTTTCTATTTCCGTCATCACCATTGTTACCATTGCCACCTGCGTTGTGATTATGGTGGCCCTGACATGGTTCACCAGCAAAACCAGAATGGGCAAGGCCATGCGGGCCTGCTCGGAAGATAAAGGTGCCGCCCAGCTTATGGGTATCAGCGTCAACCACACCATCTCCGTCACCTTTGCCATCGGCTCAGCCCTGGCGGCCATTGCGGGAGTTCTGCTCAGCTCCGCTTACCCCACCCTGATGCCTACCACCGGCTCTATGCCCGGCATCAAGGCTTTTACCTCCGCTGTATTTGGCGGAATCGGCTCCATCCCCGGCGCCATGCTGGGGGGTATCCTCCTTGGAATTATCGAAATCTTCAGCAAAGGCTACATCTCCACCCAGCTTTCCGACGCCATTGTCTTTGCGGTTTTAATTGTGATTCTGCTGGTAAAGCCCACCGGGCTGTTGGGCAAGCAGATCACCGAGAAAGTTTGAGGTGGCAGATATGAAACGCATCGGAAAGCGGTTGCGCAGCAACCTTGTGATTTATGGGCTGGTTGTGGTAACCTATGTGGTGCTTCAGATGGTGATGGGAAGCGGCCACATCAGCTCCTCTCTGCAGGGACAGCTGGTACCCATCTGCGTCTATGTGGTGATGGCGGTGTCCCTCAACCTCACCATTGGCGTTCTGGGAGAGTTGTCCCTGGGTCACGCCGGATTTATGAGTGTGGGTGCCTTCACCGGAGTGGTGGCCTGTATTGCTCTGGAAGGCATTATCTCTCTGGGAGCGGTGCGCATGGCAGTCTCCATGCTCATCGGCGCTGCCTGCGCCGCCTTGGCGGGAGTGCTTATCGGTATACCCGTTCTGCGCCTAAGCGGCGACTATCTGGCCATTGTCACCCTTGCCTTTGGGGAGATCATTAAAAACATCATCAACTGCCTTTATGTGGGAATCGACCATCGGGGGCTGCGCATCAGCTTCCTCACCAGCGCCGCAGCTCTGGAACTGGCAGAAGGCGGCCGGGTCATCATCGACGGGCCCATGGGTATTTCGGGCATTAAAAAGCTCTCCACCTTTACCATGGGCTTTGCTTTGATCCTCATCACCCTGTTTATTGTGCTCAACCTGATTTACAGCCGTTCGGGGCGGGCCATCATGGCGCTGCGAGACAACCGGATCGCCGCCGAAAGCGTGGGAATCCCCGCTACCAAATACAAGATGATGGCCTTTGTCACCTCTGCCGCGTTGGCCGGAGCAGCGGGGACCCTGTATGCCCTCAACTACTCCACCGTCACCGCCGCCAAATTCAACTTTAACACCTCGATTTTGATTTTGGTCTTTGTGGTGCTGGGAGGACTGGGCAACATTCTGGGCTCCATCATCGCAGCCACCGTTCTGACCATCTTGCCGGAAATGCTGCGGCAGTTTAACGATTACCGGATGCTGGTGTATGCCGTGGTGCTGATTCTGGTGATGCTGGCCACCAACAACGATGACTTTAAGGGCCTGCTGTATCAGATTCGAGGCAAGATACTGGCCCGAAACGGTACCAAGGGAAAGGAGGGCGCAGTCAATGAGTAGCTATAAGAGACCTGAAATCAAACTGGTGCCCGTTCCTTCCACCAACATCATTCCCGAGCGGGATATCGACAAGCTGCCGGTGCTGGAGGCCCGCAATCTGGGCATCGACTTTGGCGGCCTAATCGCGGTGGACGACTTTAACATGGCCATTGGCCGAACGGAAATTGCCGGGCTGATCGGGCCCAACGGCGCGGGAAAAACCACGGTCTTCAACCTGTTAACTAAGGTGTACCAGCCCACTCGGGGTACCATTCTGCTGGATGGGTACGACACCCACAACATGACCACCGTTCAGGTCAACAAGGCGGGAATTGCCCGCACCTTCCAGAACATTCGCCTGTTCTCCAACCTTTCGGTGGAGGACAACGTAAAGCTTGGAATGCATAACCAGATTACCTACGGGATGTGGAGCGGCATCTTCCGCTTGCCTACCTACTGGAAAAAAGAAAAACAGGCTCACGAGCGGGCCATGGAGCTGCTCTCCATCTTTGATCTGCAGGATTTAGCTAATAAGCAGGCCGGTTCCTTGCCTTACGGGGCCCAACGCAAGCTGGAAATTGTCCGCGCTCTGGCCACCAACCCCTCCCTGCTGCTGCTGGATGAGCCTGCCGCAGGCATGAACCCTTCCGAAACCAGCGAGCTGATGGACAACATCGTCAAGGTTCGGGACCTGTTCCAGATCGCCATCATGCTGATTGAGCACGACATGAATCTGGTCATGGGCATCTGCGAGGGCATCTGCGTGCTGAACTTTGGCAAGGTGATTGCAAAAGGCACGCCCAGCCAGATTCAGAATAACCCCAAGGTCATCGAGGCCTATCTGGGCAAAAGGAAGGAGGGGTAAGCCTTGCTGAAAATTGACAACATCAACGTGTATTACGGGGCGATTCACGCCATCAAGGGTGTTTCCCTGGAGGTGACGGAAGGGGAGATCGTCACCCTGATCGGCGCTAACGGAGCAGGAAAGAGCACCGTGCTGAAAACCATTTCCGGCTTGCTCCGCTCCAAAACCGGTGAAATCAACTTTATGGGGGAGAACATCAGTACCCTGCCTTCCCACAAAATTGTGGAGCGGGGCCTTGCCCATGTTCCCGAGGGCAGGCGGGTGTTCCTTCAGATGACGGTGCAGGAAAATCTGGAGATGGGTGCCTACACCCAAAAAAATAGAGACACCGACGCCGATATGGAGCAGGTGTTTGCCCTTTTTCCCCGCCTGTTGGAGCGCCGCAAGCAGATTGCGGGAACCTTGTCCGGCGGAGAGCAGCAGATGCTGGCCATGGGCCGGGCCATGATGAGCAGGCCCCGGCTTTTGATGCTGGATGAGCCCTCTATGGGTCTTGCCCCTCTGCTGGTGGAGCAGATTTTTGCCATCATTCAGGAGATGAATAAAAAGGGAACTAGCATCCTTCTGGTGGAGCAAAACGCTCAGATGGCCCTTTCCATCGCCGACCGAGCCTACGTTCTGGAAACGGGAAGCATTGCAGTATCCGGCACTGGCGAGGAGCTGATTGAAAGCGACAAAATCCGCAAGGCTTATCTAGGAGGCTGACGCCTGTAAGTTCCTTGCGCGAAACATACACCAAGAGTGCAGAAGCCGCGGGGCCGCTGCACTCTTTTTGTATAAGAAAACCTTTGGTCCCATACACCACCCGCCGATAGATGCTCTATTATATTTCTGATACTACAACAGTGCTTTGTGCCTGTGGTATCATAGCCACAGGACGGATATGATACGCTCATTTGCAAGGCCCGCCTACGGCAATGGCCAATGATACCATATCCGCTTTACTTCTATGGTATAATAGACATAAGATGACATATTTTGACGGAGGTGAGATCATGTATATTGATCAACTGGCGGCGATTCTGGCAAAAAGTGAGCGCGTTGTATTTTTTGGAGGCGCGGGCGTCTCTACTGCATCGGGGATTCCAGACTTTAGAAGCGCAGAGGGCATCTTCAGCAAACAGTGGAATCGCTCCTTCTCTCCGGAAGAACTGGTATCCCACACCTTTTATAAAAAGCACCCCCAGGAGTTTTTCCGGTATTACAAAATAGCGCTGGTCCATCCAAATGCCAAACCCAATCCCTGTCATACCGCTCTGGCAGAATTGGAAGAAATGGGAAAGATCTCGGCAGTGGTGACACAGAACATAGATGGGCTGCATCAGCTGGCAGGCAGCAAAAACGTTATAGAGCTCCACGGTTCGGTGCATCGAAACTACTGTGAAACCTGCCGCAGCTTCTATGACCTTGAGTATATCCTGGGCGCAGAAGGAATCCCCCTTTGCAGCAAGTGCGGGGGCAGGGTGAAGCCCGATGTTGTGCTGTACGAAGAAAGCCTGAACACCCACTCCATCGAAAACGCCGTAAACCAGATTGCCCACGCGGATACTTTGATTGTGGGCGGGACTTCTTTAATCGTCTACCCCGCAGCAGGTTTGGTAAGGTATTTTGGCGGGAGACACTGTGTTTTAATCAACAAAAACTCCACCTCTTTGGACCATCGGGCCGACTTGGTGATTCAGGAGGACATCGCGGCGGTGTTTCAGTCGGTGATGGACAGGCTTCGAGCTATGTAAAGGCTGGATAGGTATCCCCAAACCGCTGATATGGCAGGCTCGTTTATCATAATCTACAGAAAAGAGATTGGGCTGACATGACGAATTTCACTACCTACCTACTGATTTATATCCTGTGTTTGAATCTCGGGGGGTTCTATCTTTGCTGGTCGGATAAACGCCGGGCCAAGAAAAGACTCCGGCGGATTTCAGAAGCTACGCTGCTCCTGACCGGCCTGTTGGGAGGATGCTTTGGCCTTGCGTTGGGCATGTACCTGTTCCGGCATAAAACCAAGCACATCAAATTCCTGCTCCTTGTGCCAGCCCAGTGTGTGTTGTGGATTTACCTACTCTACACTGTGCTTAGATAACCGAATAGAACCCATAGAAAACCCCGCTTAAACTTATTGTTTAAGCGGGGTTCGCCGGCTAAGAAGGAAGGCGGGACTCCTGCAAGATTTCCAGAAGCGTAGGAGCGCTTTCAATTCGGAAGAGGTTTTATGGTGATTGCATTACAATTGAGTGTGTAATGGGAATTGCGTGTATTGGCCGGTGGTTGCGGACAGGTTGCTCCGTCATCGCCGTAATACCGTTCTGAGAGCCCTACTTGTTTTCATCCACCAATATAGCTAAAATAACTTTTGGGTTGATTTTAACGGCTCATTAGTACAAACTGTCTAAAATACACGATGTGATTATTGCTATTTTGGACATGTCAAAATGACTAATTTATGCAAGATATTGCAGATAGCGCTTTATTAATTGACACTGTTAGTATAGAAATGATATAAATAACTCAGTGCACAATCGTTTGCCTTACCTTCCGCAATCGTTTGTAACTATTTTTTATTCAAATAGAGACTCTAGTAAAAATACCTATGGATTCTATGCCAAGATCTCAAGGATAAGAATATACGCTTCTAACATTTAATCTGCACCCTGAGAGAAGCTCCTATGTTCTCTGTTACCTTGCTATGACGTAAGTGTTATCCTTAAAAAGACACTCCTAACGTAGAATTATCTTGCAAGCAAGTATTTTATGATAGAAAGATTTTGTAGCTATAAAGGGAGGAAAAACAAGATGGCAACTCTAAAGGATGTTGCAAAGCTGGCTTGTGTAGATGTAAGCACGGTATCCCGTGCCCTCAATGGTTCATCCTACGTGCATCCTGAAACCAAGGCGAGAATTTTTGAGGCAGTAAAGCAATTAAGCTATCAGCCAAATTTGCTGGCCAAAGGATTGCGGCAAGGAAAAAGAAATACTCTTGGACTGGTTATTCCCAGTCTTAAGCTAACCATTTTTGCTGAGATTGCCCAAGGAATTGAGCAAGAGGCTCGAAAACTGGGATATGGTGTTATGATATGCAGTACACAAGACAATGCAGAACAGGAAGCTGCATGCTTAAACCGTTTGCGCAATGGGTTTGTTGATGGTATTATCATTGCTTCTACCGGAGAAAACGGTAGGTTAATTCGCGATATTAAGTCGAGCGGAATATCAGTTGCCCAAGTGATTCGTGCGCAGGATATGCAGATTACAAGTGTTGTGGCCGATTACTTTTCCTGTGCGTACGAAGGAGTTAAATATCTGGTGTCCAAAGGCTGCAAACACATTGGATTGATTAACGGCAACATCGGACTGATCCCCTATAAAGAACGTTACCGGGGATATCAGGCTGCTATTAAACAGTTTGGACTTAAAGAAAATATTTCCCGATCGCGATCGCCGAAATATGATAATTTTAATGATGGGCTCAAGGGTACTCACTATTTGCTGGAAAAGAACCCCCAACTCGATAGCATTATTGCCGCTCTGGATATGCAGGGAATTGGCACTATTCGAGCTTTGAAAGAGCGAGGAATCATCATTCCCGATCAAATCAAGGTGATGAGCCTAACCGGCCATTCCATCGGCAGCATGATGGAAACTTCTATGACATCCATCGAAATGCCAGCTTACGATATCGGGAAGAAAATTACCCAACTCATTGTAGAGGATATTGAGGCGTCCCCGGAGAATAAACCAGAAACGCAACATGTGGTGTTTGAAACATCACTGGTTGTACGGGAAACTACATAATTTCTTTAAAATTTATAAATATTGTCTACATACTCGATATCAAAAGAGATGCCTGTAATTTTAATAACCGCCAAACGATTGCATTTAAAATCGTACAAATTGCCAAGGTCAAAACTGATAAACTATGCAAAAAATTGCAGCATTTATTGTACCTATTGACTTAGATTTTTTTGAGTGCTATAACAGTGTCAGCGACTACAAACGATTGCAAGCGAAAGTAAACTATCCGTTTTGTAGTACAAGTTAGTCTTTTTGATGTCAAATAGTCTACTGTCTAGCGCCGCATCTGCGGCAAGACGCTTTGGTGTATGTGCACACACTACGAGCAAGTTAATTAGTAACAGAAGAAAAGGAGAACAAAAATGGCTAAAGTAAAAAACTGGAAAACAATATTTCCCGCAATCTGTATCCCCCTGAACAACGATTATAGCATCAACGAGCCCGAGCTGCGCAAATATGTGCGGTGGCTGGCTTCCTTTGATGAAATCGGCGGTCTTGTCTGCAACGGTCACACAGGTGAAATTACTGGCTTGAGCCGCGCTGAGCGCAAACGTGTTATCGAAATTGTCGCCGACGAGGTAGGGGACCAGGTGTTGATTATCTCCGGTCTTAACTGCGAAAACACCATTGAGTCCATTGAAATGGCCAAGGAAGCTAAAGAGGCCGGAGCCGATGGTATCCTGTTGATGCCGCCTCACATGTGGCTTCGCTTTGGAATGCATCCCGATGCCCCTTTCAACTATGTGAAGGATGTGGCCGATGGCGCAGATATCGATATCATTATCCACCTGTATCCCGCCATTAGCAAAGCTTTCTATCCGGTGGAGACTCTGGTAAAAATGTGTAAGGAGATCGATCATGTCAAGGCCATTAAGATGGGAACTAGGGTTACCCCTCTTTACGAGAACGATGTCCGCGTTCTGCGCAGGGAAGCTCCCCATGTTTCTCTGATTACCTGCCATGACGAAAGCCTTATGTCCTCTTTGACCTTCCCCGGTATGGATGGTGCCCTCATAGGCTTTGCCGCCTGCATCCCCGAGTTAATCACCGAGGCATTCAAAGCTTATAAGGCTGGTGATTTCAAGAAAATTCACGAGTATGACGACAAGATTTTCCCCATTTCTAGGGCGATTTACGGTGGCGGACAACCCTCCGGTGAAGCCCATGCCCGCATGAAGGAGGCTCTGCATCAAAGAGGAATCTTCTCTTCTGCGCTTATGCGCCTCCCCGTGCTGCCTTTGACCGATGAAGAAAAAGCCCAAGTCGCCGAAGGTGTCAAGGGCAGCGGATGCACGAAGATATCCCTATAACAATCGGACTTTACTGGGCTCCTGCTCTTCGGACCATAGCGATACTTCCGAAGAGCAGGCAGTTCTACGGTGACTAAAGAATCGCATGGCAAACAAACACAACACAGGTAACTCCTCACCGATTGACGGAGTTATTTAGAATTGCGGGAGGCAAATGATGAAAAAAGTTATAAGCCTGTTGCTGGCAATCATTGTAGTAGGAACGCTATTTTCCGGATGCAGCGAAGCGAGCGGTGGCAATTCGACCTCCACCGCAGCGCCACAGAGTCAAAGCGAGAGTTCTGGTGCAAGTGCAAGCACCGCCAGTGATGATGCCCAAGAAGATATGGCAAACTATGAAAAACCTAAATTTCTTTCCATTGGCACTGCGGGCGCCGGTGGTGCCTACTATCCGATTGGGATTGCCATGGCCGATATCATCACCAATGACTTGGGGATTCAGGCTACAGCTCAGGTAACCGGAGGCGCAGTAGAAAACAATGGCCTGATTGAGGAAGGAACGCTGGATGTCGCCATCACCCAAGGGCCTATGGCTTATGCGGCAGTGACTAACTCTGCACCCTACGAAGAATATCATAATAAAGTCAGTGCAATGTTCAGTGGTTTGTCTAAAGGTATTTTTCATGTGGTAACTTTAGAGGGAACCGGCATTAAAAAGATGGAAGATTTAAAGGGCAAGCGTGTTGTTATGGGACCCGCTGGCGGTGGTGCCATCAATATGGCCACGGATATTTGGGCTGAATTTGGATTTTCTATTGATGATGTTAATGCAACCTACATATCGTATTCCGATGGTATGTCTGCTCTGACCGACGGTAAATGTGATGCGGTCGTGGTGCAGTCGGCATTCCCAGCAGCCGCTATTACAGAGTTGGCCGTTACCCGCAAGGATGTTGTTATTTTGGAAATAGACGAGGCTATGAGGCAACAAATTTTAAAAAACTATCCCTTTTATGCTGAGACTTTCATCCCTAAAGATGTTTACGGAACCGAAGAGGATATTCCAGCCATTCATCTGTCTAATATGATTGTGTGCAACGCCGATTTGCCCGAAGGACTGGTATATGACATGACCAAAGCATTTATGGAAAATATTGAAAAGATTCAGCAATCCAACCCCGCGGCAAAGGATTTGACCATTGAATCCGCCGCTAAGGACGTGCCCATTCCTCTTCATCCTGGTGCCGAGCGCTACTTTAAGGAGATAGGTGCTTTATCATGAGTGATGCAGTTATCCAGCAAGAGCGTTGGATCAAGCCGTTGGTTCGCATTCTATACATTACTACCTCATTGGTATTTCTCTACATAGCGGCATTTGGAAGCTTTTCCGACATGGTACAGCGGGCGCTTCTGATTACTTTGCTTTGCCCCACTATTTTCCTGACCAAGGAATTAAAGCTAGGTAAACATTCTTCCCGTCTAACACGTGCCATTGACTACCTTCTTTCCATAGCTTTTATGGTGGCGGGTGTCTATATTATGGTGGTGTGGCAGAACCGGATTTTGAAGGTGGGAAAACCACCTCAGATGGATATTGTCATGGGTACCATTATGATACTCTGTGTACTTGAGGCAACCCGCCGCACCACGGGAAAATTACTCAGCGTCACTGCCCTTGTCTTTTTGCTCTACACGATGTTCGGGTCTTACATGCCCGGGTTTCTGGCCCATAAAGGTGAAACCTGGAGCCGGATTGTCACCTTTATGTATGTTTCTACCGAGGGCGTTTTTGGTGTACCTATGGGCATTGCAGCCAGTTATATTATTCTGTTTGTTATCTTTGGCGCATTTCTGGAGGCGTTTGGCACTGGGCAGTGGTTTGTGGATATTTCCTATGCTATGACCGGGCGCTATCGAGGCGGCCCCGCCAAAACGGCAATTCTTGCCAGCGGGCTTATGGGAATGATCTCCGGTTCTTCCGCAGCCAACGTTGTTACCACTGGTTCCTTTACCATTCCGCTGATGAAAAAAACCGGATATAAGCCTCATGTAGCCGCGGCAGTAGAGGCTGTTGCCTCCAGCGGAGGCATGTTTACCCCGCCTATTATGGGAGCCGGTGCCTTCATTATGGCCGAATATATTGGTGTACCGTATACCGAAGTGGCTATGGCAGCAGTTTTGCCTGCTTTACTGTACTACTTTTCAGTGGTGATGTCGGTAGATGCTATTGCGGTCAAAACCGGACTAAAGGGCCTACGTAAAGAGGAGTTACCTTTGGTAAGGGAAGTCATGAAGGAGCGAGGGATCTTTGTCATTCCCATTCTTTGCCTTCTGGTGTTGATCTTTATCGGGTTCAGTCCTATTAAGTCTGCCTTTTACTCCATTATTTCTATTGTTATTGTGGCGTGTTTTAAAACGGAAACTCGCCCCAACTTTCAAAATCTAACCGAAGCTCTTGCCACCGGCTCCAGTTCGGTACTGTCTATTGTAGCTACCTGTGCTACTGCCGGAATTATAGTGGGTGTTCTGTCTATGACAGGGCTTGGTGCAAAGTTGTCCTACTCGCTGATCAGCATTGCCAACGGTAATATTTATGTGGGAGCTGTTATCGCAGCCATCATTACCATTATTCTTGGTTGTGGCATGCCTCCCACGGCTGTGTATATTATTTTGGCTGCGGTTCTAGCTCCGCCGCTGATCGAAATGGGCATTGCCCCCATTGCCGCCCATTTTTTCATCTTTATTTTTAGTTGTATCGGAGCCATCACTCCCCCGGTAGCCATTACGGCTTATACTGCTGCAGCATTAGCTGATGCAGATCCTAACAAAACCGGGTTTATGGCTTTTCGGATGGGGATAGTTGCATACATCGTACCCTTTATTTTTCTTACGTCCCCAGCTCTGATCATGGTAGGAAATGGAGGCCAAATTGCGCTGGCGGCTGTAACCGCAATATTAGGTGTTCTCTGCCTAGTAGGCGCTTTTGAAGGATACATCTTTAAATTCCGATTTCCGATTCCCGCTCGAATGGGTCTTTTGGTTTCTGCGTTGCTTACCATTGTTCCGGGAATTGTCACCGATTTAATCGGCATTGGGTTCATTGCTTTAGCAGTTTCCTTTACTTTGGCAACCAATCGCAAAGAAAGAAATCAATCCTTAAACCACACATAATTTGATACATAGGGTAAAACGGAAACCGTAAATAAGACATCCGGGCTGTATGTACAGCCCGGATGTCTTATTTACGTTACTCGGTCTGACGGTCGGTTGTCTTCAATCCAAGCGGTCGTGTCAATAAAAGATTGCAAAAAGCCCCGTTAAAATATTAGGCGGCAGGGGTAACGGTTTTGCAGGCCCCCTCCTTAATTATAAAAAGTAATAGGACTGGAGGAGATATTGCGCATCATATTTTTTGGATAGCTTATAAAGCTGATTCTTTACGGTAGTTAGCTTTGCAGTGTTGTTTTTATATTTATCAAAGGCGGAGAAAAAGTGCTTTTTTTCATCCAGTTTCGCAACCTTTTTAAAGTATCCCCAGACATGAAGCAGCGCATTGACAGCATTGTTAGTTTCCAGTGGTTGGTCCAATGCCTGCTCTAAGATACTGTAAAACTGTACTGCTGGATATGCATATTTATCCTTTAGTAGTGCCCGTATTGTCAGATATGCACTGGGTGAGTGCTCGAGCACACTGTACTTATATTTTGCCCATTCTCGTTCCAAGCAAGATACATTGTTAGTATCCGAGACCATTAGGCCACATTTTACAGCGGATAAGTTCTTATCCTTTACCTCTAACATAACATCAAGATCGATATTATAAATCTCTTTGTAAAATCGCAGAAACTCTTCTACATAAATTGTTTTTGAATGCGCACCCGGCTTCCCATATAGGCTTTGCTGGGAGTAGTGAATTTTTTGTCTTCCATCCGATAATTTCCATGTTTTTTTGCATTGTAAAATCCAATCTGTAACCGCCCCACCTTCACTGGGCAAATGAATGGAGTGGTGCAAAGTGTCAAATACTGCGGGAATTCCCAATTGTTCGACTATATTTAGGACATCGAATATCGTATAAATCCGTTCGTCATTTTCCAGTACGATACGACTGCGCACCCTGTCACTCAACCGTTCCCAGTTGCGGCAAAAACGCTTGCTTGCGGCTGCTTTATCCCCGTAAGCACCCCCAACATGGAGTATGATTTTGCTTGTACTGTCTGCCTTCAAAAGGCGCAATACCTGTTCATGGTATTCCAAATCAGCAATTGCTCGATTAACCACATTCTCATCAGGGGAATTCATTACTGTATACTGCCCGGGATGCATCGAAATACGCATGCCTGCATCAGCAATCGCCTTGCCGATTTTTTCAAACTCATCTGCAAACTCCTCCTGCCACTGCAAGGTATTTACAGTGCTTGAACCGAAGGGAATTAAATCAGAGCTGATGCGAAATAACAGTATATTGTGTTCTTTATTATATTGAACAAGCTGCATCAGCGCCCGAAGATTATGTGTGATAATTTCCCGCAGACGTTCCGGTGTAATAGTGCGCATGGTACAGGATTTCATTTGCGTATCGGCAACACCCAGAGCAAGGCAGGCATATCCAAAATTGATCATTGTAATTCCTTTCAGCAGAGTACATTTATCAGGTTCAGGCAATTTACAAAGCAACCTTGTCATTCCTCAGCCTGCATCATTACAAGGGATTCATCGCCTTTTTGTAAACGTTTGGATTTTGGCAGGTACTGTCCATCAACCTTTGGTAGGTAAACACCCCATCGTTTGCACCCAAATGTAAGCATCAATTATTATTAAGTGATGGCAGCAGCGAAAAATGGTTCCTATAAAGCTGAATTGCAGCTGTACCAATTAAAACAACCATCCCTACCATTGAAGCGACTTGCAAAAAGCTATATTGTCCGTTAAAGCCTTCCGGTGCTTTTAAGAATTGATAAATTCCGAAATAAGCCCAAGCGACAGGCAGTGGGAATACAGCGTTACGGTTATTTAGCTGCACCCCAATAACCAACAAAACTGCTACCACCAAGATGATGGCAGCCCAAGTTTCATCAGATAGTCCGAAGCCATCCCATTTAAGCTTGACGAGTGCTGCGGAGATATTAACGACAGTTGCAATAACCAACCAGCCTGCATATAACCCAAAGCTCAATGGCAAAAGCCAGCGCCTGTTTTCTTGTATTTTCAAAAGCTGTTTGCAAATTAAGGACAATACTATGACAAGCCCTAAGATAAAGAGCACGGATAGTTCAATCTGAACATAGGAAAAAGCAACAATCCATGCAATATTTAGAACGCAGGAAAGACGAAAAAGAACAGTGAGCTGACCTATGGCTCTCTGATAATATGGGGTCTTATTCTTAATGATCATTGTAAAAATAGATATTATCAGCAGCGAATAGATTACACCCCAAATGCTAAAAGTAGAGGGACTCGGTGTTATCAGGGTAAGGTACTTATCAGAAATTTGCTTCTGTGAGAGTCCGTTGATTGCACCTATTGCACCTAACGCATTAATAGCCAGAGTAACTGCCAGAAACAGACCGTTGATCCATGCTTTTCTAGTGTTATTAATAAAGATCCTACTTGCTGCTTTCATATTTC